>JBAXPM010000023.1:0-47052 GCA_037132235.1 Paludibacter sp.
ATGTTTTTGTACAAAGCAAAAGCACTTCCTTTCTGGTGGGTAATTCCTGAATAAACAAAAATGACTTGTATTTACTCATTGTTACATTATCAAATTGTCTCATTTTCAAATTAATATCTTATGAAATCACATTCACATAAAACAATTCCATACAGCGATATGTCTTTCGCTACCGAACCGACCAGTTGGACAAAATACTGGAGAAGATCAATTTTGCTACAACTTATACGCTTTTTTGTACTTAATCTCAAAATCATGCGTATAGTGGTGGGTGGTCACTCATAACTGAGTGCTTATGATCCAATACTATTAGCATTTTTTTCTATTGTTTTTTGTAGGAAAAGATGGAGAAATAGTGACTTAAGTCAACATTAATGCCAAAAACAATTGTTTTATAACTCCCTTTCAAGTGTTAATAAACAAAAGTTGTTCTATCTGAGGAATTCTAACAGATTAATACCAGCAGTTTTTACATCTCCAGACACGTTCGAAACTGTAAGAGATCATTAATTCGTGTGTCCCAAATGAGCTTCGGCTTATTCCGCCCACATCATAGTCGTAACTGTACGACACTTTTAGATTTTTGCTTAGATTTACTCCGAAGAGCAATCCCATTTCACTCCAGGTGCGGTAGAAAAACCCAATCTGAAATGGATTATTTGAATTGCTTAATTTGAAATACGAATTGACATTGAACTCCATTTGTAGGGTGTTGGCATACTGAATGGCACAAGCTCCATAACCCATATTCATAAAATCGTGTGAATAATCGCGATACATTCCATACAGAAAATTCGTATTTGTATAAAACTTGCTGATAGACGAACTGCTGAATAACGAAAAGATATTCTGTCCGGAAAGCCCGAAACGCCAGTTTTTATTAACCAGTTCAGCCCCCAACTGGGCATTAAAGTTATCTTGTGAAGCTAATCTGCTGTAAATGGAAGGATCATCGGCAGTAGGAAAATTCACTTTTGATATGTCATATCCAAAACTCTGATAGGTTGCCGCCAATCCAAGATTTAATTTCCAGTTGAAATAAACTGTCATCGAATAAGCATAACTCAAATCAATATTCGTGGTGGAAGTATAACCGATTTGATCCTGTACGGCTTTTAACCCGAATTGGGTATTCAAATCATTATTAAAAATAGCTCCTGCAACAAAAAAAGTAGTTGGAGAACCGTCAAATCCGAGCCACTGTTTGCGTGCTGCCATGCTTATATCCAGTAGATTTTTTTCGTCGATAGCTGCCGGATTGATATAAAAAGTATTATCCCAATAATCTGTCAACCGGATATTCGACTGAGCCTCAGCCAATACACCCGCTAAACAACACAACAGAATAAGTACGATTTTTCTCATGGTTTTAAATTATCGGATAATCGTTACATATCCCGATTTTGTTTTTGTACCTTTTTCAGTTGTGTAATACAAAACATAATAATAGGTATCGTTCGACACGGGTTGATTTTTAAACGTTCCATCCCAACCATCAACACCATCATAAATTAAAATGCCATTCCGGTTATATATCTGAATATGCCAGCCTTTCAGGAAAACATCATTTTTACCATCTCCGTTGGGCGAGAAACTGTTGGGTAAAACGGATGCTGTTACCCAAATCCTCTTGGTAGTTTTCTCCAAACAACCATACGGATTGATAACCTGTAATTTCACATCATAAAAACCATCTTTTGCCACATTATAGGTGTGAAACACATCAGCTCCGTAATCATTAGTTCCATCACCAAAGTCCCAGTAATATTGCGATGTGGGAATATATTCCGTCCAAAAATGCAGGGTGTTTGGTATTTCTTTCTGGTCGGCAGTCAAATCAGCAACAATCTCATCTCTATCTGACTGAATCACATAATTATAGGTATCGTAATAACTTGCCGTAAAATCAAGTGTATTTGTACATCCCGCTTTTGAAATACCGGTAACACCATAATCACCTGCTTGTTTCAATACCAGACTGTCAGCCAGGGTACCATCATTCCAACGATAGCTAAATGCACCGTTGGCATGAACAGTCAACGAATCATTCTGACATAACTTTGGTAGAGGAAAAATGGACACAATCGGCAATTGCTCCACTATCAGGGTTGTTGTATAATTCGTCGTACAGGAAGTTCCTATTATTGTCAGTTGAACATTGTAACTACCGGGAGTAGCATAAGTATGCTGAGGCGATTTAATTGTTGAAGTTCCACCATCACCAAAATCCCAGGCAAACGTAAAGAAATCTGATTTTTCATTTGCAACAACAGCATTAAACTGAAAAATCCGGTTATTGCAATCCTGCAACTCATAACTGATTCCGAGTGTTGGTATATTGGTAGTAAACCCATAATCCGCTGTACAACCAAGCGCATCTGTAACATGCAGAATCACGAATCCATTTTGAGTTGTTTCCATGACTTCATTGTTTACACCACTCACTTTCCCACTCGACCATGTTAACTGATAAGGAACGACACCACCCGAAACATGTGCTGTATACACTTCTTTTACAGCTTTGGTAATGCAATTAAAATCAATTACCGAATCGATTTTTACTGTTAGTTCCTTTTGACGCAGAACAGAATATTGCATCGTTTGATAACAACCAACCGAGTCGGTAACCGTTACCAGATAGTTTCCTGCTCTGATACTGTCAGGATTCTGAGTCTTAAACCCGTTTGACCAATTGTAACTATAGGGTGGAGTTCCGCCTGAAACCAACAGACTGATTGCGCCACTGTTGGCTTTATTACAATCAAAGGCATTACGGATATTAGCTGATACAACCAGTTGCTGCGGTTCATTTATCACAAATGTTCGGTTTATCGTACATGAATTTCCATCGGTTATTGTAACTGAATAGGTACCAGGACCAATGTTATTTCGTTCAGTTCCGGCAGTAGAATTATCACTCCAAACCAATTTAATGGGGCTTTTACCACCAACAAAATTAAGTTTAATGCTTCCATCGTTTGCGCCGAAGCAAGTAATTTGTTTCACAACCGGAGTTACTTTAAAAACGGCTGGTTCAGGCAATAAGACATGAAATATTTTCTGACAATTCAAAACATCAGTAACAGTAATCATGTAGTCGCCTGCAGATAGGTTGCTTTGCGACAATCCTGTTCCAAGATTGCTCCATTGTATGTCGTATGGCGGAGTTCCGCCACTGGGATTTAGTGCAATCGAACCATTGTCTGCCCCGTAACATGTTACCGATGAGGTCGCTTCATTTATTTTTATTTCCGTCCCTTCAGTTATTGTTACAATCAGATTATCGGTGCAGCCCAATTTGTCGGTAACAGTTAATGAATATTTTCTGGCTTTCAAACCGGTAAGATTTTGTGATGAATTTTTAAATCCATTCGGACCTGTCCAGGAGTATATATAATCAAAAACTCCGGGAGTTATCTCCATTTTTGTACCGCCACTTACACTTACATTAATTGCCCCCAACGAATCACCAAAACAAATATTATTCGTCTGATTTACCAAACTGGCAACCAACGGAAGCGGCTCTGCAATTGTGAACGTTGATGTTTTTGGTCCGCAAGTGTTATTATCTGATACGGAAACTAAATAATTTCCCGGACTAAGATTAGTCAAATGTCCTGTGTTTGCAGGGAATGAGTTTCCATCCTTTGTCCATGTAAAACTGTATGGCTTGGTTCCACCGGTTATTGTCATTGCTACTTCACCATTTCCTGCACCAAAACAAGTTATATTTTTAACACTATCAGTGTGAATTAAAATGTCTGTAGGTTCCTGAATTGTATCGTTTTTATTCACAGGACAGCCACCAGCATCCTGAATATTGAGTGTGTAAATGCCCGGTTGCAAACCTGAAATATCTGTATTTGATGACGAATAACCGTTTGGTCCTGTCCAGCTAAGAATATAGGGAGTACCTGAGCCAAATGGCACTCCACCACTTATAACCGTGTGTATAGAACCATTATTTGCACCAAAACAACTTATATCAGTTGAAGTTGTAGTTGCTAAAATCGAAGGATTAACTGTAACAGTAACCTTGAAACTTAACCCTGAACATGTTCCTGATAATGGAATCACGGTATAGGTAACCGTTGCCGGATTGGTAGTTTTATTTATCAACGTCTGACTAATTGACGTTTGAGGGGTTGATTTCGCACCGGCACCGGTAACTGAGCCAGCAGGAAAGATAACCGGTATAGCCCAGGTATAAGTTGTCCCAACCGGCACAATATCACCCGAAGAGTTTGATGGTGAAACTGTAAATGCATTTCCACTGCAAATTACAGGATTTGAATCAGCAATTACCGGATATGGATTCACAGTAACTTTGGCTGTATTGGAAACTAAAACACTACAACCACCTGTCGGCAACGAAATAACGCAATAATAGTAAAAAACTCCAACTGTTGAAGTAATTGGTTTAAAGGTGGAATTTGTTTCTCCGGCAATCAAAGTTCCTGAAATTGTATTGTTTGCGATATTGCTGTACCACTGATAAGTTGGCGTGCCAACTCCATTTATAATACTTACGCTCAAAACAGGTGAAGTAGCATCTTTACATAAAACCGTATTTGCTTGAGGTTGGGAAGAAATGCTCGGGCCAAGTTTTACTATGACAGCTGCAGTTGCTGAAGTAACGCTGCAATTCGGTCCGTTAAGCTGATTTATAACGCAATAGTAATATAAAGTTCCGACAGTAGTTGTAGGTGGCACATAGTAAGACATCGTATCTTTAGGCAGAATTATTCCGCCTGACGTGCTGTTTGTGGTATTTTTGTACCATTGATAAGCAAACCTGCCGATACCACCGGATGCTGTTATTTTCAAGCTGTCCGAGGCTGCATTCTGACAGTAAGTCTGTGATGATACGGGTTGTGAATCGACTACCGGATCGGCAACAACATCAATTTCGGATACATTACTTAGAATTGAAGTTCCGCAACCGCTTCCTGTAAAACTGATTTCAACATAATAAAAATACGTTCCAACAGTCAAAAATGCCGGTGGCGTAAATGTAGATATTGTTCCACCGGATGAAATCTTTGTTCCACCAACTGTTGAATTGGTTATATTCGAATACCATTGATAACTTATTCCAGCTCCACCTGAAACTGCAACCGTTAAAGGCGTAGAAATGGTTCCACCCACGCATATAGTTTGCAGAGATTTTGGCTGACTGGTAATTTGAGGTAATTCATTTACGGTAATTGCAGCAGTATTTGAAACCAGAGAATTGCAACCGCCTGAACTTAAGGTGACAAAACAATAATAATATATCTTACCTACAACAGTTGTTGGTGGTGTAAAAGTGCTGTTTGTTTCCCCTGTCAGAAGTGTTCCGCCGGTATTATTGTTTATTGTATTGCTGAACCATTGATATTGTGGCGTTCCACCCGGAGTAGAAACAACAATACTTAATGGCGTAATACTTCCATCTTTACAAAGTGTGTTTGAAACCGGCTGAGTAGTTATTTTGGGTGCCGGATTCACCGTAATAACATAATTTACCGGCGCTCCAACACAGTTTCCTGACTTCGGTGTAATCACATAAGTAACTGAACCTGAAGTCAATCCGGCATTTGTAATAGTTTGTATCGGAATTGTTTTTGCTGTACCTGATACAATATATCCTGAAATTCCTGCTGTTGCTGTAGCTGTCCACGTAAATGTTGTACCTGCAACACTTGCTTTCAACGGAATTGAATCAGTTGGAACTCCGGAACAAACCGTTTGCGTCAGAGTTGTATTAGTCAAAACAGGCACTTCATTTATCGTAAAATTTTTTGTAGAAATAGCCGATGAACCGCATTCATTAGTTACAGCAAGTGAAACTGTGTAATTTCCTGTTGCATTGTATGTGATTGTACCGGGAACTGCACTTGTTGATGTGGCTGGCGTACCTCCCGGAAAACTCCATGAATAAGTCGGTGTGCCGGTTGGTGTACAACTGCTTACCGTTGCAGTCGGGCTTATATTTCCCGGACCACATAAATCAGCAATTGCATTGATTGAAACTGTCGGTGGTTGAGTTACTGAGATTGTTTGAGCAGCAGAAAGCATCATACCGCAAGTATTTGTGGCAGCTAATCTTACAGAATATGTTCCGGGATTTTTAAACACAAACGAAGGGTTTACTGAAGATAGTGAACCACTTGAAATAGTATATGATGAAGTTGTACCGCAATTTCCGGCTGAGTAAGTTACTGTCCATAAAAATGCCGGCGATTTGCAAATTTTTGTAGTATCAGTAGTATTGATTGTTGAAACCGATAAAGGCGCACATCCTGCTATAGTATTTAATGTAAATAAAGGCACCAATGGTGGTTCAATACATACTTGTTTGGTTGCGGACGTTTTACCACATAAATTTTCAGCCGTCAATATAACTGTATAATTACCGGGTTGTAAATAGGTGTGATTTATATTTTGTTTGGCTTGAAGCGGAGTAGTAACAATCGGAGTTCCGTCACCAAAATCCCAGGTGTAAATTGCATTTGAGCTACAACCAGAGCTAAAGCCGGTAATTGTTGTGTTTGTAAATAAAACACTTGTATTTGAACAGGAAACAGCATTCACCGTAAAGTCTGCAACCGGTTTTGTATACACAATAATATTTGAAACCGATGCCGGAGTTGATCCGCATGCATTTGAAATTGTCAGCCTAACAGTAAATTGTGAACTTGGGCAGGCAGATGTAGTATAAATATGTGGAACAGGATAATTTGCTGAAGCATCCGGAGTTGATGAATTATAATAGGATGATGCAACTAATTGTTCCTGAGTTAGAACTAAAGCAGGTGTACCATCACCATAATTTACAGTATAGGTTACTCCCGGAGAATTCGTACCCCAACCGGAAATAGCGAATTGTAATGGAGAGGTTGGTGCACAAAGATTACTTGTACTCCCCGGACTTATTATTCCACCTTTTGGATTTGATACATTCTTAACAAGATATGATTTTGTATTGATACAACCAGCTGCACCAACTGCAGAAAAGGTCATATTGAATGAACCTAGAACTGTATATGAATGTGTTATTGGAAAACTAATTCCCAATTCAGTTTTTCCATCACCCCAATCCACTGAATATGAACTTATGCATGCTTTCGAAGCTGAATTATTATCAACTGTAATCGTATAAATAGTATTGAGAGCCGATGCTGTTGAACAATTACTAAATGCATAAGGGTCAAGTGGAGTATTTTTATCAACAAAGTCAATATCAGGCTTTTGTAAAACAGTAATCGGGTATGATTTTGTGCTTATACAACCATTTGCATCAGTGATTGTCAGAGAAACATTAAATGAAGCAGTACCGCAACCAACTGAATTAAAAACATGAATCGGATTCATATCCGTTGAGGTTTGAGAATCGGCAAAATCCCATTTAAAAGAGAGTGGACCGGCACCACTAACTGCCGAAGTAAACTGAATAGCAGTTCCGGAACAGGTATTATTATTGCTGAATGAAAAATCAACAGTAGGTGGAGAATTTACGGTTATTGTAGCTGCGCCTGTGGTTTCTGTGGTATTTGTGGTGGCATCAGATACCTTGATGAGCGTGTAAACATAAGTTCCGGTGTTGTTTGTAGGTGCAGAAACCGTAATGCTGTTACCGGAAGTCGTTACACAGCTAAGATTACTTCCGGAATTAATTGTATAGGTAAAAGTGTAAGGAGCAGTTCCTCCCGAACCTGTGAAAGTAATTTGTGGACTTGCAGCATTCAGACATACTGAAGTAGTTCCTGAAATTGTTGCGCTAATTGGAGCATTAGTAACCCAAACAGCACTTGAACTGCCTGCAGGCGTGACAAGTAATTCCCCGAAATTGGGTTCAACTCCAAATGCTTTTCCACCGATAAAAAAAACAAAGATGATTAATAGTCGAAATATCGGTTTCATTAGCTGATTGAAGTGATATCTGATTTGAGAAACGATGATTTTGAAATCATACTTAAAGTCGAAAATAAGACTGTAAATTTACAACTTATTTTTCAAAAATTCCCTTCTCAACTCCAATCTGTTTCATACAATCTCACCACTACCTATACAAATCTTTGAATCAGCATCATAAATCACGCCAAACTGACCCGGAGCTATGCCTTGCAGTTTTTGAGAAGAAATTAAATGATATCCATCTGTTTTTTTGAAAATTCTACCTTTTGTGAATTCCGGTGTGTGTCTGATTTTAAAAGTTACAGCAGTTTCATTTAAATCCTGCCACGGATTCCCTGTAATAAAATGAAAATCACGCATCGTAAATTCATTACCATATTGAGTATCAACATCAAAACCTTTTGAAGCGTAAACAATATTTCCCGGCACATCTTTTTTAATCACATACCACGGTCCGCCCGAAAGTCCCAGCCCTTTTCGCTGCCCAACCGTATGAAACCAGTATCCTTTATGTTTTCCAAGTATTTTACCAGTTTCAAATTCTACTATCGGACCTTCTTTTTCGCCTAAATAACGACGAATAAAATCGTTATAATTTACTTTCCCCAAAAAACAAATTCCCTGGCTGTCCTGTCGTTTGGCACTAGGAAGATTCGCAGAAACGGCAATATCCCGCACCTCACTCTTCATCAAATGACCGATAGGAAACATCAGTTTGGAAACCTGCAGATAATTTATCTGAGCCAGAAAATCAGTTTGGTCTTTGATAGGGTCTTTAGCAGTACCAAGATAAATTTTACCATCTTTCTCAATTGTAGTGGCATAATGACCGGTAGCAGTTTTATCAAACTCCTTCCCTACCCGCTGTTCGAAAATCCCGAATTTAATCAGCTTATTGCACATTACGTCCGGATTGGGTGTTAATCCCTGCTTTACTTTTTCAATCGTGTACGAAACCACATTTTCCCAGTAATCTGCATGTAAATCAACCACTTCCAGCTTGCATCCGTATTTTCGGGCAATCAACGATGCCATTTCTATATCTTCTTCAGAACTGCAATGCAACAGTTCATCATCGTCCATACCAATCTTGATATAAAACAAAGTCGGTGTATGACCTGCTTCTTTCAACAGATGAACTACCACCGAGCTATCCACACCTCCAGATAATAATGCTGCAATATTCACTCCTTAATTGGAAATTGGAAATTAATAAATTGGAAATTAAATATAGTATTCTGCCATATCCACAATACCTGCACGCATGGCGTATTTTGTAGCTTCATGCACATTGTTGACTTCTATCTTTCGGAAGATATTTTTCCTGTGAGTCATGATGGTATGTATGCTTACAAATCGTTTAACGGCAATTTCTTTGGTTGTTTTTCCGAGCGCCATTTCTTTCAGAATTTCCTGTTCGGTTGCTGTCAAAATCTGTTTTGGATTGAGATTATTCTGACTTTTATTACTGTTAATCAGAACATTGCTCACATAATTGCAAATATAACGGATTCCCTTTACTGCATCTTTAAACGCTCTGACAATTTCATCTTTCATCGAATCCTTCATCAACACACTAAACGAATGAGTATTATAAAGCAACGACCGTAAAAATTCATCGCTTAACAAATCGGAAAATATAATCCAGTCGGCACGTTCAAAGCGTGATTGCAGTATTATTAATTCATTCACACTTTCAAAATCAAAAAGAGAATAATCAAGAATCACCAATGAATCGGGAAACTCTGCGAGTAGAGCTATCAGGCCTTTCTTCTCATTTACCTCCAATATCTCCGATACTTCAGTCTGATTCTGAAGCAAATAATTCCAACCGGCTTTTGATATATCCTGATTATCGGCAATAATTATTTTTCTCATTTTGAGTAAAGTAGTTAGTTGGTTACAAAATTACGGATTATCTGTTGGTATTTCATCATAAACATAAAAAAAGACGACAAAAGCCGTCTTTTTTAAATCTGTTTATCTTTCTGATTAATACTCCCAAAGGTCTTCTTCAAAATTCAACAACTCAGTTTCAATCCGGTTTTGTTCCTTATGTATTTTATCATAGGTAAGTTCCGATTCTAATAACATACGATTAAACATATTGCCATCACCTAACAGATAACTTCCATACAATTTTTGAGCAAAAAATTCATCGAAAGTTAATCTGGCAGTTTCATTTCCATTTGGAATAACATATTGATGTGCTAAAAAAGGACGCAAATCATCAAATGCAAACCAGCAAAGAATGGATTCCTGAAAGAATTTCATTGGGTTCTTTGATTGTGAGTTATCAGGGTGTAATGGATATACAGGTGCTATGCCTATAATCTTAGAATACATACGGGAAGTGTGTTTATCGAAGAATATTATTTCCTGAATCAGAAATTTATATTGATTCTTTACATAGTTATAATACTGATCATTTACAATTTTTGCTTCTTTGGTAATTGGATTTATCTGAATCAGGTTATTATCCATGTTATTGTCATAAGCAAAAACTTTCGAAAGTTCATCTCCTTCGAGTTTGGCGCTATCCTTAAACGACGGAAATATTTCACGGGCATTCCTTCTATAAACCGGAACTCCTTTGCATACTGCATCAAGCATTGTTCTAAACAAACTCCGGTAAACATCATTTGCTCGCATTGGGAAATACAGCTGATAATTCTGCTTTTCACGCATATCAATAACCCGATATACGATTCTTGACCAAACAACATCATCAGATCTGTGATTAATATTTGCAATGGTATCTGCTAAAATATCTACTTCGTTTGTCAGAATTCTTACATTTCCTTTATTATCGAAAAATGGAACCAGTTTTTCCTGTGCAGAAAGCATTGTTGGAAAAACAACTGTTAATAACAGTAATGAAACAATACAATATTTTTTCATAAGAAATTGCTTTATTTGTTAAACGAAAGTTTTTAAATCTGTACCTGTATCATACTAAGACTTCTTACTTTACCATCAGGTCCAACGGCTTTTATATTTTTTAATGTTAGAAAATCGCCTCCTTCTAATTTATCAATATCTGATAACATCCTGGAACTCAGTTTTGAGCCGCTTGTGTTTACAGAACCAAAAATTGTAACCATGGTAAACGATGTTACCGTGAAGTTTGCTTTAATAATTTCATCCTGACCGTAACTGGCAATAACCGTAACTCCGGATTTAAGGGTGCGTTTCGTTAGTACACCATCCTGTATTAATCTGGGAATTCCACCGCCATCACTATATTGTAAGAATGATTTCGGATCAGGAATATATTTTACCCGATATGAACCACCACCCATAGCTAATTCTTTACCATCGATTTTGGCATATACCGAAATATTTATTTCACCATCCTGAGTTGGGCGAAGGATATATTTTGCACCCGTTTTTACAAGTGTAGCACCCGTTGTGCGTACTGTCACATTTTCAGATGCCACTCCTGGAACTGAAATGCTGAACTTATTGTCAATGCCCCGATAAACTACATTCAAATCCTCATTCGAAAGAGTTGCTGACGGTTCTCCTACAATATAATCACTTTTAAATGGATAAGGCCTTACTATACCATCATTTCCCTGAAGTCTAATAAATCCGGAATAGGTAAAAGCTCCCGATTTTGTGCAGGTTACTTCGTAAAGATTATTTCTTAATTGTGACCCTCCGACAAAATAACTTGGTTTTTGAGTTGAATCTCTGGCAGATAAAACAAACTCAGCTGAATACTTACCGCCTTTGATAACATATTTTGAATTCGGAATTACTTTTGCATCAATTTTGTTCACACGAAAATCGTTCATGTCGGTCTGTGCCTTCAGGTATTGAACAATTTCAGCCTCAGATGAACGAACATCGCTTTGGTATTTAGTCAGAATTGTTACCACGGCTGACACCGGCATCATTTCAAACATAGCTTCTTCCCATTGTTTACCATCATGGGTTTTAGCTGTTGAAAAAATGGTTTTATACATTTGTTGTTTCTTTTCATTACCTTCCGATAATTTTACCAAAAAATCACGATAGTCATCAATTTTTTTCTTCAGTTCCTTTCCATGCCCACCTACTATACCATATTCACCTGCTTTATCAAGATTATCCTGAGCTTTTATCTGACCAACATAAGCACTGTCATTAGCATCTTTTTTATCTGCTAAATGAATTATGGCCTTTTTAAATTCTTCAATATATTTATATGCTTCATCTGATTTTCGCCTTACTTCAATGGCTTTATCCAACCATTCCTTCACTTTAGTCGGATTTTTTTGATTCATTGCTTGAAAATCCTCATATAAATCCTTATTTCTGGTTTCAGATGATTCTATTGTTTTATGCAGACTGTTGTCCACCATGGTAAACCCGTTCAGAATTTCACTTGATACATTTAATGCCAACATTGCTGTAAGCACCAGATACATCATGCCAATCATTCGCTGTCTGGGGGTTTCGGGACAATTCTTAGATCCACTCATTCGAAATTTCTTTTTTAATTTTAGCTGGTTGTGAAATCCCGATTCCTCAACTCAAAGCGTTTAACATATTACCGTAAACCTTATTTAAATCAGCTACCTGTTCCGCTAATTTAGCTGTTCCACTCTTAAATTTAATTGCTTCTGCAGCTGCAGCAGTTGTTGATACTTTCATTTTTTCAAAATCACTAACAACAACACTCAACTCATCATTTACAGATCTCAGTTTCTCATTTTGTTGAGTCAGACTTTCGGAGTGTGCCAGAATATTCTTTAACTGAATTTCGTAAATGGAATTTATTGAAGCTAAATTTTTATTTATCTCTTCAACCTTTCCTGCATACAACTTTGTGTTTTTTTCTACCAAATCCATATTATCAGTAATACCTTTATATGAGGTTGATAGCTGAGCAGTTGAAGTATTTAATTCTTCCTGACTTTTGGCAAAATTTTCTGTAACCTGACTTGCGCGGTTTATATTCGTTGCAAATTTATCAGTTGCACCAACCACACTCGATAATTCTGAAAACTGTTGAGCAGTAGCTGAAAGATTTTTAATGCCTTCAGATAATTTTTTCACATCTTCATCACTGATTGATTCAGTATAATTTAAACCTACATTACGGGTAACAACTCCACTTTTTTGCTGAGCTAAGCCACCTTCGGTTGATAATCCTTTCATACCACCTTGTTCAAAGTCATATACTTTATCCCATTCGTAATCTTTGAAAGGTTTATCAAGTATACCTAGTGCAAATAAGATCGCTTCTACTGACATACCGATTCCAAGCATAAAACCTGCACCCTGAATATGTAGAATTTTAAACATGGCACCAATAATTACAACCGATGCACCTAAACTATACGCTTTTACAACAACTGATTTAACACCCGGTGAATTCCACCACATATCAAATTTGCTTTCTTTTGCTTCCATTTTTTTGCTTAATAATTCTTTTTATTCACCATTGTATGAACGAACACAGCGGAAACCAATATAAGGTCGGCTTTCATTCTGATATTCATAGGTTTTAACACCACATTGCAGATAGTAGGCTATGTCCTTCCACGAACCACCTTTTACTACTTTTTGTTTTAATAAATCAGGGTCTTCAGTTTTTGCATTATACTGGTAACTTGGATTCATGTCAGAAACCAATGTGCTGCTCGACCCATTATATGCTGTTGAAGTCCATTCGGCAACATTACCGGCCATGTCATATAGCCCGAAGTCATTTGGAGGGTATGAAGCAACCTTCATGGTTGTAGCACCCATATCATCTGTAAAGCTCCCTCTCAATGGTTTAAAGTTCGCCATATAGCAGCCTTTATTGTCTCTGATATAATTTCCACCCCACGGATACATCGCTAATTTACGACCGCCACGTGCAGCATATTCCCATTCTGCCTCAGTAGGCAAACGATAATCCTGTCCTCCACGTATATTGGCAGAATTGAAAAGTCTTGTTCTCCATTGGCAAAAAGCTTGTGCTTGTTCCCAGGTTACACCTACAACAGGATAATTGGAATAACCCGGATCAGAAAAGTACATACGCATTTTCGGATCGTTATAAGCAAACTGAAAATCGCGAAGCCACATAATGGTATCGGGATAAACATTAACGATTTTGGTAGATATTAAATCACGTCTTGAAGTTAGTTTTCTTTTTTTGGTTGTATTGATGATTACACCATTCTCAACATAAGAAGTGTCAATGCGGACATAAGAATTTTTGGGGTAGGCACCTGTATTTACATTGTATTTATTTTGTGGTAAAGCTGCCTGATCGTAGTTTATCCACTCATATTTATACTGCAATTTACTCGGATTAATTTGTCTTCTAAGACCTAAAGAATTATTGTCGATATAATAAAGCGTTTCAAGAATGCTTTTGACATCATCATCTTTTGAATTCCATGGAATAGCGGATTTCCAGTTTAAGCGTGCAACTTCAGGAGCTGCATCATCGGTTTGATTTTTAATTTTCAAGCGGTATTCATCTTTGCCTCCCATTACCAGCATGCGCAAAGCTATAGAGTCACGAACCCAATATACAAATTGTTTATATTTATCATTTGTAATTTCAGTTTCATCCATCCAAAACGCTTCTACGGTTACATTTATAGATTTATCATTCACTTTTCCTAAAGCAGATTGATCATTCTGCCCCATTAAAAAAGATCCTCTTTTTATAAAAACCATACCATAGGGTTGGGCTTCAAAAAAACTTTGGTTTCCACCATGTAAACCGACTAATTCACCTGCAGGTTTATTACACGAAGCAACCAGAATAGCCATTACAATAATTATCAGATATTTTTTCATTTTATCGCTATTTTAATGTTGTAATATTCTTTTATAAGTCAAATTAATTATCTTTCATTCACAAAAAGCGTATACTTTTATACCGACTGTTGTGGTTTCCGAAAACATACTCGAAACTATACTGAAGCATAATTTCGTGTGAACCTGAGCTGACAGTTAGTATTTGTGTCGTTGGTAAATCGTACGAATATCCTATTGACAGCCCTCCGGCTATATTTATTCCAAGCAGTACTACTACCGCATCTTCCAGTCTATAAGTTATTCCACCCCAGTATTTCGAATCATATTCAGCACGGGCCGTTAAATCAATTTGCCAGGAAGCAAAATCAGTTTTTATTAATGTGCTTGGTTTAAAAACAAATTTACTTTCGGGAACTTTCCAATTATATCCACCGGTAACAAACATCGAGCCATCCAATCTGAACTTGTTCAATTCACCCCAATCCACTGTCGGTCTGTTCAAATGTAAATAAGAAATACCGGTATAAAAACTTGGTGTCGAATAAAAAACCCCTAAACTCATGTCAAAACCCATCCCCGCTACTGCAGTTTTAGGTATTTCTGTATCATTTTCAATGTCGTGGTAATCACCTAACGATATTTTATGAGCACTAACACTATCACCCCGAAAACCAAGACTCACAAAACCCAACTCAGCACCAACACTTAAAACTCCAAGTCCAATGCTTTTTTTAAAAGCGTACTGTAAATGAGCGGACTGATTACTGAACTGACCAACCCTGTCATTTAAAAAACTAATTCCAATCCCTTGATTAATTCCTGCAATTCTAAGTGGAGAATTAAAGCTGAATGCTGTTGTTTGACCACCATTTGGCATTCCAATCCATTGTATCCGGTGCTGTCCGGTTAACTGAATCATATCACCTTCGCCCACCGCCGCGGGATTGAATGATGAAGTATGAAACATATATTGACTGAATTGAGCATCAAACTGAGCAACTGCAGAACCTATGCAAATTAGTGTTAATATTAAACTTAAAACTATTTTTTTCATAGGTACTTTGGTAATTTTTCATTCACAATCTAATGTTGGTTTTCATTTTTTCAGATTGTGTGTTCTAATTCAAACTAAAAATCAATCAAAAAATTGTTTAATAGCTCAATTTAGTTCTCTTTTTATCAGAAAATGACATGAAAATATGAACCATATTCAACAATAAAGTCAGAATTTTCTTATCAATACTCTTCTTCGTTAAAAAAGAAATCTTCTTTACTCGGGTAATCAGGCCAAATATCTTCAATGCTTTCATAGATTTCACCTTCATCCTCGATTTCCTGTAAATTCTCAATTACTTCTAACGGTGAGCCCGATCGCATTGCGTAATCAATCAACTCATCCTTAGTGGCCGGCCAAGGCGCATCCTCAATTTTCGAAGCTAGTTCTAATGTCCAATACATATTTCAACCGGAATTTTAAAATAAACGTAAGTATATAATTTTTTTAATTTCGTGCAAAAATAGAAATTTTTTTTATTAATCATGCGTTTTCCAGCAAATTTCTTCAACTCCTGAAAGTCGTGTAAAATAGCGAGATAACGCAAAAAAATAATCAGACAACCTATTTAAATATATAAGTGTCTGTTTGTCAACCCTATATAACACATTCATTTCAAAAAGTCTACGTTCAGCTCTGCGTGAAATAGTTCTGCAAACATGACATAAAGCTCCACTTTTTGAACCTCCGGGCAATATAAAATTCTGTAATTCAGGGAGGTTTGCTGTTATACGGTCAATTTCCTGTTCAATTTGTTCTATGTTTTCAGATTTTATTATTGAATCGGGATTAAGTTCTACTTTTTCTCTATCGGTTGCCAGATTTGCACCTACGTTAAATAAGTTTCGCTGAATTGTCCTTATAAAAGATAAATCTTCATTTGGAATTTCACAGGTAGTTAATAACCCGATAAATGTATTTAATTCGTCAACTGTTCCATAAGCTTCCAGTCGCACATCATTTTTGGGCACACGTGTTCCTCCAATCAGTCCGGTTTCGCCATTATCGCCTGTTTTAGTATATAATTTCATTTTGAATCGTTTTACAATTAAAGTATTTGTTTTTCTTGTTTAAGTTTACTCGTATCAATAACACATTTTATAGTGGTATTTGTTTAACTCGTGATTAAAAAAAACTATTCCAAATTGAAATAAATCGAATGTCGAACTTACTTTTGGATGATTTTTTATCATATTCCAGGCTTGCTCCATTTCATTTGACAAGTAAATATCATCCACAACAATAATTGATTGATGATGAATCTTATCTACACATTGTTCAAAATACTTATATACAGCAGGTAATCGGTGATTGGCATCAATAAATACAAAATCTAATTTTTCAAATCGTTTTAAAGTTTCTGATAATGTATTATCAATATTGCCGGTTACTACTTCTACATTATTGATTTGCAGTTTATTTAAATTTTCAACAGCAAGTTTAGCTATTTCGGTACTTCCTTCAAGAGTTACACAATTAATATTACTTGAACAGGAAGCCATATATGCGGTAGTTAAACCTAATGACGTTCCCAACTCAAGAACATTTTGTGCTTTGCAAAAATTTATAATTTTAAATAACATTTGACCATATCTGGCCTGTTTCAATGATTGATTAGTTATTTCTGACACTTTCCGTTCCCGGCTTTGTCCTGTACCAAAATCTTCAACCCATATTATCCGGTCATCTTGTTTCAGGCTTTCCCTTAAGTTCTCAATTTCAGAGAAAATATAATACTGACTTTTATCATAAATTACAAATTGTGCAAGTTGAAATAAATAGGGTGAATGAATACCATGTCCCTTTGTATTTCGGGCAGTCAGAACATGCTGAAAAAACTTGTATAAAAACCTGATTTTTCTCATAAAGTTACAAATATAGCAAAAAAAATTATATTGATTTATATTTTTCTCGCCAAATGCAAAATATTATGTAAGATTAATTGTGGTTAAAATTCAGAGGAGGTAGATGTAATTAAAAACAGGGACTAATACATAAAAAAACGTGGGACTTTTCACAAAGTCCCACGCCGTAATAGGTATTAGTTTTTTTAAGGTATAAAAAAGATTGTGTTGTTTAGTTAACCATGCAAATAAACGGGTTAAAATGGAGTTTCACAAGACCAAAAACATGTTTTACAACCATCTTTTTGTCATTTTATGTTGATTTTATGTGACAAATCTGAATTTATATTCATATTAATTTCAGATTATCAGATACTTATGAATTTTTACCGAACAAAAGTAAAGAAATGTTATATTTATCGACTTCAGCCTTTATTTAACAGTACATTTTTCAAACCACCCGAAACATCTGCAAAGCTAAAAAATTTTCATAAAATTCAATTCATCATTAGAATTTATTTTCGATCGGTTAATATTCGACTAGTCCAATTGTATAGAATTCAGCATATTTCAGTATCTTTGCAACTTAAAATGTGTATTTATGAGGAAGATTTTTCTGCTTTTCTTGCCAATGCTAATTTGTACATCTTGCACACAAACAACCAGAAGTGAGAAGAATAAAGAAAAAGAAATTGCAGTTCCGACTTTTAATTCGGACTCTGCATATATATTTACTGCCCGACAGGTTGAGTTTGGAGCGCGAGTACCGAATACTAAAGCTCACAATATGTGTGCAGTTTATTTGTCTGGAGAATTGAAACGTTTTGGTGCTGAAGTCATTGAGCAAAAAGCAAATTTAACGGCTTTTGATGGCACAATATTGAAATCGGTAAATATTATAGGTTCATTCAATTCAAAAGCTGAAGCACGAATTCTGCTTATGTCACATTGGGATTCGCGTCCGTGGGCAGACCATGACCCTGACCCTGCAATGCGTAAAAAACCCGTTATGGCTGCCAATGATGGTGCCAGTGGGGTGGGTATTTTACTTGAAATGGCGAGATTAATGGCCAAAGCTAAACCAACAGTTGGCGTGGATATTTTCTTTTGTGATTCGGAAGATTACGGACAGCCTGAAAACGAAAGCGGTGGCAGTAGCGAAAATTCCTGGTGTCTGGGAACTCAGTATTGGGCTCATTCTCCGCACGTGTCAGGTTATACAGCTCGTTTTGGTATTTTACTTGACATGGTTGGAGCTTCTCAGGCAACTTTTTATCGCGAACAGGCTTCGGTGTATTATGCCGCAAATGTTGTTGAAAAGGTCTGGTCGACTGCTCAAAGTCAGGGATTTGGGCAGTTTTTTAGCAACGAAAAAGGGGGTGCAATTACTGATGATCATATTTTTGTGAATCAAATAACAGGAATTCCAACCATTGATATTATTCAATACGACTCTAAAACCGGTGGGTTTGGTTCATATTGGCACACAACCCATGATACTATGGATAAAGTGGATAAGGCTACACTAAATGCGGTGGGTACAACACTAATGCATGTGGTTTACAATGAAAAATAGTTTTCAATTAATCAATTTCCAATTTCCAATTCTTAATTTTGAATTGTGAATTATTAATTATGAATCATGTCACTTCGATTTAAAAAAATAGCCGTAAAAATTGGAAGCAATGTGTTGACACAGGTTGATGGCACGTTGGATATCCTGCGTATGTCGGCATTGGTAGATCAAATTGCACAATTGCACAAAAAAGGCGTTGAAATAGTGATGATTTCGTCGGGTGCAGTAGCATCTGGACGAAGCGTGCTGGGTGTTACAAAAAAAATGGACGTGGTGGATCAGCGCCAGCTTTTTTCAGCCGTAGGGCAGGCAAAACTAATAAATCATTATTACGATTTATTTCGTGAACGGGGTATTATGGTAGGTCAGGTGCTTACGATGAAGGAAAATTTTAGCAGTCGGCGCCATTACCTTAACCAACGCAATTGTATGCGGGTAATGCTCGAAAACAAAGTAATTCCAATTGTAAATGAGAATGATACAGTTTCGGTAACAGAGTTGATGTTTACCGATAATGATGAACTATCGGGTCTGATTGCTTCGATGATGGATATGAACGCGTTGATTATTCTGAGTAATATCGATGGCATTTACAATGGTTCACCATCAAATCCCGAATCGAAAGTGATTCGTCAGATTGAAAAAGGTCAGGATTTATCAGATTATATTGAAAGTTCAAAATCAACCTTTGGTCGTGGTGGAATGCTAACCAAGACGAGCATTGCACGTAAGATTGCAGATCAGGGCATTGAAGTAATGATTGCTAACGGAAAACGGGATGGTATCTTGCTTCAGTTGCTCGATAAAAAAGCGGATACAGTCTGCACCCGATTTGTACCTGCTAAAGAGGAAGTTTCGAGTATCAAGAAATGGATTGCTCACAGCGAAGGCTTTGCCAAAGGTGAAATTCATGTGAATGAAAATGCGGCCAATGTCCTGACCGGTGAAAAAGCCGTGAGTTTGTTACCAATTGGAGCAACTTCCATTGTCGGTGATTTTGAAAAAGATGATATCGTGAAGATTATCAACCACAAAGGGAAATCTCTTGGCATTGGAAAAGCTCAGTATGACAGCGATAAAGCCCGTGAAATGCTTGGCAAAAAAAATCAAAAGCCATTGATTCATTGCGATTATTTGTATCTAGAATAAAGCTTTATTATATGTTTCACTTAAATACTTTCTACATTGCTTGATTCACATATTTTAAAAATGAGTTATTAATTATAAAGAATAATTGTATCTTTGATACTTGAAAATTGATTTTTATGGATATTGTAGAAAAGAATCTAACGATTATTGCAAATTGTATTAGCAATAATGTATATAAGGAGGTCGAAACTGAACGATTTGAGTTGAAAGATTTATCTTCCGGTTGGGGGGATGATTGGTATAAAAGCGTCTGTTCATTCCTTAACACTAATGGTGGGATTATTGTAATTGGCATCAATGATAAAAACAACTCAAAACCAAAGCATTACAAATATACTGGCTATTCAAATTCGGAGAAAAATGAGAGTCATTTAAAACAAGATTTACCAAGAATATTTACTGATAAAGATGGTAAAACGTTAGACTTATCTTCGCACATATATAAGTTTGAAATAAGAGATTTTTTGGAAGGAAAAGTGGCTGTTGTTTATATAGAGGAATTGCCTGATGATGAGAAATATGTTTATTACAAAGGTGTTGCATACCGACGAAAACTCACAGGTGATCATGAACTATCAACTGCCGAGATTGAAGAATATGAAGAACTCAAGAAAGAAATAATTCGAAATCAGGAATTGAGTATTGTGAAAAACGCAACTCTAAATTTGATTGATATTGATAAATTAAACCAATACATATTACGATTTAACAAAGGAAAGAAAAAAGGAGAGACACTAAAAGCAACATTAGAAAACGCTTTATCATTTCTAAATAGAGAGAATTTTGTACGTGATAACAATCCAACTTTGTTGGGTATGTTAGTTTGTGGTAATGAAGTAGAGCATTTTATTCAAGGTCAATGTGAATCAGACTGTTACGTGGTTGTTCCAAAAGCCGCAGCGGTTGCTCAAAGCAAAGAAATATTTAATGACAATATTGAAAACTTGATTGAAAGCAGCTTTAATTTTGTTTGGCGTAATATTCAGGTAGGTGTGAGTTATGCAAAAAGTGGAA
This sequence comes from Paludibacter sp., assembly GCA_037132235.1. Classification (GTDB taxonomy): domain Bacteria; phylum Bacteroidota; class Bacteroidia; order Bacteroidales; family Paludibacteraceae; genus Paludibacter. The sequence goes on from JBAXPM010000023.1 coordinate 21,290, forward strand.
CTGCTTTTCCTGAATATCCAGAAGAGCTAATCAGAGAATGTATTAATAATGCATTTGCTCATCGTGATTATAAAACTGACCGATTTGTAATTATTGAAATAAGGCCGAATGAAAGTTTAATGATTCGAAATCCTGGATCGTTTGAAAGAAGACAACGAATAAATTTAGATTCGGAATTTGGAAAAATTAGAAGAATTATTCCTATTCAAGTTGCAAGAAATCCAAAACTTACCCATCTATTAAAGAGCTTTGATTATTGGGAAGGGAAGGGACGTGGTTTAACGTCTTTAATTGACACTTGTTTGGATAATCAAATCGATGTACCTTATTATATCTTGACAGATGGGGAAATAAGGCTCTTTATTCCAAAGGGAAAAGTATATGATGATGCTATGGAGTTCTGGCTCAATAGCTTTACAAAATATATTTACCATAAAATGAATCGCCCAATTAACGAGGATGAGAAAATAATTCTTAGCTTTTTCAGAAAATCCGAAATGTTAAACAGAGTTGAGAATTACACGATTCTACTCACTATGGATAACAATCATAAGGAAGTGATTGCAACATTGGAAGAAAAGGGTTTGATTTTCAAAAACCCTCAAAGCTCAGATATTTACCCCATTTATCAGTTAGATAGAGAGCTGATAAAAGATGATTTTTCAAAAGAATTAGATTCAACATTTGGTAATTCTTGGAATACCCTGAAATCAGACTACAAAGAAGTGCTTAACGCAATTTATTGGCACAATACATATTCTTTTGAATCAGAATCAGTGAGTGCAAATAGTATAGGTGCATTTATTTATCTTAAAATCAACAAACAAGTTCGTGATATATCTGATTACGAGAATTTCAAACGAAAAATACGCGGTATTTTTAATCAATTAGAGAATAAAGGTTTCATTATTCGTAAAGATGGAAAAACAAAATTTGAAAGCGGAAAACCGGATTTCAAAATTAACAATTCGTATGCTAAACCAAATACGTTGTTCTAAGAAACCATTTTTTTTCATTTGATAACTATCTAGTAATGCTCGGCAAAAAGAATCAAAAGCCATTGATTCATTGCGATTATTTGTATCTGGAGTAATTATTCCTCTGTCAAAAACAAAATCATTTTCTCAATTGCCTCTTTGCATATCGGGCAAAATTCCGGAGATTTATTTGTACGCATGCGACAATCGTAACATGCTCTGAATATGCCTTTTTTCAGATAACCACCACCTTCAAAAACACCGATTTTTGTTTTAATTGAATCGCATTTCGGTGTTGGAATTGATATTTCTCCGGTTATTTGATTTTTCCACTTATTTTCGAACTGCACTAAGGTTGTAATATTCGGTTCCCATGGTTCTTTTTTGATATCGTACGTTCCATCCAGCACATCCTTGTCGTAAAAATACTCATCCGCCAACCCTGCAAATGAATGTCCGAATTCGTGTACTGTTACCTGCGTTACCAGTTTATTATCAGCAGCAGTGAGTGCATAGAAATTGTAAATTCCACCACCACCATAAGTCGAAGTATTGGCCAGAATGTAGATTGCATCGTAAGGAACTAATGCTGCCAAATCGCGCAAATCGAAAGAATTCTTTGTAGTCAGATAGCGTGGTTCGTAGAAAGTGTAAAAATGCGAACTGACGGCTGTATTTTTCCAGCCCGAATCCTTTTGCAGCGAAATCCCTGATTGTTCGGACGGTGCAGCAACTGCATAAACGTTTATACGATTTTTATACTTCGCAAAAGGCTCATGTGTCAACAAATTTTCGGCTAACTTCTGAGCATCCCTGAAGAATTTGTTTCGATCATTTGCAGAGTAACCTTCAGCAATAACGGCAATATCAATGGATTTTTCGGGAGAAGCCATTTTTGAGATAATTTTGACCGGAACAGTTTTCGGAACAGTTTTTTGAATCAGTTTATCGTTTGGTGAAAGTGAATAACGAAACAATTCCTGCCACTTGTTCAAATCCTGTCGTTTTTCAATTATCAGATTTACAGCCTTTTGCGGGAACGGAAATTGAATGGTTTGTTCAAAACTTTTCGAAGTTATCAGGGCTTCCGGAGTGGATTGCCATTCGTGAAACAAAGCACTGAAACCGTCTATGAAGATTTGTTCATTTGTCAGGCTGTCGAGCACCCGAAACCGGAAATCTCCCAGATTCAGATCAGTTGACAAATGACCGCGTCGTCCACCCCAGAAAGGTTCTTGCTTTATTTTGTCCAGAAAAACTGAAGTTTCACGGGCATTCCCGCAAAAATGAAAATCTACACGACAAGCTTTGTCGGTAAAGAAACTATTATATTGTTGAGCAAAAAATGTCGAACAATAAAAAAATGAGAGAAAAAGAGCAAGAACTGACTTTAACATGGCATTGAATTTTGAAATCGGTTACAAATTAAACAAAAAAATTCTGTCTGAACCAATTTATGGTCTGAATAAACAAAATCCTCCGATTGTAATAACCGGAGGATTTCTTCATAGTTAAGATATTCAGGATGGTTATAATGTCTTTTTGGAAACAGAATTTTCTGAGTTCATTCCAATATCTGCAGTCTGAACAACAGTTCCATTGTCATTGATGGTAATAAAGCGCCTTTCAGGTTTTGAAAAGCCGGGTTTCTGAACCAACAGGATATAATTTCCTTTAGTTACATTTTCGATTACAAATTCACCGTTTTCATTACTGGTTTCATCGGCGACTATTTCCATTGATTTTGAATCCAGCAATGTAACTGAGGCATGATTTCGTTCAGGCCTGTCACTTTTCACTATGGTACCTCTGATTTCGTAGGAATTCTGTGCAAATAACTGAACACCTAAAAACACTAATCCAATGAGTAAGCATACTCTTTTAAACTTAATTGTTTTCATACTAAAAGTTTTTTAGAAATTGGTTTATATATAAAGTTTAGAAAGGCTGTTTATTATATTGACGAAAATTTGAATGTTTCCTTACATTAATCTTTCAGAATTTTATAATTAAACGTGGTGAATGTTGTATTTAGATTTAGCAGGTTTAAAAAATTTTTTAAAAACACTACTTGAAAATCGATAATTTTTAAAAAAACAGGCAGTTATGTGTTATTTTAGGGTATGTGGGTTTACAACTACAGCCGATTGTTCGTTAGTTTTCAGGAAAATAAGTAACTTTGTAGCTCAGATTAAAAATTTCGCGAATGATTTTTCGGCTTAAATCTTACATTCTTCTCTTGATACCGGTGCTTTCCATTTTTCTGAATTCATGTAAATGGATTCAGGAGCCGGTTCAGCCATCTGCATATATCACGCAGGTTTTCGATTATGTTTACGCTCCGGGGCAACATGCTCTGGCAGCAAAGAAAACTGATGTATCAAATTTTATAGGTGAACCATCGGATTACAAAGACTGGCTCTATCTGGGTGGTTTTGGCGGTTATGTTGTGGCTGGTTTTGATCACAATGTTGTAAATGGAAGTGGTTTTGACTTTGAAGTATTAACACTTAAAGGTTCTTCGTTAGAACCGGGAATAGTGTATGTTATGAGCGATACAAACGGCGATGGTTTACCGAACGAAACATGGTATGAACTGAAAGGAAATTTATATAATAACTTTAACCTAAACTACTGGGTAAGGTATTATAAAGCTGTTTCGGACACTTCAAACATAACCTGGAAAGATAGCAATAACGATAAAGGAGTTTTGAAATCAGGTTCGGGTTCAAAATGCACATCAACCTGGTGGTGGCCAAACACAACAACGGACAGTATTACATTTCACGGCAGACGTTTACCCGACCCATACATAAGCACCGTTAAAAATGGAGTTCAAAGTTGGATTGTATTATCTAATCTTTTCACGTGGGGCTATGTCAAAAATCTGTATGGCACTGACTATGACTCCGATTTGGGTGGAAATAAATTTGAGATTTCAAATGCAGTGGATACTCTTGGAAAAGCGGTTTACCTTCCACATATTCGCTTTATTAAAGTTCAAACTGCTGTATTACAACAAGCCGGTGTACTCAACGAGGTTTCAACTGAAGTGAGAGGTGCGAAGGATTTGAGAAAGTAAATCTATTCTATTACAATCCCGTATTTATCCAGCAAACCACCTAAGCCCATTCGAGAGAATCGGGCTTTTTTAATGCGGTTTTGTTCCGGGTCGATTGAATAATTGAATGACGTTCTGAAATCTGCTTTCTCAAGGTTTGTAAATTGAAAAATAGCACGTTGCAGGTCACAGTTATCAAATACCGATTCGGTAAGATCTGCTTCGGAGAATTCAGTTTCCTGTAGGTTGCAATTTTTGAAAAAGGTTTTTTTAAGTTTGCGTTTATAGAAAACTGCCAGTTTCAAATCACAATTCTCAAATTTCACGGAAAACAAAAAGTCCCGACACCAATCAAATTGAACACCGACCAATTTACAACCATCAAAAGTCACGTCATTCACTGTGGAATCTGACAGATTACAAAGACTTAGGTCGCAATCTTCGAAAGCGCATTCCCTGAAAATAATAGCTGTCAGATTGATTCCGTGGAAATTACAATTCACAAACCGGCAGTTTTCATATTCTCCTTTCTGAAAAGGGGTTTCAGTACAATTTAACCGCTCAAAAAGTTTGTTTTCTATTATCATTTTCAGATTTTATTTCAGGACAAAAATAATGATTTATTTTTACAAATAATAAACAGAGAATTACGTTTCGCAATTCTCTGTTTATCAATCAATAATCAAAATTTATTGTTTTAATAGTTTTAAGGTTTGTGTGGAATTTTGAGTTGCTATATTCAAATAATAGATGCCTGAATTTAAATGTGAGAAATTCTGTTTTTCAACCTGGATTCCTACCCATATTGTTTGCCCCATCATGTTGAATAACTGATAGTTTTCTGTTCCGGTTGTATTTTTTATCACTATGGTTTGGTGAAACGGATTTTCGGAGGATTGATATGTATTTCCGGAATCATTAGTCGTTGGTGTATTCGTGGAACTTTCAACTGTGCGAACCAAGCGTACGAAATTTGAACCACGAATTGCATCGCCCTGTGGTCCAAAAGAATAACCTGTATAGGTAACTCCGTTCACGACTGTGGTTTTGAGAGTTGCCCACGAATAAGGCGGACCAACTTTCTGGTCACTTCGTTGTGCGCCAGCTCCGTGTACATCTACCCATTTTGTTTGAGTGGATGGCCAACCCAATGCCCTTCCAAATGCAATATAATCGGCTTCAGCGCCACCACCATTATTTGTAGAATAACTGTCATGTGTTGTTGAAGACCAGAAATAACCCCAATCGGCCAGACCAGCTTCGTTAACTATCTGTGTGCAATTAAAAAAGGTGGAATTGATTGCCGGTTTATTATCATAATCAGGCGAATGAGTATAATCGATGATACTTTGTAATTCCTTTATATCAGGCATTCTCCAGTCGTTATGACCAAAATAATTCTGCGAATTTTTGGTTTGAACCCACGCCAGCGCATCAGTCCAGTTCAGTCCTGTACCATTATCATTTTTAGCCCACATCAAAGATGTTGCTTTGTCGGTAATAGTTTGATCGCCATTATCCACAAAATCATTGATACCATAGGTAGTTTTTCCGCGTACTAACTGAACATAAAACGTTTTGGTAAGTTTGCTGAGCGCATCTACCATATCATATCCTTTGATTCTACCATCTGCAAAATTTACTCCAAAATCCTTCGAATAACCTGATTCGCTCGGATTCAGAATAAAAATGTTGCTCGACATATATTGCTGATCAATCAGTCGTTCACCAATCGCAGTATTTCCATAGGCAAACTTAAAATAATTGTCGTCCAGAAAAGGAGTTAAACCGGTTGATGAAGAAGAACCGCCGGGATCTAGACCTTTAGCCAGATACAGAGAATACAATTCTTTGATGGTCGGAATGCGCCAATCATTAAAACCGCCGTAGTTTGCAGTATTCACGGTCGTAACCCACGCTTGAGCAGCTGTGTAACTCATTCTATCAGTCTTTACCGGGGCTGTGTTGGTCATATTCGGGCTGCTCATCCATGTTAATCCTGTATTATTATCATAAACCGTTTTTGTGTCAGTACTTAACATGTAACTCGACAAATTTCCGGTGTACGCTGCATCCTGACCGTAAAAAGTCTGGCCTGCAACCGGACAATTGATTGGACCTGTAGTGTTGAAACACTTCGTTTGACCACCATCCACTACTTTATAATTCTGGCTTTGCAGATTAGTTCCTGAAAATAAAAGTAATGATATTGCCAAGAAAATTCCGGCAGTTTGTTTCAGTTTTAAAATTGAGTTATTCATAAATGAGTTGATTTTTCTGGTCGACCAATTTTTCAAATGCAAAACTAAACTATTTATCCTAATAACCAAAGATAAAATCAGTGAAAAGGCAAAAAACTCTCACAGAAAGCAATTTTTTACAAAAAAAACTGTTGCAACTTACTTACAACAGTCTTTTAAACAATCTAAAAAGTCAAGAATCTATGCTTTTTCGTTCATTTTCATCATTCCCATCATTTGGTTTATTGTTTTCTGCATTCCGTCGGTAGATGCATCGAGGAAAATAACGTTTCCTTTACCTGTTTCACCAAAATGTTTAATTGCTTCTGTCCACATAGAAAAAAGTAAGAATGAAGAATCCAAATCAGCATCTGTCATTTCCTTAGCAGCCATTGCCATACCTTTGGCTACTTCCTCGCGGAAAAGTGCAATTCCCTGCCCGCGTTGCTGTGCTGCTTCTTTTTCGGCTAATGCTGAAATTTTAATCGCATTTCCTTCGGCTTCGGCAGCTTTTGTTTTGGTAATCAACAAAGCCTGACCTTCATTTTCTGCAGCTGCTTTCAGGTTGTTCGAAGCCACCACGCGCGACATAGATTTGATGATTTCTTCGTCAAACGTGATGTCATTCAGCTGAATATCAATCATGTGGTAACCCCATTGTTCCAGTGTGTCGTCCAAATGTTTTTTTACTTCCTGAATAATTTCGGTACGAAGACTCAGAATTTCAGCCTGCTTTTTGGTAGCCACAAAACTACGAATTGTTCCTTCGATGGTACGAATCAAAGCCTGCATAAAGTTGCGGTCGTCAACAAACTTAAAAGCCACGTTTTTAATGGTTTCATCAGCCTGATTAAAAACAGCATAAAGCAACATGGCTTTGAAATACACGTTTGCCTGATCCTGTGTTACAGCCTGAAATTCAAGCTCAACGGAACGGTTTTGAATTGAAATACGTTTGTGAACCAGTTCGATAAACGGAATTTTAAAGTTCAAACCCGGTCCCATAATACGACGATATTTTCCAAAAATGGTTATAACCGCCACATAACCCTGATTTACAGTTACAAATCCTGAAAAAATAAAGAGCACAACAAGTACTCCAAAAATAATTAGTCCGATTGGTAGTTCCATACAATTAATATTTAAAAGTTAGTAGATTTATTTCTTTTCCCACTCAAGCATCTTCTTTTTGCAATCCAACCCCCAACGGAAGCCACCTAAACCGCCATCTGTTCGGATAACTCGGTGACAAGGAATCAGATACGCTATCGGATTGGCACCAATGGCTGTTCCAACGGCACGCACTGCTTTCGGGCGACCAATGGCTTCGGCAATTTGAGCATAGGTAGTGGTTGAACCAGCCGGAATACGCTGTAAGGCTCTCCAAATGGACTGTTGAAATTCAGTGCCGATTGGATGCAGAAGTGGCTTTTCATCTCTTTCAAAAATCTGATTTGCAAGCCTTTTTGCTTTTTCATCGTTTTGTTTGAAATTAGTTTCCGGAAAGCGTTGTTCCAAATCGAAGGCAGCACTTTCACGGCTTTCGGGGAACGTAAGCGCACAAATTCCGTCGTTTGAAGAAGCAATGCAACATTCGCCAAATGGAGAATCGGAAAATCCGAAAGTTGGTTCGGATTGAGGAGGTAATTGTCTCATTTTAATCAGATTTTTGTATACAAAAACAAAAGCAGGAGCGATTTGGATAATTTTTTGTAAAATACTTATCCTTCGTAAGAAGTTAATCCGAAAGTCAACTACATTTGTGGCAAAGTTAATGAATAAATTTAGTTTAATTGAATTCTTAACATCAGAAATTTCAATTTTCTGACTTTAATGAATTTCTTAATTTGCTTTTTATGAAGAAAAGATTAATTCAGCTATTTATACTGAGTGTATTTGGTTTATTTTCAATAGTTTACTCACAGGTTAGCATTGCAAAATGGCAGGTTCAACCGATTGTGATCGATGGTGATGGTTCAGATTGGGGAATGCTTCCACGATTTTTCAATTCTGAATCGAATCTGAAATATGAATTCAGAAATGATGCCCAAAATCTCTATTTCATTCTGAAAGCCGCTGATCGTGCCACTCAAACACAACTCTTTCGGGCAGGTTTCTCGGTGAGATACAAGCTGAAAACTTCGACACAAAAGTCAGATATTTCGTTTCTGGCTAATAAATTCACTGAAATGCCACCAATGAACACACAGGATGTCAGAACTGATAAGCTGGTGGATAAATCCGTAACACGACCTGAAATTGTTCAGAAAGACACGGTTATGCTCAATGGATTTCAGTTTACAAACGGAATTATAACATCGGAAAACAAGGATAATATCTGTTTTGCGAGAAGCAAATCAAACCGCGATTTGGCTACGTACGAAATCAAGATTCCGTTGAAGGAATTGTTTGGGAATAACTTTAGTCTGGATATAATTTCAAGTCAGCTAGTTCAACTTCAGGTAGTTGTTAATGATTTGTCGCAGTATGAAATACATAAAATGAGAACCCGAATGGGTGGTGGTCATGGAGGTGGAATGCACGGCGGTGGACGCGGTATGGGTGAAGGAATGCGTGGTGGAAGTGAAATGGGCGCTGAAATGCAGGGTGGCATGGGTCAAATGCCCGGTAACGAATTGAATGGGGAATTTCCAACTGAAATGCGCGGAGGATTTTCGATGGAGCGAAAAAGTTTCAACAAAGATTTTCTTTTGTCATCTGGGAAATAGCCTTTGCTAATGATTCTTTCCTTAAAATTTTATTGCTTTCGGAATAAATGAAAGCCGGCAAATAAAAAATCTGTTTTGGAATTTCAAATCGGGAAAGATTACTTTCAAAAAAAGTATTTAATTCTGTAACTTTTTCTGCCGTAAATTCTTCTGATTCAATTATTAACACGACTTTGTTTTCAAGAAAATGGTCAGGAACTGAAGTGATAAAAAAGTTGGATAAAATAACCTTTTCGAGCTTTTTCTCAACTTGTTCTGGATGAATTTTTATGCCACCGGAATTAATTACCGAATCTATTCTACCCAACCAACGAAATGATTTTGAGTCCTTAAGGTCAACAATATCGTTTGTTATCAGTTCATTTTCAGATAAATGTGGAGCATAAACAGCCAAACATCCATGCTTGGTTTGATGAATTTCAACACCATTCAGAACGGTGAAATAATCCGATTTTTCTTTTCCATTAATACGGCGCAAAGCAATATGAGAATAGGTTTCGGTCATTCCATAAGTTTCATAAATTTCAGCATGGATTTCTTCAACTAATTGCTCCAACTTCGATGTAACCGGACTTCCACCAACAATAACTTTGCGAATAAATCCACTTTTCAGACTCTCGACTGAATGAAAAAGCTGATAGGGCGTAATGGCTGTAAAGTCAACCTGTTGATTCAGATTTTCAAACGGATTAGCTTTCGGTTCAACTGCTATCAGATAGAAACCACCCACCAATGCGCGCACTAACATCATTTTTCCGGCAATGTACGAAGCCGGCATACAAAGTAAAGCTGTACTATCAGCATTCAACCCGAAAAAGTAATTAGTCATACCTGCGGAATTTATCATGGCTGCCTTTCGTAGTCTGATTTCTTTTGGTTTGCCGGTAGAACCGGAAGTGTGAGTGATTATTGAATCTGAATCATCGAACCAATTGACCAAAAAATGATAAATGGCATTTCGCCATGAATCTTCCGGTTCATCTGCAAAATGAAGATTCTCAAGATTAGTTCGATTGTAACCTTTACCGTTCAGTATGATGTTTTCGGCTTTCATGAAAGAATTGAACTTAAATTCCAATCAATTGCATGATTATAAAAAAGTTTAGCATCACGAATTTCGAGAGGCGAAGGAATATTATTGTGATAAAGCTGCCCCGTTCCTAAACCTTGTGGTAATTCCGAACCAAGTGTGGCAGTCCATTGCGCAATAGCATTCAAGCCAATATTCGCTTCGAGCGCCGAAGTTATCCACCAACCAATCTTGTGTTTTTCAGCCAATCGAATCCATTCTTCAGACACCTTAAATCCACCCAGCAGACTTGGTTTCAGAATAATGTATGCCGGATTAATTTTCTTCAAGATTTCTTCATCGGGGGCTGTTCCAATCAGTTCTTCATCCAGCACAATCGGAATGGGCGATTGTCGGCAAATCGCTGCCATTTGTTCCCATTGTCCGGATTTGATTGGTTGTTCAATCGAATGAATCTCAAACTTTGAAAGTCGTTCAAGTTTGGTCAACGCATCTGTTGGTGAAAAACCACCATTAGCATCGAGTCGAATTTGTATATCATCGGGCGAAAATTGCTGACGAATTCCCGCAATGATTTCCATTTCAATTTCAAAATCCAGCGCACCCACTTTAAGCTTAATGCAGTGATATCCGGCAACAATTTTCTCGCGAATCTGTTTTTGCATAAATTCACGGTCGCCCATCCAAACCAAACCATTGATGGGAATTCCGGCTTTCCCGTCAGAGAAATCATTTTGAAACAAAATGCGATTTCCACCTGTATTCAAATCGAGCAGAGCCGTTTCCAAGCCGAACGCAATGGACGGATATGCCGACAAATCTATTTCCTGAGGGTCAACTCCGGCATTCAGCTGACTGCAAACTTCAACCAGTTTTTGCTCATAGCTTTCCATTGGGTCGATGCTTAAATCGGGAATTGTGGAACACTCGCCAACACCCATCACACCGTCCTTCTCCAGTATTAAAAACGAAGAAGGTTTCTGTAACAAAACTCCGCGGGAAGTACCTGCAGGGAATTTGAACTTTAAATCAAGGTTGGTATAACGAGCAGTAAGCATATTTTTTCTATAAAAGCAACCCGATCCCAAAAGTCAAAGCAAATACCAGACTGGCCATCGACAATCTTGGCAATTCAGGGTACAATTGCTCAGCATCTGTATAGGTGAAAACTTTTTTCAAATTCAGAAAAAACAAAGGAAATGAAAGAAGAAAGAACCATTGCCAAATGGAATGATAATTAATCAACGTGAAAATTATAGCTAATAAAGCAGCACCTGCCACCAAAAACAAATGATAAAATGCAGCCTTTCGTATTCCCATTGCCACAACAATCGTTCGTTTTCCGGCTTTTTTATCGGCTACATAGTCACGCATGTTGTTCATATTCAGTACTCCGGTGCTTAGAAATCCAATTGCGGATGCAGGTAAAAGAATTTCCCAACGAAAATCCTGTGTTTGAAGAAAATATGTACCTACAACGCCCACCAATCCGAAAAAGATAAATACAAATAAGTCTCCCAAACCGCGATATCCATAGGGATTTTTGCCAACCGTGTATTTTATGGCAGCAGCAATGGCAGCCAACCCGAGTAATCCAAAAATCAACAGATTCGAAATGTCCATGCCTTCTGTTCCCAGAATAATCAGCGAAACACCCGAGGCAACACACAATATTCCAACGACTATAATTCCCCGTAACATTGTTTTAGCCGAAATTTCGCCCGACTGCACCATTCGTTTCGGTCCAATGCGTTCGGCAGTATCTTTTCCGTTTACAAAATCACCGTAGTCGTTGGCCATATTCGACAGAATTTGTAAAAGCACGGTTGTAAGTGCTGTCAGTCCAAATATCAACCAACTTAACCGGTTATCAGCTGCTGCCAAACTTGTTCCAATAATGGTGTTCGACAAAGCTAATGGCAATGTTTTTAGGCGAAAAGCGGCAATCCAGGGTTTTACATTCATTTTTTTGAATCAAGAACCAAGAGTCAAGAACCAAGACTTTGGCATATTTAATTAACTTTAAAACTAATTGACCGATAACCAATTCATGGCATTTTTTGATATTTCGAGAAATCAGGTTTGCGTTTTTCGAGGAAAGCGTTTTTGCCTTCATGTGCTTCTTCGGTCATGTAATATAGCATGGTGGCATTCCCGGCCAACTCCTGAATTCCGGCTTGTCCGTCGAGTTCTGCATTCAACCCTGCTTTTATCATGCGTAATGCCAGCGGACTGTGTTGCATCATTTCCTTACACCATTTCACGGTTTCATCTTCCAGTTGGTCGAATGGCACCACGGTATTCACCAAACCCATTTCTAATGCTTCGGCAGCTGAATACTGGCGACAAAGGAACCAAATTTCACGGGCTTTTTTCTGACCAACGATACGAGCCAGATACGATGACCCAAAACCGGCATCAAAACTTCCCACTTTGGGTCCTGTTTGTCCGAAAATGGCATTCTCGGAAGCAATAGATAAGTCACAAACCACCTGCAAAACATGACCACCACCTATCGCAAAACCATTTACCATAGCTACAACCGGTTTTGGCAAACTGCGAATCAACTTCTGCAAGTCAAGTACATTCAAACGTGGAATGCCATCCTTACCGATGTAACCGCCAATTTGCTTTACATTGATATCGCCACCGCTGCAAAAAGCCATATCGCCTTCGCCGGTCAGAATTACCGTGGCAATATCCTCACTATCACGGCAAAACACCATCGATTCTATAATTTCCTTGATGGTATCCGGCGTGAATGCGTTGCGGTAGCGTGGTCGGTTAATCGTAATTTTGGCTATTCCTTCGAAATATTCGAACTTAATTTCTTCAAATTCTTTAATAGTTGTCCACTGTCTCATTTTCTTATATTTTTAAAATATCCTTTATAATTTTCTGTATTCAAATCACTATCGGTAAATACTTCAAGAACAGTGGCTTTATCCGATTTCAATAAATTTACAATGCTTTTTCCGAGGTTTTCTGTTGTATTGCAAGCCATATAATCCAATCCGTAAGCTTCCACCAACGGCTTAATTTTTACGTGATGCGGTGTGGTGAAAAAGTCCATACTTTTTTCCATCAATTCCTTATCGCCGATAAACCGGAAGATATTTCCACCGTTGTTATTCATCACGATGATTTTCAGGTTTTTGCCAATATAATTGTTCCAAAGCGCATTAGAATCGTAGATAAACGACAAATCGCCAGTAAGAAAAACAACCGGTTGCTGCGAACAGTAAGCATATCCGGCTGCAGTTGACATACTGCCATCGATGCCCGAAGTGCCACGGTTGCAAATATAAGTCAAATCGGTACGAGCCGGGAAAAGTTGTGTCCAGCGCACCGAAGTACTGTTGGCCAAGTGCAAAACAGTTCCGGTTGGTGTTTGTTTCAGCAATTCAAGTGTTACACTCATGTCCGACAAATGTTTGTTGTTCACAAAATCCTCGTGAAGTGCCTTAATATGCATCATTTCCGATAGATAAACTTCCGAAAAATCACTTTTTGTCTGTCTGAATGGCATTTGAGTCAGAATGTCTGTTGCCAAACCGGGAACGATAGTTGTCAAACTTTTGTAGGTATCCACGTAAGGCATCGACGATTCAATTTGCCATTGCTCAGCAGGTTGATGACAGCGCAGGAAAATTTTCAGTTGCTTACAAATGACAGAATGACCAATGGTTATCAGTAAATCGGGAGCAAAATTTCCGGTCGAATCTTTTGAATTCACTCTCGAATACAGGGATTCTAGTTGAGTGATAATACCTTCACCGCTTATATTCGACAGATTTTCAGCCAGCACCACCACATCCGGTTCATTCGCCAGTCTTAATGCCAACTCATTCAAATCCTCATTTTTTGGAAAAACTCCAAACACAACCAACTTCTTCTTATGCTTCAGCCAGCCGGCTTTCAATTGTTCAAGACTTTCAACGGTCAAAATACCTGTAGAAGTCAGTGTTTTGATAATCTTCGGATGGCTGTGTGATTCGGGCAGAGCAGTATATATCGGCTCACGCATCGGCACATTAATCTGCACCGGACCTTGTGGATACGAAACAGCTGTTTCGATAGCCTGCGAAACCTGGCGGTCGGAGAAATTCAAATCGGCATCAACCACCGTTTCAACCGGCAGATCGAAACTGGCTTTTATATAGTTGGCAAAAATATTATTCTGCCTGAGCGTCTGTCCATCAGCCTGATCAATCATTTCGGCAGGGCGGTCAGCAGTGAAAACGAGCAGCGGCAGGTTTTGATAATAAGCTTCTGCAATGGCCGGTGCAAAGTTCAGCACAGCAGTCCCCGAGGTACAAACCAACGCCACAGCTTCGCCACTATGTTGCGCCATTCCCAACGCAAAATATGCAGCCGAACGTTCGTCGGTAATGCTCAGACATTCCATTTCCGGCTGAGCTGTGAATGCAAATATCAGCGGTGCGTTACGCGAACCTGGTGCTATAATTACTTTCTTAACACCCAATCGGGCGCAGATTTCAGGTATATTTTTAATTCCTTGTCGAAAGTGATTCATTATCTGATTTACTATTTGATCATTTACTATTTACCATTTAAATTTCCCCTTTAGGGGTTTGGGGTCATCATCACATTCATCATCGTCAACATTTTATTATCTGTTTCAGTCCATTCATTTTCAGCAACGGACGAAGCAGTAATTCCTGCGCCGCTGTAAAGAATAAACTGTTGGTCAAACAATTGCAGGCACCGAAGGTTTACAAAGATATCTGTTTTTTCGTTGATATTCAATGATCCCAAAAAACCTGTATAATAACTGCGATCGTGATTCTCATTTGCCAGAATAAACTCAATTGCTTCAGTTTTAGGCAATCCACCTACTGAAGGTGTTGGATGAAGTCCATTCAAGAAGTCACCCAATCGGTTTTGAATGGCTGTTTCAGCAAACTCAAAAGCCGTTTTCAGATGAATCAGATTGGCTGCCTGATAGTTCATTGGTCCGGCTTTGCTGTAATCGGTTATACCTAACGATTGAAGTGTTTTTTCCACAAAGTCAGTTACAATTTCCTGTTCTTCAAGCTCTTTATCTGCCCATTGATACGACTCAAGCGGCTTATTGACAGCAATTTGTGTTCCGGCAAGTGAGACCGTTTTCACAGTTTCATCTTCCACCACCAGCAAAGGTTCCGGTGTTGCACCAATCCAGCAGCCAACTCCCGGCAATTGCAGAGAATAAACCATGGCGTGAGGATAGTTGGAGCACAGTTTCAGAAAAAAAGCTTCGGGTTCAAAACCATCTGGCAGTTGCTCCAATCGCACTTTCGAAAGTACCACTTTATGAAGTTTATCGGCTTTCATGACCTCCACGGCATTGTTTACGTTTGCTATAAACTCTGCCGGCTTTGTGGTCGTGAGTGTATTTTCAGTTTTAGCATGTTCAATAAAACGGTTATTATCAGCCAGTTTCTGAATGTAGATATCGTCAATACCATCCGAAAAAAAAACGCAATCAGGTTTCAGAAAATAACTGCTATGCTCCTCCGAAGACGTGAATGGCGCTATCACAAACCCAACTTTATTATCCAGTTCGTTCAAGGAGACAAGCTTTTCGGGCAATGAATGATGCTGAACCAGCGTGATAATATCTGTTTCGAGTGGCAAACGGTACGAAACAAAAGGAATGTTTTGTTTAAACAGAACCTTTTGAAGCTTTCGAAGCTGCGGGTATGTAGTGCTTTTTTGTGTCATTTGTTGAAATTCCCCCTTACAAATTAGGAGATTTTAAAGGAACGACACGAACTGTCAGGCGACATAAAGACAGCAATTTGGCATTTTTATCTTCCACCCGAATGTCCCAAACATGCGTATTTTTCCCACGGTAGGTTATTGTTCCGATACCAAAAACCTCGTTCTCGGTGGTTGTTCGAACGTGGCTGCCATTAATCTCGACACCGAATGAGGCTTCATTTTCCTGATCGATTAAGCAATAAGAGCCAACACTCCCAACCGATTCGGCTAAAGCCATGGTGGCACCTCCGTGAAGGCGTTTCAGCGGTTGAATCGTGCGTTCGTCAATCGGCATTTTGCATACCACACGCCCTTCGGACGCTTCAATGATTTCTATTCCCAGATGCTCCATCATGGTGTTTTTGCAACGGGAATTGAGAATTTCAATATTATAAATAGATTCCATTTTTCTGATTTATTCAATACGGTAACTTAACCGGCATGCAAAGATAAGAAATTATCTTTCCAACCGCTTGTTTTAGATTTTCAAATTTAGCATTTAAAATATTTTTTGACCAATTATTTTTCTTTGCTTAACATGATTTTTTCTGAAACTAAATTGTATCTTTGAAATCCAAAATAAATTATGCTAAACATTTATCGCGCCTCTGCCGGTTCAGGCAAGACATACCGACTCACAAAGGATTATATCCGCTTGCTTTTCGACCCGAAACGTGAACGGACGCATCGCCGCATTCTGGCTGTAACGTTTACCAACAAAGCCACCGACGAGATGAAAACCCGTATTCTAAAGGAACTTCATGCGTTGGCACAAGGCGAAAAATCAGATTACCGCGCGGAGTTAATTTCAAAGGATTTTCCGACCGAAGAGGCTGTAAATGCAAAAGCAAAAAAGATTCTTACCAGTATTTTGCACGATTATTCTTCGTTTTCCATCAGTACCATCGACCGCTTTTTCCAGCAGGTTATCCGTTCATTTGCACGGGATATTGGTGTTCATGGCGGTTATAATCTGGAGCTGGATAATTCGCAAACGCTTGAACAGTCGGTGGATAATCTTTTTCTCGATTTATCGAAAGACGAAAACAAGCAACTTCTGCAATGGCTTACCAGCTATGCCGAAGAACGTGTGGAACAGTCGGAAAACTGGAATATGCGCGGTAATATCATGGATCTGGGGCAGGAGATTTTCAAGGAAAGTTACCAGCACAAAGCCGAGGATACCAACCGAAAACTGCATGAACGGGAATTTCTGACGAATTACCGGAAAAATCTGCGTGAGATAAAAACAACTTTTGAAAGTAAAGTAAAACAAACTGCCACCGAAGGACTTAACATCATGGCCCGTACTGGTTTGAGTCACGAGGATTTTTCGTACAAAACAACTCAGACGTTCGAAAAACTGATTAAAGGAAAGCTCGAAGTAAGCGATCGGTTCAAAAGTTTTGCGGAAGATGTAACGAATTGTTACACCAAATCCAAGTCACAGGATGTGAAGTCGGCCATCGAATCTGCTTATCAGAATGGGCTTCAGCAGAGTTTTCAACGGGTTGTAGATTTATTGTCGAAAGAAATTGTAAACTACAATTCAGCCGTGATGGTGTTGAAGCATATCAATACGCTCGGAATTTTATCCGATTTGGCTGTGCAAATCAAAAAACTCACCGACGAACAGAACACCATGCTGATTTCGGACTCGAACATGTTGCTCAACAAGATTATCGACAACAGCGATACGCCCTTTGTGTATGAAAAGACGGGAATTCACATCGACAATTATATGATTGATGAATTTCAGGATACCTCGGTGCTTCAATGGAAAAATTTTAAACCATTGATTGAAAACAGTTTATCGGCCGGCAAATTAAACCTTGTGGTGGGTGATGTGAAACAAAGCATTTACCGTTGGCGAAATTCCGACTGGAAACTGCTGGACGAAAAGGTGTTGGACGATTTTCGTTCGGAGCAGATTCATGAGGAAAACCTTGATACCAACTGGCGAAGCGACAAAAATATCATTGATTTCAATAACTCGTTTTTTCGACGTGCGTCCATTACTTTACAGCAAAAACTGAATGCCAGCCTAAACGATATTTTGCCTGTTTATCCTTTGCTGGAACCATTGACGTACAAAATAGAACATGCCTATTCCAATATTTATCAGAAAATTTCGCCAAAAGCCGGGACCGGTCGGGTTCAGTTTAATTTTATCAACTCCGACGAAACCGAGGACGGTTGGAAAGAGGAGAGCCTGAGCCGTTTGCCTGCAATTTTGGAGGATTTGCAAAATCGTGGTTACAAGCCTGCCGATATTGCCATTTTGGTGCGCAAAAATGATGAGGAACAACAGGTTATCCATAAATTGCTCAGTCATAAAACTTCACCCGATGCAAAACCAAGTGTGTGTTACGATATCATGGGAAATGAAGGTCTGGTGATTGGTTCGGCTGCTTCGGTGCGATTTGTACTGGGTATTATGCAGCTTTTTGTAAATCCTGCCGACAGTATTCAACAAACCATTGTCAACTACGAATATGCCCGCGGTCGGCGTGGAATGACTGAAAATGAAGCATTAAATATATGTTTTTCGACTGATAAAACAAACGAAACTGATTTGTCCGGTTTGTTTTCCGCGGAAGAAAATCAGCGTTTGGCACAGCTGCAACACAGCTCACTCTTCGATATGGTGGAGGAAATTATCGGGCTGTTCAACGTAGGGAACTGGCACAACGAAGCCGTGTTTGTTCAGGCATTTCAGGATGTGGTTTTCCGTTATACAACGGGCAAAACAGCCGATTTAAACAGTTTTCTGAACTGGTGGAAGAAAAGCGGCGTCAAACAATGTATTTCCACCCCCGACAACCAAAGTGCCATGCGGATTATGACTGTTCATAAATCGAAAGGTCTGGATTTTAAAGTGGTGGTAATGCCTTTCTGCGACTGGAAGTTAGACAGCAACATGCGGAATATTTTGTGGTGCGAACCTAAAGTTGAACCATTCAACGAACTACCTTTGCTGCCAATTGAATATAGCTCCAAACTGGGTCAATCCATTTTTGCTGAAAGCTATTTTGATGAGCAAATGCATCTTTTTATTGATAGCCTGAACATTGCCTATGTTGCCTTTACCCGCGCCAAACATGAATTGATTTGCCTAGCTCCGGCACCTAAAAAAGAGGTGGATGGAATGGATAAAATCAACTCACTTTCCAGCCTGCTGACTGCTTGTTTCAGCGTTGAAACACCCGATTTGGATGCCGAAATTATTTCATTGGCAAAGGGATTTAATGCCGGTGTTTTTAATTTGGGTGAACCAACAACCCCTGACAATAAAGAAACTGCAACTGATACAGTAAATGAACGAATTAGTGAATATCCGTCCGTTCAAAGCAACGATCGTTTACGCATAAAGCATCAAAGTCTGGACTTTTTGCTCGAAAATCAGCAGTTAACCGACAGTCGTTTAAATTACGGCTTAATAATGCACGATATTTTGCAACAAATCACGCGAAAATCGGACCAGAAAAATGCTATTTCAGCAATGATTTTTGAAGGACGAATAAGTATGGAGGAAAGTCTGATTGTAGAAGAAGAAATGCAGAAATTTTGGCAATTGCCTGAAGTTGAAAGCTGGTTTGCTGACAATATTCGTGTGCTGAACGAAACAACTATTCTTACACCGGGTGGTGATCTGTATCGCCCCGACCGCGTTATTTTCCATGATAACGAAGCAACAATTATCGACTATAAATTCGGCGAAAACGAAAAAACCACTTATCTAAATCAGGTAAAACAATACATGAATCTGATTGAAGTAATGGGTTTTGTAACAAAGGGTTTTGTGTGTTACGTTAGCCTTGGGAAAGTGGTAGATGTTGCGTAAATGAGAAAATTACTTGTAAATAGGGTATAAAAAAACTCCGACAGGAGTTAAACTATTCATAACCCCCAGTTTCAACTGGGGGTTATAGTGAAATAGAAAGCAGAACCCCGTAGTGGGTTCAACTAAAATTACTTTCAAAAGTTCAACCCACTACGGGGTTGCGTTTATAAGAGTGTTTTTCCCCCAGTTGCGCTACGCTTACTGGGGGTTATTTATAGTTAATCCCTACGGGATTAGAATTTGTATAACGACTTTTTTAATCTCTTTCAATATACGCCAACACTTCGCCTTTACGAACAATTTCGCCCTGTTTCTTTTCAATTCCCACAATTCGGCCATCGCAGAAGCTTCCGATATGTTCTAAACCGTAGTTTGTCTGAATAGTACATAATGTATCATATTCTTTATATTCCTTACCATGAACCGGCTCAACCGAACCTTCGTTGAAATCAAGTTCCCAAATCACACGTCCTGTGGCGTTCGACACAACCGGCTCAGCATTCGGATATTTCAACGCACGTAAATCAGGTATCTCAACATTTCCACCTGCATATTTTTCTTTGATTGCCGCTTCCAGTTCAGCTTCAAAGCGTTTTTTAGCTTCACCCGATTTGTAATCAATATATTGTTTTCCATGCATTGCAAATTCAAACAATTCTTCATCATCTTTGCCTCTGTCCCACCCTTTATCTTTCATTTCGGCAATGAATTTATCCAGTTCGTTCGGATAATTATCCTGAGGATTTCCTTCGAAAAATTCGAATTTATTCTTTTCGGCCAGTGCAATAATTTCCGGGTCAAGCGTTCCCGGAAGTTTTCCGGCTTTACCCAAAATCATATCCCAACTATTTTTGTCAATCATTCCCCAGCGTGGCTGACCTTTCACCATAAACATCACGTTCATAAGGGCAATGTTTTTTACGTACTGGCTGAACGGTGTTACCAACGGTGGATTGCCCAATTTTGGCCATATATATTTTACTTCGTCGAACAACATTACCAACAATTCATCGGTGCTGAGTTCTTTTTTGTTTACTCCTTTAAGGTAGGAGTTGATTCCGGCATGAACACCTTTCAGGTCGGCCATAAGCGAACCCATCATTCCCCCCGGCAAACCGCAACCTACCAGTAATGAAGTCATGAATTTATTACGTTCATCAATAAAATATCCTAAGAAATCATCCACAAAACTCTGAGTCAGGCGACGAGCTTCCATGTAAGCATTCATATTGATTTCAGGTACTTTGAAACCTGCATCTTTGAGCATAGCCTGAATGGTAATCACATCCGGATGAACCATTCCCCACGAAAGCGGTTCCATAGCCACATCGAGGTAATCGATTCCGGCTTTGGCCACTTCGAGCATCGAAGCTACCGAAAAACCAGGTCCTGAGTGACCATGATATTGCATAATGATATGCGGGTGAGCCGTTTTCACAGCTTTGGTAATTTTCCCCAACATTTCGGGGCGACCGATACCAGCCATATCTTTCAGACAAATTTCATCCGCACCGGCTTCAATCAGCTGTTCAGCCATGTTGATATAATATTCAGCCGTATGAATTTCGGAATAAGTGATACACAAAGTAGCCTGAGCAATCATTCCGGCAGCTTTGGCATACTGAATAGAAGGAATAATATTGGTCACATCGTTCAAACCACAGAAAATACGCGTAATATCCACACCCTGAGCCTTTTTCACTTTGTACATCAACTCGCGCACATCGGCAGGAACCGGATTCATGCGCAAACCATTCAATCCACGGTCGAGCATGTGAGTCTGAATGCCTACTTCATTAAATGGTTTGGTAAATGTGCGAACTGCATCGTTCGGATTTTCACCGTAAAGCAGATTCACTTGCTCCGAAGCTCCACCATTGGTTTCCACACGTGCAAAACATCCCATTTCAATGATTACCGGAGCAATTTTGGCTAACTGATCTTTGCGTGGCACATACTTACCCGACGACTGCCACATATCGCGGTAAACAAGACTGAATTTAATTTCCTTCATTTTATAATCCTTTTTGATAGTTTTTCAAAAAAATGATAGTTAATTGAAACCTAAAACAACACAACACGCTGATAATCTGAACGATATGACTTTTTATTGTGGCTTTGAATTTGAGTACAAATATCCTGATTTTTTTTCAGATAAAAAAGGAATTAGAGAAATATTTCTTTAATTATTTTGCATGTTTTTTCAGACTGAAAAACATGCTGAAAGTAAAGAGCAGGTTATACAAATTAAATGATAGAAAGAGAGTGAAATTTATTTAATACTCGAAGCAGACAAAAGAAAATTGTATCAAAATAAAAGATATCAAATTGCTCAAACCGGCAATAAAAACGAATCAAAATTTCTCAACAAAAAAACTTTATTCCACCCAAAGCACCAACCCTTTGAGGTATTCCCCTTCAGGATGATAAATATTAATGGGGTGGTCGGCAGGTTGGGTGAGTTGGTGAAGGATTTTGACGTTACGACCTGTTTCGGCAGCAGCGCTGAAAACTGCCAGTCGGAACTGGTCTTTGCTTACCACCTGCGAGCAGGAGAAAGTAAACAGAATTCCGCCGGGTTTTATTTGTTTAATCGCATTGGCATTCAGGCGTTTGTAGCCTTTCAGAGCGTTGCGCAGAGCATCACGGTGCTTGGCAAAAGCCGGTGGGTCGAGAATAATCAGGTCGTACTGATGCTCGTTGGCATTCAGGTATTTGAACGCGTCCTCGGCAAAAGAGGCGTGGCGTTTATCGTTCGGGAAATTAATTTCCACATTCTTGTCGGTCAGGTCAATGGCTTTAGCCGAGCTATCCACCGAATGAACCAACGCAGCTCCACCACGCAGTGCATACACCGAAAATCCACCGGTGTAGCAAAACATATTCAACACAGATTTTCCGGCAGAATAGCGTTCGAGCAGCGAGCGATTTCCTCGCTGATCAACAAAAAAACCTGTTTTCTGCCCCTTTAGCCAGTCCACCTGAAACTGCAGACCGTTTTCAATGGCTTTTAGTTTCGGATTTTCTGCACCAATAAGATAGCCATTTTCGTTTTCAATATCAGCTTTGAAAGGCAAAGTTGTTTCCGATTTATAATAGACACTTTTCACTTCGGGCACGTTGGCAACAATGGCTTTAGCCAGCTGTTGACGGATTTCGTGCATTCCCACCGAGTGAGCTTGCATCACAGCTGTATCGTCATACACATCCACAATCAATCCCGGCAAGGAATCTCCCTCGCCATGAACCAACCGATAGGTGTTATTGTTTGCCGAAACCAACCCAAGCGACTGACGCATGGCATACGCTTGACTGATTTTCAAACTCCAGAACGTATCATCAACAGCTGTTTCTTCGAACGAAATCACCCGAACAGCAATACTGCCAATCTGACAATGTCCCAACGCCAGAAAATTACCGGCAGCATCCACCACCTTAACCAGTTCTCCTTCTGTGACTTTTCCATCAATTCGCTGAATGGCACCGGAAAACACCCACGGATGAAACCGTTTGAGACTTTCTTCTTTTTTGGGTTTGAGATGGACAGTTATCATTTGGTTAGTTATAACGTTGAAAGTTCGTAAAGTTTATAAAGTTTCAGAATTCAGAAGTTTGGCCTGAATACGCTGCTCATGTGCTTCTTTTTGCTCCAGAGCGTGTTCAAAAAGCAGTTTATCGAGCTGTTTTTTGGTTAGTTTGGTTTCCTTCATCAGTTGCAGGTATATCTCTAAACTTGCCCAGGCATCGGTGGCAGCATAGCGCTGTTGTTGTTCTGTCAAATCATGACTTTCCCAATTGGTAAGGCGTTGCGATTTGGAAATCTTTTTGCCGAAAAGGATAGCATAAATTTTCTGAAGTCCGAGTTCCAGAATTCCGTAGTTTTTCACGATAGTCTGGATATCAATGCAATTTCCGGGTTTAAACTTGTGAAGTTTGTTCAGACCATTTAAATCATCTCGCAACGACAATCCGATTTTCGCAATTGTTTCATCAGCCAAAAATTCAGCCAATGCAGCCTGAAGCCCTATATAATTGAGTCGAAACAGGAAGCAGTGATCGGTAGTGGAAATCTGAACCAAAGATACTTTATGATAGGTTCCACGGGTAAAAGAAGGTTTTGTTTCGGTATCTATGCCCACGATGGTAGCTTTACGCAATTCTTCGATGGCGGGTTGTATTTTCGAAACATCATCAACCAGCGTAATTTTGCCCTCGAACAAAACAACCGGCATCTGATTGACTTCCTCTTTTGTGAGTTTGGATTTTAGCATATTCTATATCAATAAATTACCCAAATCATCATCATTGTCGTCGTGCAGAAAGTTCAGAAACGAATTGCGGTCGATTTTGCTTTTAACTTCTGATTCATCTTCTCTTTCTTCATCATCAAACCCATCGGTAAAACGGATGGCGTGCAATGCTCGAAGCGCGTTCAGGAGTTTTTGTCCCCAGTGTTCGGCAAAGGTACGCAGACAAGCCACCAACGCATCGTTCATAATATCCATGTCGGCCAACTGATAATTGGCTGCAAAATCTTTCAGTTCCTGATAAATATCAGCCAGATTTTCCGACACAAAAGCTGCAATCGGAGTATCGCTGATAGCCATATCCGGGTGAAATACCTCAAGGTAGGAATCGTCTGCACCCATTATCTGTTCCAGTTGCTCTTTGACGAAAAGATAATCTTCTTCAGTCACGAAAGTTTCGGGAGCATCGTCGAAAACAGGTTCAGGAGAATCAACCAAACTTGTTTTCAGATACAAAAGCGGCAATAATTTTACTGATTTGCGAATAAAATCTGTTTTCGAAAAATCAGTTGAATGTTCTAAAAACAAGCAGGTTTCAGCCGCTACAGTCACAAATTCAATGACATTTTTACTGTAAACGATATGGTCGGGTAATTGATCTAAATCCATTTTTAAAAACTTTATTGGCAAGTGGCACAAAATTACTAAAAATAATTCGTTCGGACGTTAAAACAATCAATTGAATTGAAATAAAAAATCTATTAAAATTCAATTTATTTTTCTAAACATAATCACCGGCTAATTTGTTTTTAAATAAAAAGAAAACCGTATATTTGTGGTTGAAACCCTTTAAAATTTAATGCTATGGAAGACAAGCTTATCACACTAAAAAATTACGAAACAGTGGTTGAGGCCATGTTTGATCAGGAATTATTAAAAGAAAACAACATTGATTCGAGCATTAATAACGAAGATGCGGTTGACCTGATGCCCATGTTTGGCGAGCTGAATGAAGGATTGAGAATCCTTGTTTTTGAAAAAGATTATGAAAAAGCACTGAAAACACTTGAGGAATACGAAAAAGCAGTTGACAGTGAGCAGTAATCAGTAATCAGTTATTTTTTATTAAAGGTTTTACCACTAATTGGATGCAGCAGATTTGGTGCAATTTCGAGTAACGGAATATATACAAAGTCCCGCTCCGTAATCAACGGATGCGGGATTTTTAATTCCGGCAGGTCAATTATCTCGTTATCAAAGAGTAAAATATCTATATCTATCACACGGTCGGCATACCCGTTTGTCGATTTGACAGTACGACCCAGTTCAAGCTCAATTTCCTGCGTTTTGGCCAATAATTCAAGCGGCGACAAATTTGTTTCTGCCAAAATAACCGCATTCAGGAAATCATTTTCCGACTCAAATCCCCAAGGTTTGGACGCGTAAAAGCTTGACTGGCAAATAACTTTACCAATATCCTGCGAGATTTTCAGAATTGCATCATTCAGATTTCGTTCTTTATCGCCCAGATTTGTTCCAAATCCCAGATAAACCAATGCCATGCTGCAAAGATACATCATTAGCAGTAAGCAGCAAGCGGTGAGCAGTAAACAAATAAGAAGAACCAAGTTCTTACTGTTTGCAGCTTACTGCTTGCCGTTGAATTTATTTTTCTGCCATTTTGTCAGCCATTTTTTGTTTTTGAACTGTCAATTTATGGTTATTTCTGTCAATTTTCAATTATTCTCAGAAAATTTGGTGTTGGCATACGCTTTGTAAAACCAAAGTCGTATCGATAAAACAAAAACTCTAACTTATTAGGTATTATATATGTTGTAAGTAATTGAAATAAAAGTTGTTACTTTGTAA
>JBAXPM010000024.1:0-44570 GCA_037132235.1 Paludibacter sp.
ATCAAAGACTATATGAAAATGTATTATCATGTTCCGGATAATTTTGAGAAATTCCTTTATGTAGGTCAGGTTTTACAGGCTTATGGAATTCAGTCCGCCATCGAAGCACATCGTCGTGCAATGCCTTATAACATGGGTTCATTAGTGTGGCAAATCAACGACTGCTGGCCGGTGGCTTCATGGTCAAGCTGCGACTATTACCACCGCTGGAAAGCGTTGCAATATGAAATTAAACGTTCCTTCGAACCGATTATCATTTCGGCCTATTCAAAAGCCGAAAAAACCTGCGTCACAGTTGTATCTGATAAATTATACGAAATTTCAGCACAATTTGAAATAAAGGTATGTGATTTTAAAGGCAAAGTTTTACAATCTAAAATTATTCCTGTAAAAATAAAAGCCAATGGTGTTACTCATGTTTTATCGCAATCTACTTCTAAATTTACCGAAAATCTTAATGGAACATATTTGTCCTGCTCGTTGAATTCCGCTGATAAGGTATTAGCTCAGAAAACATATTATTTTACACAACCAAAAAATCTCCAATTACCAAAACCAACCATTACTTCAACTGTTTTAAAGAAAGGAGATGTCTGGGAAATTACCTTGAAATCTGATGTGCTGGCAAAAGATGTCTACATGAATTTTGCAGGGATTGAAGGATTCTTCAGTGATAATTATTTTGATTTGATTCCCGGAGTTACGCGGAAAATAACATTTATGCCAAAGGATAAAGCTTTTTTGCCTGTCAAGCTGGAGTTGATTTCATTAGTTGATAGTCATTGATGCTATTAAAGTACTTATCAAAATATTCTTTCAACTAAATTGAAGGATTTGTCTGCAAATAAAAAATTAATTGCACTGTAATTGATTAAATAGTTCTCTCTGATTTCGTAAGAGGCTGATTCATATTAAAATATGAGCCAGCTTTCTTTTTAATTTAAGGTTATATAAATATGGTTAAGTATTGCAGGTTACTAATCTTATATCGAAAATCCTTAGGTTTTATATTAGTTTTTCATGCGTTCATATTTATTTTTTATTAAGTTGTCGCATGGAACCTGCCTACGGTAGGTAGGCTCGCAATGAACATGGACTTTTGGTTTAAACGCATGTTTTAATGCTCGTTTCATATGATAATAATTGTTTTTAAAAGTCATATGGAATTAGTCTTCCGTCAGGCAGGCTCCCAAGACAGATTATCACTTTCTTTGGTGAACCTCTTCGTTCATGCTTGTTTTATAATGAATTAACTATAGTATGAGGTTTTGCAGAATCCTCCTACTAATTACATGAATTATTACAATACTTACTATTTGAACCTTTTTAACTTATAAGCCCTGTATAATCAACAAAAAATACTCAGAGAGACTTTTTTGTATATTGCCGAAATACAGGAGTATTTGTCTTCTGAAACAAACTGGCAAATAAAATTGTGAATGCACGACCAGATATTTAGTAGACTTTTGACTTGATCCATAATGTTCTTTTACAAAAAAATCACATATAAATAATCCAACTTAAGACCCGATTGAACTGACAGTTTATGCCGATTTTGAAAATAATTTCATGGCCAATTAAACATTTTCGGTTTAGATTAGTCTAAAAAATAATATCGACAATATAAAGTCACTATTTTGCTATGTTATTTGTATTTTTGTAAGACTAAACAAATTCGATTATCCCTTAAATACTACTCATGCTGTTTGTCAACTACCGTTCTTTTTCGGCTACAAGTGCCTGGTTTTCAGAAACCGTAATACAACTACTTGAAAAAATACCGGAAAAAGAAAAGGTGCTGACCATCAGTATCTTTGGAATGGTTTCAGATAAAGATTATCTGTCCAACTTAGAGATAATCAGGCAAACTGCCCAACAAGTTTTTGGACAAATTCCATTATTGAATTATGTGGCTCAGTCTCCCGAAAATGAACACAACCTGATAGCCGAAGTGGGTTATCTTCCCGATTCAATAAGTACTTCTGCGGTCAGCTATCATGATTTCCATGCAGGTCGCTATCTCACTATTGAAACTAAAGAATTCAGTGCATTACTGGTTGAAGGTGTGATGTCAGATAACATTCAACAGTCGATTGGTGAGCAGAGCTTGGATGTTTTTAATAAGATTCAGCAGATTCTCCATACAGCCTCTATGCCCGCAGAAAACATTGTCCGCCAATGGAATTATATCGGGCATATCACCGGAGTTGAAAATAATAGTCAGAATTATCAGGAGTTTAATAACGAACGTTCCCGCTTTTATGCATCATCTAACTGGAAAAATGGTTATCCTGCAGCAACAGGGATTTCGATGGATATTCATGCTGTGATTGTGAGTATGATTGCCGTAAAGTTTCATGACACAACCCGAATTTTCCCGGTCAATAACTCCCTGCAATTTGCTGCACACTGCTATTCCAAAACAGTATTGGGTAATTCTGAGAAAAAAGAAACACCTAAGTTTGAGCGTGCAAAACTTATTGTTAGCGGAAAATCGGCTTGTTGTTATATTTCGGGAACAGCAGCTATTTTAGGTGAGAAAAGTCTGGCTGACCAGGATGTGAAAACCCAAGCCAGTCAGACCATTGCACTAATCCGGCATTTGATATCGGCTGAAAATCTGAAAGTAAACGGAATTGATTTTTCCGGTGATTTAAAAATTGTACATTTGCGGGTGTATATAAAGAAAATTGCAGACTATGAGACAGTACGGAGCGTGTTGGAAGCTGAATTGCCCAGAATCAATGCGTTTTATGTGTGTGCCGGAGTTTGCCGGGAGGAATTATTGGTTGAGATAGAGGGAGTTGCTATTACTGAATCTTAAATTACAATCAGAATGAGAATTTATTTGATTGCTTTCGTTTTGTTGTTATCATCCATCATAACCGAAGCACAAAATATTGATTCGTTTTTTGTTCCAAAGGGCGAAAAACTGGCATTATGCAGTGATGAAGTGTTTCTTCGTCGGACGTACCTAAGTGTAACCGGTAAGTTGCCAAAGAAAGACACGGCTGCTGAGTTTTTGAATTCAATCGATAAAGACAAAAGACGACGGAAACTGATTGATAAACTGCTTGGATCGGACGAATACATCACTTATTTTGGAAATCTCTGGGGCGATATGCTCCGCATAAAATCGGAATTTCCAAGTAATTTGTGGCCAAACGGGGTTCAGGCTTACAACCGCTGGGTGCATGAGAAACTGACTTCGAATACGCCCTATGATCAACTGGTTAGTGAGTTACTGCTTTCGAAAGGCAGTAATTTCAGAGTGCCGGCGGTCAATTTCTACCGCGCCTTTCCCCGCAAAACACCCGATAATATTTACGCCAACATTCAACTTTTGTTTCTGGGAAACCGAAAACAAGCGGATGAAGGCAAGCTGTTTTTCTCACAAATTCGATATAAAAGTACCAAGGAATGGAAAGAGGAAATTGTTTATGTGGATTATCACATAAAACCGACTATCAAAACAGTACTAATTGATGAGAAACCACTCGTTTTGGTTGAAAATGAAGACTGGCGAACGGCTTATGTAAACTGGCTTACCGATTCGTCTAATAAGCGTTTTGCAGCGGTGATGGCAAACCGGCTTTGGTACTGGGTCTTGGGACAGGGGCTTGTGAATGAACCGGACAATTGGGGTGCGCAAAACTTACCAACAAAACCAGAACTGCTTGATTACCTGACTGAAAAATTCATTTTATCGGGTTACGATATGAAGGCTTTTGTCCGCGATATCCTGCTTTCATATCCTTTTCAGTGTGCTGCTTCGAAAGTTGGAACATTTAAATCCCAACGACTCAATGCCGAAGTGATTGTGGATGCTATTGCGGATATTACAGGAATTTCCGATCCATACAGCAGCCGCGTTCCCGAACCATTCTCCTATTTTCCCATTGGAACTCACTCACTGGAACTGGGCGATGCAACGGTTTCGAGTACGACGCTGGAACTTTTCGGACGGGCTTCGAGGGATGTTTCGCTGGAAAGACAGCATATTAAGGATTTGAATGCCAGGCAATTGCTATTTCTGATGAATTCTTCGGAACTTGAGAATAAAATCAGAAAAAGTCCGGTGCTAAATGAACTTTGTAAAACACAACTATCAGTTGATGATATCAGCAAAGCGGTTTCACTCACTATTTTGTCGCGTTATCCAACCAACTCAGAACTACAGCTTTTTCGTTCCTATGCCGAAAGAAATAAGCTCACAACCAAACAATTGTGTTACGATTTGGCATGGTTGGAACTAAACAGTACTGAATTTTTATATAACCACTAAACCGGACTTATCATGTACAAAATAAAAATTCTGAGTATCACACTTTTTATGCTGCTAATAAGTTCATTGACAGCACAACAGGCAAAATCAGTAATTCTGATTTATCTGGATGGAGGTCCGTCACAAACCGACACCTTTGATCCAAAACCCGAATCGTCGCGCGATATTTACGGGAATTATAAAAACGTGCAACAAACGAATGTGCCAGAAATAGTGCTTGGCGAAAAGTTCACCTTACTTGCTAAAATTGCCGACAAATTCAGCCTGATTCGAAGCATGACACATGGTTTCAATGGTCACGAAACCGGACATTACGCCATGATTACAGGTGACCAGAGTGGTGGCTCGGTGGTTTATCCATCGTTCGGAGCTGCTATTTCGTATAAACTGAAAGATTCATACAATGGAATTCTTCCTCCATACATTTCGGTTGTAGGAGCTAATACGCGTTTCAATGAGGGTGGCTTTCTGGGAAATTCTTTCAAATCGTTCGACACCAAGGGCATGCCCGAAAAGGATATTTTTGAGGTGGAAGGTTTGGTTAATACCTATGTCCCAGCTGATAAGTTCAAAGAAAGAATGAATTTGCTTGCCGGTTTTGAAATGCTGAATAAAGGCAGAATGCACGAGGTAGATGCAGCAACCGTTCAATCACTCAGAACACAAAATGTTGAATTGATAAGCGGAAAACTGAAGGAAGTTTTTAATCTGAAAAACGAAACCAGCGAAATGCGGGAAAAATACGGTGTCAACCGACTGGGGCAATCCTGTTTGGTGGCACGCAGATTGGTTGAGGCTGGCGTACCTGTAATCAATGTCCGCACGACAGGTTGGGATACGCACAAAGTTCATTTCCAGAAAATGAATCAAATGCTTCCCGAGTTGGACAAAGCCTTATTGGCGTTACTGACCGATTTGGATGAAAAAGGTCTTTTGAAGAATACCATAGTAATGTGTGGAGGTGAATTTGGTCGTACACCACGTGTTTTGTGGGAAGCTCCCTGGAACGGTGGTCGTAGCCATTTTGGAACTGCATTTTCCTATCTGGTAGCGGGTGGTGGTTTTGTTCCGGGTAAAGTTGTGGGCAAAACGGATGCTACCGGCGAAAATATTCTGGAGCGAAAAGTGTATCCCTGCGACCTGATTGGTACGGTTTATACACTGATGGGCATAGACCCTTATGGCACGTTGCCACATACAATTGAAGGTAATTTACCGATGTTGCCCTCGTTGGGAAAAAACGGACAGAGTAATGGATTATTGCTTGAACTGATAAAGAAATAACAATGAATTTTCGTTTGAAAACTTATTGATTTTTGTACTTTTCGCAAACGACCGACCTCGTCCGGTGAGCCGAAAAATGGAGTGAAGTAGGCGTGGAAAACTTTTCTGTTTGAGCCTCGACGTTTTTCGTCGAGGCGAGTTTAAAAGTTTTAGCCTACAAACGACTAATTTTTCGAGTGAAGCGGGCGCAGTCTTGAACTTTTTTGCTTCGTTTTTTGGTTCAAGCCAAAAAATGAAGTGGGGTTTTAGGGGCGAAGCCCCTGTTGTTCAATTTTCATAAATAATCTTCAAGGAATTATGACTAAATTAATAGCATCTATCATTTTTATTATTGCGGTATTTATTGCCATGACACTTCAGGCTCAGAAAATGTCAGTCGGATATATTTATCCGGCCGGAGCAGAACGTGCTACAAGCGCTGAAATCGTTGTTGGAGGGTTGAATGTAAATAAAGCTACAGCTGTAATTGTGAGTGGAAAAGGGGTGAAGGCTGAAATAATTAAACCAACCGAGGAAGAGCAGACTTCGTTGAAAAAGAAAAAATTCCGCAAACTTGATGACCAAAGCAGTCCGCAACTTGCCGATCAGCTAAATATCCGCATAACAATTGATAAGAATGCTGAACCGGGCTTACGTGATTTACGTTTGCAATCGCCTGTTGGAATTTCGAACAAACTGAATTTTGAAGTGGGACAATATCCGAATATCCTCGAAAATAAAGGCTCAACGCCCAAAAATCCTAATCCGGTTGAAAAACTTCCGGCTGTGTTGTGTGGTCAAATTTTGCCCGGCGAAACGGATTACTTCAGTTTCAGGGCTGAAAAAGGAATGACGCTGGTGGCTTCAGTGAAAGCCCGTGCGCTTGTTCCGTTTATTGCCGATGCAGTTCCCGGTTGGTTCCAGTCAGTAATCAGCCTGAAAAACAGTAAAGGAAAGGAAGTGGCTTACTGCGATGATTTTCGGTATAATGTTGACCCAACGATTATTCTGAAAGTACCTGAAAATGATACCTATACTTTGTCAATTCACGATGCTATCTATCGGGGTCGGGAAGATTTTACTTATCGCATCGAACTGGGCGAAATTCCGTTTGTTCAATCGGTTTATCCTGCAGCTGGAAAAGTTGGAAAAAAAACAGAACTTACATATACCGGAGTTAATCTGAAATCCAATAAATTGAGTTTTAAACCCGAAAATGAAGGTTATAATACAGTGAAAGCTATTGGTCTGAACGCTGAAATTTCGAATTCACTTCCATTTTGGGGAGTAAGTAAATCAACCAATTTGCTGATGAATGACAAAAATAAATTGCAAATTACCGATAATCAGGTGATTTTCGACACGCTCAATTTGAAAAACCGTTCGAAGCAATATGTTTATCTGACCGATGCAAATGAAAATGTTACATTTGAAGTGATAGCACGCAGGATAGGTTCGTTGCTCGATGGTAGGTTACGCTTGTTTGATGAGTTTGGTAAGCTGCTTGCCGAGGCTGACGATTTGGAAGATGACATGCAGGGTTTAATGACTTTTCATGCCGACCCGCAACTAA
Organism: Paludibacter sp.; assembly: GCA_037132235.1. Classification (GTDB taxonomy): domain Bacteria; phylum Bacteroidota; class Bacteroidia; order Bacteroidales; family Paludibacteraceae; genus Paludibacter. The sequence continues at coordinate 7,122 of JBAXPM010000024.1, forward strand.
CCTATACATTTAAAATACCGGGTAGATATTACCTGCAGGTTGAAGATGTGCTGGACAATCGGGGTGGCGATTATTTCTATGTGCTTGAAAAAAAGAAAGTCACGCTGCCGTTTGAAGTGTTTGTTTCTCCGGCTACTCTTTCTGTGCCTCGTGGCGGGACTTCAATTTTCACGGTAACTATTAATTCCAAAGAAAAATTGAATAAACCCATTGAATTGAATCTTAGCGGTTTGCCATTTGGTACAAAACTAAGTAATTTGAAATTATTTTCAGGATCAAAAAAGAAAGAAGTTTCGGTCACTATTCCCGAAGGTAGTCGTGAAGGAAACTACGATTTGAAACTTTCAGCTTCGTTATTTGACCCTAAAAATCAATCCGATGGCAAATCGCTGAATGCAGTTGCAGCAGACGAAATGATGCAGGCTTTTTATTATCATCACAATATCCCGGCAGCTGGTTTTTCGGTTGAAGTTACACCCAAAGCACCTTTCAGAATTGAATTCCCCGGACATTTGTATAACGGTAGCGAGTACCAGATATCTTTTGCCGAAGCTGATACAGCTATCTCGATACCTGTCAGAATCAAGCGAAATCCTGATTTCAAAGAAACGATTGAATTATCGGTTTATCCAAAAAATAGAAATACAGTGATGGATGCGGTAAAAGTTCTGCCCGGCGAAACAGAGAAAACGGTGACAATATCAGTGCGGTCGCGCGATATGTTGAAACAAAGGAAATTACGATATGGAATTGCTATTGTAGGTACGGTGAGTGGCGAAATTGACAAAAAAGGAAAACGAACCATTGAAAATGCAGCTTTCCGCGAAATGAGTCCATTGATAATGATTACAAGAGATTATTAATCATACTTGATTCTCATTTGTTTTGCTTATCTTTGCCATAATCAACCGCAATGTCCACACCACAATAATGGCCAGAATAATACGCGGAATGGTAATCCATAGTATAGGAACGCCAATAGCCACAAAGAGCAGTGTATCTTCAAGCAATGAATGATTGATGGCAATATGATAATTCAGCAAGTTGGCGCTGTAAAGCGTAATTTCTTTATTCTCAACCTCTTCCAACATAACTGCAGAACCATAGGTAAGCCCCAGTGTCTGAGCCACAAACCATAGAAACGAACTTTCATCGGTCAATCCCATCATTCGCATAAATGGTGCAAAGGTTTTTGAAATAAGCGATAGGAATTTGAATTCCTTAAGTATGCTTTGTAGAATCATTAAACCCGATACGATAATTGCAATTTTCAACGATAAATAGCCTGTTGTTTGAATCCAGTTTAGCAGCATATCGCTTAGATTATTGAATGAATTGCTTCGTTCTATTACGTGGATTCCTCCAATCTGATCGGGAAGCAATAAATTGAGCAGGTAAGCAGCAATAAATGACATAACCGGACGAAGAATAAGCAGTGCAGTGGCCGAAGAACCTGTTTTTTTCTGAATGGCTGTTTCCATAAACAGGTTGTGGGTTATCAGGCACATGATAGCAAGAATCGTAATTTCACGGATACTCAGAGCCAGTGTGGATATAACGGCTATTGGTCCATAAAGCGGTACAAATAAACTGGTGATAAATACTACGGCTGATTCTCCGGGTAATCCAATAATAGAAAATGCGGGTTTGAGATAGGTTGCCAGCCAGGCAATGGCACCCCAATACTGAAGAAAACTTACAACCAGACTGATAGGAAGTATCAGCTTTAGCAACCACCAAACGGTTTTACGTGCCTTGTGAAGTGCTGATAATGTACTGGTATATATCCGGTTGGCTGTTGTTTTCAAAGGATTTTTGTTTTGCGTTTCAAGTTTTGAGTCTTTGTTCTATTGTCTTTGTTCTTGAATCTTCTTAAAAAAGAAAGGTTGTCTCACGACAACCCAATCTTTAAAATTAACCTTAAATCTAATACCATGAAAAACACAGTGCAAAGATATGGCTAATTTTTATGTTGTACAACATATTTTGTTGTTGTTTTTGCTTGTCAGGCGATGTTTTAACCTAAAAGCTCTATTTTCAGTTTATTTTACCCGTATCCAGGTTTGCGAACGTCCAATCCAGCCGTTTTTATCCAGCGATCCGCGCACATTCAGCTTGTCGGGTTCCGACGAAAGGCTGATGTTACATTTGTACACCTTCCCGTTTTTAGGGTCAAGAATGGTTCCGCCGGTAAGTTTACCATCCTTTTCTACTAAGTTATTTATAATCATCATACCCAAAACCGGTTTATTTTTATTGGCACCTTCACACTCAGTACAAAGTTTTTCGGGTTCTTTGAACAGTTTCTCAATTTTACCATAATACTTACTGTTAGTAGCCTTGAAAATCAATACGATAGATTTCTCGCTACCATCTTTGTCGTCGATGGTTTTCCATTTTCCAACAATTTTATCGGCTTGTGCAAAACCGATCAGTGAGAATGCTATTAGAAAAGCAAAAGTGAACAGTGTTTTCATATAATTCGATTTTAAAATTTAAACAAAGATAAATAGATTTTGCTCAAATCCAAGACATTTGAGCAAAAAATCTTGCTTTGAGGATAATTATAAATTGATATTTTTAGTGGTTTTTGGGGATTTATGCTCCTTTTTTGCTAATTTTGCACTCTAAATTCTGAAACATGAGAACAAAATTAATTACCGATAAAACAGAAATTGAAGCTATAATAAATCAGTGTGATGTGTGCTTTGTTGGTATGATTGACGAGGATGGCAGTCCGTATGTTATCCCATTTAATTTTGGTTATGCTAATGACGAAATTATTTTACATTCAGCACCAGCCGGAAAGCACCTAACGCTTCTGGAAAAGGACAACCGGGTTTCTGTTACTTTCAGCACCGGACATAAATTAGTGTATCAGCACCCCGATGTGGCCTGTAGTTACAGTATGCTTTCCAAAAGTGTATTATGTAAAGGCAGGGTCACTTTTGTTGAGGATTTGGATGAGAAAGAACAAAAACTCAATCAATTAATGAAGAATTATACTGACCATTCGGTTAAGTATTCAAAACCGGCATTGGCCAATGTAAAAGTTTGGATAATAAAGGTGGACGAAATGACTTCGAAAGCTTTCGGGCAAAATTTTAAAAACCAATCAGACCTCTAATCTGCCGATTTGTTCTTTGGCATAACTATTGAAACTACATATTACCGGTTATTTTCAAAAGAGTTATCTGTTTGAAAATAAAACGATTAGAAACTCCAAAAAGTTTCATCAATAAAATGCAAACTAAAAATATGCCAATTTGGCAGTAATATACAACACAATGAGCAATCCGTTTGATAATTTGTTCTCCGAAGATATGTTAGGTTCAACCGATATGTTTCCCATCATTTCCCTCGATGAACGGTCGTACGATTTAACTATAAATTCAGGGGATGTTCTCCCTATTCTACCTCTCCGTAATATGGTGCTTTATCCGGGTGTACTTCTTCCGGTATCGGTGGCACGTTCTAAATCGCTGAAATTAGTACGCGATGCAAATGAAAACGATACCTTGATTGGTGTTTGCTCGCAGATGGATAAAAAACTTGATGACCCAACAATCGATCAGCTTTTCCCAATGGGGACGGTGGCGAGTGTAGTGAGAATTCTTGAAATGCCCGATAATTCGACTACGGTTATTCTGGAAGGTAAAAAGCGCTTCCGACTGGGCGAGCCGGAATCAGTGAGACCCTATTTGAAAGCCCATGTAAATCTGGTGGACGATATTTTTCCTTTAACTACAGATGGAGTGTTTCTGGCATTAGTTTCCTCTATCAAAGATTTGGCTATCAACATAATAAACGATTCTGGTGCGATTTCGCCGGAAATGGCTTTTGCAATCCGAAATATTGAAAATCCGGTATTTTTGATCAATTATGTGTGTGTAAATTTCGGACTAAATGTTCAGGAAAAACAACGACTGCTCGAACTGGATGATATCATGGAGCGCGGCTATCAGTTGCTCGAATTGCTGAATAAAGAATCACAGTTGCTCGAAATTAAAATGTCGATTCAGAACAAAGCCAAGGAAGGTATCGACCAGCAACAACGTGAATATTACCTGCAACAGCAGATGAAAACTATTCAGAATGAGTTGGGTGGCGTATCGATGGAACAGGATGTAGCCGATTTCAGGGAACGTGCTGCTGAAAAGAAATGGAACGAAGCCACTGCAAAAATATTTGATAAAGAGTTGAAAAAACTCGAACGGATGAGTCAGCATTCGCCGGATTACTCGACGCAACTCAATTACATTGAAACTATGCTCAATCTCCCCTGGAACGAGTTCAGCAAAGATAACTTCAACCTGAAAAATGCACAAAAAGTGCTGAATAAAGATCATTTTGGCATGGATGCAGTGAAAGACCGTATTCTGGAACATTTGGCCGTGCTGAAATTAAAAGGCGATATGAAATCACCCATTATCTGTTTGTATGGCCCTCCCGGAGTTGGAAAAACTTCGCTCGGAAAGTCCATTGCAACGGCGTTGAACCGTAAATATGTGCGCATTTCGCTGGGTGGATTACACGATGAAGCAGAAATTCGCGGACATCGTCGCACGTATATCGGTGCACTTCCTGGTCGAATTATTCAGAATATTCAGAAAGCTGAAACTGCCAATCCGGTTTTTGTGTTAGATGAAATAGATAAAGTTACTGCTGATTACAAGGGCGATCCTTCGTCTGCATTGCTCGAAGTGCTTGATCCGGAGCAAAATATGGCTTTCCACGATAATTATTTAGATGTCGATTTCGATTTATCGAAAGTGCTTTTCATCGCCACTGCTAATAACCTGAGTTCAATTCCGCGCCCGTTACTCGATCGCATGGAGTTGATTGAGGTGAGCGGTTACACACAGGAAGAAAAAATTGAAATAGCCAATCGCCACCTTGTGCCAAAAGAAATAGAAAATCATGGTCTGAAGAAAGCTGATGTTGAGTTGAGCAAACCTGTTCTGAATAAGCTGATTGAAAATTATACCCGCGAATCGGGTGTTCGTGAATTAAATCGACAAATTGCAGGATTGATGCGGAAAGTGGCTAAACATGTGGCAACTGACGAAAAATATGAGGTTGAAGTTGCTGAGACCGACCTGAAAAAATATTTAGGTGTTCCGCGATACAACAAAGACAAATATGAAGGCAACGAACACGTGGGTGTGGTTACCGGACTTGCATGGACGCAGGTTGGTGGTGAGATTTTGTTTATTGAATCGAGTCTCAGTAAAAGTAAAGCACCAAAACTTACATTGACTGGAAATCTGGGCGATGTGATGAAAGAATCAGCCATGTTGGCATTGGAATATATCAAGGCTCATGCCGACAAACTCGGACTTGATAGTCAGATTTTTGAAGAATGGAATGTGCATATTCATGTTCCTGAAGGTGCTATCCCAAAGGATGGACCCTCTGCCGGTGTTACTATGGCAACTGCCTTAGCTTCAGCATTTACTAAGAGAAAAGTCCGCAAAAATCTGGCAATGACCGGTGAAATTACCTTACGTGGAAAAGTATTGCCAGTTGGCGGTATTAAAGAAAAAATTCTGGCAGCCAAACGTGCCGGAATTACTGACATTATGCTGTGTGAAGATAACCGAAAGGATATTGAAGAAATAAAATCCGTCTACCTGAAGGGTTTGAAATTTCATTATGTGAATGAGATTATGGATGTGATTGATTTTGCATTGTTGAAGTAGGGGGAAGTTTAAAGTTCGTAAAGTAAGAAAGTTTATAAAGACAGATAAAACGAGAAGTTAGTTTTTGATTTATAAAATAACTTCGACCGATGTTCCCCTCCCTGGAAGGGTTAGAGGAGGTCGGTTAATTAAAAGTAAACATATTTAGATGAGAAAAATTAATTTTTTATTGCCCATTGCGGCATTGGTGCTGACATTAAATTCGTGTAAAACACTTCAGATTGAAAAACCAAAAGAATCGTATCTGCCATCCAGTCTGGCACCTGCAGTTTCGGAACTGCCTTTGTCGGTTGAACTGGATGTAAAAAAACTGGAAGCTTCGATTAATAAAAAGATGAACGGAGTTATTTTTGAAGGCAGTAACTTGACAGATAAAGACTTATCCGTAAGAATATCGAAAGTTCAGAATTTTACTTTTACAATCAACAACAATGTAATTGAATACCGAGTACCGCTCAAAGTATGGTCGCGTTTTGCATGGAAAGTGGAGAAATTCGGATTTACAATAGGAGATACCTATGAAGCCAACGGTAGCATAGCTTTGACTTACAAAACAACCATCAGCATTGATAAAAACTGGAAACTGGTTTCAAAGACTTCCGGTTCAGGGTATGAATGGATTGAAACTCCGAAAATAAGCGTGGTTGGGGTGAATGTGCCTGTAACACCCATTGCCAGTCTGGCACTATCGCAGTGCGATAAACTGATTTCCAATCAGATAGACAAATCGTTGAGCGAAATGATAGATATAAAGAAATATATTTCGATGGCTTGGAATGAGGCTCAGAAACCACGTCAGGTAAACGCAGAAAACAATGTATGGTTACGCATTACCCCGAAAGATATTTATGTTTCGCCATTTACAACCACAGCTAACAAATTAAATCTGGCATTGGCCATGTATGCTCAGATTGAATCATTTATAGGTGCTCAGCCTGCAGCGAATGCTCCGGTGGCTTTACCTGGTTTCAAATTTGTAAATCGCCCGGCTCAGCAGTTCAACCTGAACATTGGTGCTGATGTGACTTTCGATAAGATAGCCGAACTTGCTAAAAAACAACTTCAGGGAAAAACGTTTGAACAGGGTGGTAAGAAAATTACAATTACCGATTTGTCGTTGTATGGCAGCGATGGAAAAGCTGTATTTATGGCTGACGTAACCGGTTCTCTTAAAGGACGCATATATTTTACAGGTAATCTGACTTACAATGCAGAAAAAACAGCTATCGAAATAACCGAACCTGAATTTGAAGTAAAAACTTCGGATGCGTTGGTAAAAACTGCCGGTTGGTTGCTTCATGGAATGATTCTGAAACAACTCAGTCCGTATCTGACCTATTCGGTAAAGGATAAGATTGAGGAAATGAAAACCGATGTAAACAAGATGATGGCTAATTACAGCATTATGGATGGCGTTTCAGTACAAGGAAAACTGAATAGTGTTGCGGTAACGGATCTAAGTCTGGTGCCGGGTGCTGTTCGCATTCAGGCTAATGTAAAAGGGAATATCGGATTAAAGGTTCAGGAACTGAAATTATAGGAAAACAAATATTATTAAGAAACCTCACAAGCTTAGTATTGTGAGGTTTTTTGATTTATCAGGTGCAATATTTTGCAAAAAAATGAACTTTCAGTCTTTAGAATCATTATAAATAAGTATCTTTGCAGCGAAATTCAAAAAAACACATTTAAGTGAAATTATCGGAACTTCAAACAGGTGAAAAAGCATCCATTGTAAAAGTAATGGGACACGGTGGTTTTCGCAAGCGCATTGTCGAAATGGGCTTTGTGAAAGGGAAAGTTGTGAGATCAGTTCTCAACGCTCCATTGAATGACCCGATTAAATACAATGTGATGGGTTATGAGGTTTCATTGCGTCGGAGTGAAGCTGCTCTTATTGAAGTGGTGAGTGAGGAAGAGGCAATCCGATCGAAAAGTGCTGATAATCTGCAAGGCTTAATTGATGAGGAAGAAGTGCGTCGAATGGCTTTGAATCAACGTAAGCATATCACTATAGCGTTGGTTGGAAATCCGAATTGCGGGAAAACAACACTTTTCAATTTTGCTTCGGGAGGGCATGAGCATGTGGGAAACTACAGCGGAGTAACGGTGGAGCAAAAGGAAGGTGATTTTGATTTTTTGGGATACACTATTACCCTGGTCGATTTGCCCGGAACTTATTCATTGTCAGCTTATTCGCCTGAAGAAAAATATGTTCGGCAATATATCTCCGAAAAAATGCCCGATATTATTGTCAATGTGGTTGACAGTACCAATCTGGAACGAAATCTTTACCTCACCACACAGCTTATCGACATGAATGTGCGTACGATTGTGGCACTCAACATGTACGATGAATTTGAAAACAGCGGCGATAAACTGGACTATAAAAGTCTGGGGAAATTGCTTGGAATACCGTTTGTGCCTACCGTTGCCAAAAAACGAATCGGTATAGATGAATTATTTCGTGTTGCCATAAAATTGTACGAAGGAAGCGAAGTGATTGATGCTGAAGGTGTTCTTATTCCTGCTATTAAGGAAGATAGTTTGATCGATGAATTTCATCACAGGATTGAAATGCACCATCAGCATGAGAAAAAGCACAATGCTTCGGATTTTGTAGGTGTTCATAAAGTCCACGAAACGGCTCACCATATTCATATCAATCACGGTCCCGAAATTGAAAAAAGTATTCAAATTCTAAAAGTTCCTATTGCCCGAAATTCATCATTGCGCGATTTGTATTCAACCCGTTTTCTGGCCATAAAACTGCTGGAAAAAGATAAAGAAGTTGATAGTATTATCAAAGAATTGCCCAACTATGACGAAATAATATCTTTTCGGGATAAAGAGGTGAAACGGCTTCGGACAGAGCTCAAAGAAGACCCCGAATCGGCCATTACTGATGCAAAATACGGATTTATTGCCGGAGCTTTGAAGGAAACACTGATTGATGGTAAGAAAAAACACAAACACAAACGAACTTCCAGAATCGATGCGATTGTAACCCATAAATACTGGGGCTATCCGATATTTTTGTTGTTTATTTTCACCATGTTTCAGTCCACTTTTACGCTGGGACAATATCCCAAAGACTGGATTGGTGCAGGTGTAAACTGGCTTGGAAATCTGATTCAGAACAACATGACAGATGGCTCGTTACGCGATTTGCTGGTTCATGGAATTATTGGTGGAGTAGGAGGGGTTATTGTTTTTCTGCCGAATATCCTCATTCTCTATTTCTTTATTTCATTGATGGAAGATTCGGGCTATATGGCTCGTGCAGCGTTTATCATGGATAAAATAATGCACAAAATGGGGCTTCACGGCAAATCATTTATCCCGCTGATTATGGGATTTGGTTGCAATGTGCCTGCTATTTTGGCTACCCGAACCATTGAGAACCGTAACAGTCGCATGATAACCATTCTGATAAATCCGTTAATGTCATGCAGTGCGCGCTTACCGGTTTATTTATTGTTGGCAGGAGCATTTTTCCCAAGTCATGCCGGACTGGTTTTGTTTGGAATTTACATGACCGGAATTGCATTGGCAGTGATTATTGCCCGACTTTTGAAACGGTTTATGTTTAATAAAGACGAAACGCCTTTTGTGATGGAATTGCCGCCTTACCGCGTTCCAACCATGAAATCGATGGTGACACATACATGGGAAAAAGGCGAACAATACCTGAAAAAGATGGGGACAATCATTTTGCTGGGTTCAATTATTGTCTGGTTTTTAGGTTATTATCCACAGCCGGAACATGTAGGACAATTGACACCAACACAACAAATGACACAGCAGGAAAATTCTTATATCGGAAAGATTGGTCATTTTATTGAACCGGCCATTGCACCGCTGGGTTTCGACTGGAAAATTGGTGTTTCATTACTTTCGGGTGTAGCTGCTAAAGAAATTGTAGTGAGTACATTAAGTGTTTTATATACCGGATCGAGCGATGCTAAAGTCAGCTCTCTGTCACAGCGCCTTCAATCGGAGCTAAAGCCAAATGGAGAACCATCGTTTACGCCCGTAGTTGCTTTAGGAATGATGCTTTTCGTGCTGATTTATTTCCCTTGTCTTGCAACAATTGTCGCCATCAAAAATGAGACAAACAGTTGGGGTTGGGCGTTATTTGCAGCAAGTTATAGTCTGGTTTTGGCCTGGGTTATGGCCTTTGGAGTGTTTCAACTTTTTGGATGAATATTATGCAAGATATAATCGTATTATTAATAGGTTTAGGCGTTTCGAGTTATGTTGGTTGGAGAATCTACAAAACCCTGACGCGCAAGCCAAGTCCTGCAGATAAATGTGGCGGATGCACAGGTTGTGCGCTGAAAGTTGATTTGGAATGTAAAACCCGATAAGGTTAGTTTTAAATTCGGGTATATTTTCTTTTTCGAATTATCTGATAAACTATTCCAAAAATAAGTAGTAAAATCAGCGGTGTAAGTACGTTGACGACTTGCCATAGTAGTTTCTCATCGTTTACAAGTCGCTTATTAAGCAATCTCAGCTTCATTTCCCTGTTTCTTAACTGCATCCAACCGTCATCATCAGCCAGATACAATACTGCATTCTGAATAAAATCCTTGTTCCCAAATTGTTGGTTCATATAGCGGTCGAAGCCGAGAGGAATTGTCGTACTGTCTTTCAAAGAAATTTCATTGCGGATAATACCGCCGCTTGCCACCACAATCTGACGGGTATTCATACTGCGTTTTATGATTGGATAATTTGAAGGTAATCCTTTGGGAACCATACGATTGGCAAATACAGATTCAAAATTACCTTCCATTGCTACCGAAACAGGGACATAACCAACATTGAAATATGATTTGTCGCCTGGTTTGATTTTCTGACTTAGTTCAATATTTGTTGGTGCAGCGAGAATATGAGTATTATCCGAAGTAGCCAGTAGAAGTTCATATTTTGCATGTTTATTGTCCCCAACAAAATCAATTCCCGAGCAAAATTCAGAACGAACTTCGGTAATGTTTCGTGTTACCGGATGTTCCGGTGAAGTTAGCAGGAGTGGGGCAAAATAAAATGGCATGGGTTGAAATTCAGGATTAGTGCCTGCAGGAGCTACATTTACCGGAACAGAAGCACACTGAACATCCTGAAGCAGAACGGGATTGATTCGAATACCGTAGCGGAATAGCTGGTCATTTAAGTTTAAATCCTGTTCGATTACCGGTGAAATACCTATAGTCGATAAATTTTCGCGTGAAATACGTACCCCATCAATCAACCAAAGCACACGGCCACCGTTCATAATGTATTGGTCGATAATAAATTTGTCTGATTCGCTAAAAGCTTTTGTTGGTCGGGCTATAATCACTACTTTATAGTTTCTCAAAATATCGGGATTACCCCATAATACTCCCCGGTCAATCTGAAAATACTGGCATAGCGATTTATCTACATCTTTGGTTTGAGATTCAGTTAGTTCACCATGACCTTCGATGTAAGCAATTTTTTTCACTTCAGTATTCACCAGTTGACGAATTCCGTCTGTTATCTCAAATTCAAGATTTTCAATGGATATATTCAGATTTTCATCTCCCGAATTTCCGCGAATATTTTTGAGCAGACAAACCTGAACTTTTCGTGTTTTATAGGTCATTTCCAACCATGGAAAAATGATTTTCTGAATGGCTTTACCTTCCTTATCATGCTCATAAACAGCTGTTGGAGTAAATCCATCCGTTTCCATTTCTGCATATTTCTTTTCCCGTTGCTCCTGATTTTCGGCGTTGGACGGATTTGTGAATTCAATTATAGGTTTCTTATTGGTATAAACCGATAATTCTTCAATCATTTCAAGAGTTGATTTTTTAAGACGCTGAAATCCCGGATTCAAATCACCATCGAGATAGATGGTTATTCTAATCGGCTCTTCCATCTTCTCCATCAGATTTTTTGACTGCTCGGAAATGCTGTAGCGCTTATCCGAAGTCAGGTCAATGCGGAAGAAAAAGAAATACGAAAGAACCAGAATCAGAATAATTGACGCTATTATAATGATATTCAGTGAATGTTTGATTTTCATTGGATTCCGAAATTTGTTACCTTGATTAACGGCTCACAAAGATAAGAAATTTTTCAAATGATTGATAATCTGTAGTTTTCAAAATTATTAAATCGGTTATTTAGTTTGTGTTGTTTTACTTATTGATTTTCAGAAAGTTATGTCCTTGATTGAATTTGAGCATATTACTTTTGCCTTAAAAAAGCTTATTTCTTTTTTGCAGTCATTTGTACAGTTGAATGGGTGAATATATTTTATTATCTTTGCCATTCGGTATATAAAACTCTTTGTTCTAAGCGAATTTTTTGGTACTCAGAACAATATAAAAGAGTGGTTTTGAAGATTATAAAAATTGAACAGTAAAAGAAAGAAAACAGAATATGGGTAAAATAATTTCGTTAGCAAACCAAAAGGGTGGAGTGGGTAAAACCACCACAGCTATAAATCTGGCAGCTTCGCTGGCTACGCTTGGCAAAAAAGTATTGTTGATTGATGCTGATCCACAGGCAAATGCATCATCCGGACTTGGGATTGATATTCGTTCGCTGGAATTTACGATTTACGAATGTCTGATTGATAATGTTCCCCCAACACAGGCTATTCATCCTACTGAAGTTGAAAACCTGTTTGTGTTACCTTCCCATATCGACTTAGTCGGAGCTGAAATTGAAATGCTGAACATGGATGATCGTGAAAAGGTTATGAAGAATATTCTGACTAAACTTAAGTCGCAATATGATTATTTGCTGATAGACTGTTCGCCCTCTTTGGGATTGATAACTGTAAATGCTCTGACGGCTTCCGATTCAGTGATTATTCCGGTTCAATGTGAATATTTTGCGCTGGAAGGAATAAGTAAATTGCTGAATACCATTAAAATAATCAAGAGCAAATTAAATCCTGCACTCGAAATTGAAGGTTTTCTGCTGACCATGTACGACAATCGTCTACGTCTGGCTAATCAGGTGTTTGCCGAAGTGAAGAAACATTTTCAGGGCATGGTATTTGAAGCGGTTATCAATCGTAACGTGCGATTGAGTGAAGCTCCAAGTCACGGAAAACCTGTTCTGTTGTACGATGCAGATTCTAAAGGTTCATCGAATTATATGGATTTGGCAAAGGAACTCATTGAGAAACATAAGTAAGTTAATTGGCCTATTGGTTAATCGGTTTATTCAGACTTTATGAACTTTATAAACCTTATAAACTTTTACACTTAAGATAAAATGGCAAAACATATTACAGGTCTTGGAAAAGGATTAGGTGCACTAATTGATACTGAGCATATCAGTACAGGTGGTTCATCGTCTATCAATGAGGTGGAACTGGATTTGATTGTTGCAAATCCAAACCAGCCCCGCACACATTTTGATAAAGAAGCACTGAATGAACTGGCGGCTTCTATCCGGGAGTTGGGCGTAATCTCACCTGTTACACTGCGTAAAAATGATGATGGAAAATATCTGATAATTGCCGGTGAGCGTCGTTTCAGAGCATCGAAACTGATTGGACTGAAGAGTATTCCGGCTTATATCAGAACAGCTGCTGATGAGCAGGTTATGGAAATGGCGCTGATTGAAAATATTCAGCGCGAAGACCTGAACGCGATAGAAATTGCACTCACTTTTTATCGCCTAATGGAAGAATACAAGCTTACACAGGAAAGGTTAAGCGAACGCGTTGGTAAACAACGTGCCACAATTGCCAATTACCTGCGTTTGCTGCGACTTCCAGCTGAGATACAGATGGGTCTCAAAGATAAAAAGATTGATATGGGTCATGCCCGTGCTATTTTGGGGCTGGCAGATCCTGCCGCACAACTGCATTTGTACGAGTTGATTCTTAAAAATGATTTTTCTGTTCGCAAAGTGGAAGAATTAGTGCGATTGTATGTTGAAACAGAAAGTTTTGATTTGAAAACTAAAACCTCAGAAGCTAATCCGGTTAAAAAACTCCCTGAATTTGAGGATTTACAACAACAGTTGAGTCAGTTGTTCGGAACAAAAGTCCAGTTTAGCTGTAATCCCGACGGAAAGGGAAAAATTACAATTCCTTTCACCAACGATCAGGAACTTGCCGGAATAATGGAATTATTCGATAAAATATAAATACAATTTTGTGTCTGTAACCCGTAAGATAGTTGTTGTTTTAATTTCCCTGATATCATTTGTTGTTCAGGCTCAGGTGGTTGATAAAAAACAATTACCTGTCGATACATTGAGAAATAAACGGGTTGAGAAATCAATCACGAAAGTTGTTCAGGCTGGAGATACACTTAAACCGTTTAAACCCGATCCGTCTAAAGTAGTTTGGATGGGTGCTATTATTCCGGGTTACGGTCAGATTCTGAATCACAAATACTGGAAATTACCCATTGTTTATGGAGGTTTTTTGGGTTGCGCGTATGCCGTTTCATGGAATTCAAACATGTATCAAACCTACCTGAATGCTTACAGGGACATTATTTCGGACGATCCGACTGCAACCAGTTACCTGCTGATAATACCCAAGGGACGTACGATTGATTCGTATGGCGGAAAAAGTGCTTTCACATCGATTTTAAATACTAAACAGGAAAATTACCGGCGTTACCGCGACTTAAGCGTCATAGCTACAATAGCTTATTACGCGCTGACTATCGTGGATGCCTATGTGGATGCGCAGTTATATGATTTTGATATAAGCCCCGATTTGTCGATGCGAGTTCAACCCACATTGATTAATAGTGGCATTGGTACCTCCAATTCTTTAGCATTACAATGCTGCATTAACCTGAAATAGAATTCCGGCTCATGATTTTAAACCGACAGCTACTTAGTTTATTTCTTCTGATTTTCAGTTCAATGTTTGTGTTTTCACAAACAAAGAAAACCGATATCAATGAGAATAAAATTAATTCTGTTAAGTTGGATTCGAGCCTCTACGTTCCGGCTGAATTTGATAATACGCTCGATTATTTGTTGCAGTCCTGGGTTGTTAAACAGGCCAATTTGCCAAATTGTCTTTCCTCTAAGGATGTTGCATCGGTTACTGACTCGATTTACAAATTACGCTTATCAAGAATGCCATGTCTGATGGAAATGCCCTACAATACGACTGTTCGGTCATACATTGATTTATATACGACCAAAAAACGCAGGCAGGTGGAATATCTGATGGGTATGAGTAATTATTATTTTCCCTTGTTCGAACAGGAATTGAGTGCAAATAATCTTCCGCTCGAATTGAAATATCTTCCCATAATTGAATCGGCATTAAATACCTCTATTGTTTCCCGAATGGGAGCTGCAGGGCTATGGCAGCTAATGATTAAAACCGGTAAAATGTATGGATTGGAAATTAATAGTCTCGTGGATGAGCGCCTCTCGCCGGCAAAAGCAACCCATGCAGCTATACGTTTTCTGAAAGATTTATATTCCATTTATGGTGACTGGAATCTGGTTATCGCTTCGTACAATTGTGGGCCGGGCAATATAAGCAAAGCCATGCGTCGTTCGGGTGGAAAACACGATTACTGGGCTATTTATCCCTATCTGCCCCGTGAAACCAGAGGATATGTGCCGGTTTTTATTGCGGCTAATTACTCCATGCATTATGCATCCGAACATAATTTGTGTGCAGCCACAGTAAATATGCCGGCGTTGACTGATACTGTTATGGTTCGCCGACGCATTCATTTAGAACAGATCTCATGGGTGCTGAATTTACCTATTGAAGAAATTCGATTGCTGAATGCGCAGTATCGGAAAGATATTATTCCGGGCGACATAAAACCATACGCGCTTTGTCTGCCATTGGATCAGGCCAATCTGTTCATTCAGAAACTGGACGAAATTGCAGCATACCGTGCCGATGAACTGATAAACAATCGCCGTAGTCAGATTGAAGTCCAACAGGCAACCGCTGATTCGGGTGCTGCAGGCAAGGTGGTTCACTATAAGGTGAAATCTGGCGACACGCTGTCATCCATAGCTGCCCGAAATGGCGTTTCGGTTAAGAAACTTAAACAGTGGAATCATATTTCTGGCAATAAAGTGAAAAAAGGGCAAGTGCTGAAGATAATTAAATAGTGAGTAGTTTATAGTCAATAGTTTGTAGTTAAATGTATTGCCAATCAACTAATTAACCAAACATACGAACCCAATGGAAAAGTTGTATTATTCAATTTCGGAAGTAGCGAAAATGTTCAAAGTGAACCAGTCCAACCTACGCTTTTGGGAAAAGGAATTTAAAGAACTCAAACCAAGGCGCAATGAAAAAGGAACACGCTTTTATACTCCTGAGGATATTCAGATTATTAAACAGATAATCTATCTGACTACTGAACAAAAACTGACACTGGATGGTGCGAAACGCCGTTTGGGGCAGAAAAAAGATGTTATAGCCAAACAACAGGAAATTGTTGAGCGGCTAAAAAAAGTCAGAACCGAACTGCTGGGTATTTCCAGAGCGTTATCGGTGGAGTAATTCAATTTCCAGTTTCCAATTATCAATTACGTAATCAATAAATGAACAAATGAAATTCAAAAAATACTCACTACTGCTTTTTTTAGTTGTATTCTTTTCTCAATCTGTTTTCTCACAAAAAACGCCTAAGAATGTGATTTTTATGATTGGCGATGGTATGGGGCTGGCACAGATTTATGCCGGTATGATGGCCAATGGCAATCATCTGGAACTCGAACGTTGTACCTATAGCGGATTCTCAAAAACCTATTCTGCCGACAATTTTACAACGGATTCGGGTGCAGGCGGAACGGCGCTGGCTTGCGGGGTAAAAACGCGAAATCACATGATAGGTATGAGCCCCGATTCGGTTGCGGTTCAATCCATTCTGGAAGAAGCTTCTAAATTCAAACTTTCCACCGGTATTGTAGTGGCTTGTGCGCTAACACATGCAACTCCGGCATCGTATATTGCACATCAGGTGAATCGCGAAATGAATGAGGAAATTGCAACCGATTACCTGAAAACCGATATTGATGTGTTTATCGGTGGAGGCCGCAAATATTTTGAAGACCGCACTACCGACAGTCGAAATCTGACGAACGAACTTAAAGCTAAAAACTATAAAATTGCGTATAAACTGGATGAAGTTAAGGCAACGAAATCAGGGAAGTTAGCCGGATTTCTTTACGACGATCAAAATCCCGGAATGCCCGAACGTGGAACTATGCTGCCCGATGCCACACAGACTGCACTGAATATTCTGAGTAACAATAAAAAAGGTTTTTTCCTAATGGTTGAAGGTTCGCAAATCGACTGGGCATGTCATAATAATAATTTCCAGCAAGAAGTGAAAGAAATGCTTGATTTTGATCAAACAGTCGGTTGTGTGCTCGATTTTGCTAAAAAGGATGGCAACACGTTGGTTATTATTACTGCTGACCACGAAACAGGCGGAATGACCATTCCGGAAGGTAAAGTTGGTACGGATAAACTGAAAGTGTTGTTCAGTACTAAAAATCATAGCGGTGTTCCCGTTCCGGTTTTTGCTTATGGACCTGGCGCAGAAAATTTTACCGGCTTCATGGAAAACATCAGTTTCAAAACAAAACTGGAAAAACTGTTGAAATTCAAAAAATAAACCTTCTCTCTTTCTAAATTTCACAAATTATGGCTAAAATTTCTTCCGAAAAGACAACAGTTGAATTGATGATTAACCTCTATTGTCGGAAGAAACATGATCAGAAATCACTTTGTATTGAATGCAAGGCATTGAAAAACTATGCCATGAAACGCCTCGAAAAATGTCCTTTCGGTGATGAAAAACCGGCATGTAAGGATTGCAAAATTCATTGCTATCAGGCGGAACAACGCGAACAAATCCGGCAGATAATGCGATTTTCCGGGCCTCGTATGTTGATTTACTATCCCATTGAATATCTTCGACATAAAATCAAAATGCGAATACAATAAATTGAAATTGAGGAAAAACCTGAAAAGTCAGTTTAAACTTCTCACCTCTTTAATTTGTTAGAACTTGGTAACCAAAACCCATAATTTTCCATGTGTTTTACAGTAGCGATATTGCGTAAAGATGTCTTGATGACTACTGAAGAGTATTACAGCAGTCTCCCACCAGTGAGAAAGAAGAATGATTATCCGGCAATGCCTGAGTTTCCCGATTCTTTTATGGTAAGTGGATTTGTGCATCCGCAGTTGCCTGTGATAAAAGAGGAAGGAATAGAACTTTATGAATGGGGGCTGATACCCGAATGGATTAAAGATACGGCTTCGGCCACCGAGTTACGTACAAAAACTCTGAATGCCAAAGGTGAAACCATTTTCGATAAACCATCTTTCCGACGAAATATCTTGTCACACCGCTGCTTGTTGCCTGTGAGTGGCTTTTACGAATGGCGCGAACTATACGGAACGAAATATCCTTACTACATACAATCTGAAGCAGGTTCGGGCTTTTTGCTTGGCTCCGTTTACGATAGTTGGACCAACCGCTCTACCGGCGAAATCCGTAATACATTCAGCATTGTAACCACAGCTGCCAATCCGCTAATGGAAATGATTCACAACATTAAGAAACGTATGCCACTGATACTCTCAAATAGTGAGGCTCAAGTATGGCTCGACCCGGATATAACTTCTGTGCAAATTCAGCAACTTATTAAACCCTTTGACGAACGCCTAATGAAAGCGCACACTATCAGTCGTGCTGCTAATAACCCACAAACCAACCGTAATTTCCCCGAAATCATGCAACGCGTGGATTATACTGAGCTTAATCAGCAGAGTTTATTCTGAATTACGGGACAAAATGTATGAAATTGTTTCAGGAATGTTACTGTGCAAAATGAAAAGACTTTATAATCAGTCGATTATAAAGTCTTTTTGTACCCAGAGCCGGAATCGAACCGGCATGGAAGTGAATCCACTGGTGTTTGAGACCAGCGCGTCTACCAATTCCGCCATCTGGGCAATTGCGGTGCAAAAGTAAGGAATTTTTTGGAAATGGCAAACTCACATTCAATTAATAATTAATAATTAATAATTATCAATTAAAACTGCCTGTAAATCAACATTTTGTTTCTGAATGGATTATGGATTTGATTTTTTCTTTGCCACGAAATCATTTCGTTTCCCTGCAAATATATCATAGCGATTGTACCAGCAATCCAACGAGCCGTTGAGCAGGCGGATGCGTTCTGTTGGTTTCAATCCAATTTTTTCTAAACATTCTTCGTGCGAACTGATAATCCAGGCTGTACTTCCGGCAAACTTATGTTTTAATGTTGTACCCAATGCTGCATAAAGTCCGTAAATATCGTCGGATGTAATACGCTCACCATAAGGTGGATTTGTAACCACCATACATTCTGCTGCAGGAGCTTCAAGTTTCTGGACAGGCATTAATTGTAACTGAATATGTTTGGCCAGCCCTGCACTCTTAATGTTTTGTTCGGCTATTTTTATGGCAAAAGGAGAATTGTCAGAACCATAGATTTTAAAATCAAACGCTCGTTCATTCGAATCGTCGTTATACAACATGTCAAAAAGCTCACTGTCAAAGTCTTTCCACTTTTCGAAAGCAAATGAAGAACGGTAAATTCCGGGTGGAATATTGAGTGCAATCAATGCAGCTTCAATTAATAGAGTTCCTGAACCACACATTGGGTCAACAAAATTGGTTTGTCCTTTCCAATCGGCCAGAAGCAACATCCCTGCTGCCAGAGCTTCATTGAGCGGAGCTTCGGTTTGAGCCACACGATATCCCCGTTTATGGAGTGATTCTCCGGAGCTGTCGAGTGAGAGCGTACATTTTTTCTCAGCAATATGGATATTTATCATCAACTCAGCACCATCCAGTCGTACCGACGGACGTTGGTCGAATTTTTCTGAAAACCAGTCGGCTATAGCATCTTTCACGCGGTAGGTCACGAATTTTGAATGGCGGAATGTTTCAGAAAAAACAGTAGAATCGATAGCAAATGTGGTGTTAACTTCCATGAAGTCAGTCCAGTTTATCTTTTTTACCTGTTCATACACTTCATCAGGATTCGAAGCGTCAAAAGTCAGGATTGGTTTCAGAATCCGTGAAGCAGTACGGCAATAAAGATTGGCTTTGTACAACATTAATTTATCACCGGTAAAGCTTACGGCACGCCGTTGCAACTGCACATTATTTGCTCCAAGTTGCATCAACTCTGTAGCCAGCACTTCCTCCAAACCCCGAAAGGTTTTGGCAATCATTTCGAATTCCATGATTATATTATCAATTATCAATTTCCAATTATGAATTGTAGTATTTTATTACCAATCAACCAATTTACTTTTTCTGTGCCAGTTTTGCTCCGGCAGGTACATCGGAGTCCACCCAAAGGTTACCACCTATAACTGCTCCATCACCCACAGTTATTGTTCCCAAAATAGTGGAGTTGGAGTAAATTATCACGTTGTTGCCAATGTGCGGATGGCGGGGAATACCTTTTATCGGATTTCCGTCTTCGTCCAGCGGGAAACTTTTTGCTCCGAGTGTTACGCCCTGATACATTTTTACATTATTACCAATAGTTGCAGTTTCACCGATAACTACACCTGTACCATGATCGATTGTAAAATAATCGCCAATCGTAGCACCGGGGTGAATATCTATGCCAGTTTCGGAGTGAGCCATTTCGGTAATGATACGTGGAATAAGTGGCACGTCGAGTTTCAACAGCGCATGAGCCATCCGATAATTACTGATTGCCCGTATGCTTGGATAACAGAAAATCACTTCTCCGAAACTTTTGGCAGCAGGGTCGCCGTTATAAGCTGCAACTACATCAGTATGCAGTTTATCGCGGATTTCAGGAAGCAGTGTTAAGAAAATATTGGTTTTATCGATGGCTTCTTCTTCCACTTTTTTCATATCGTGCGATTCTCCGTTAAAACTGAAACAGATACCCGCTTTGATTTGCTGGCGAAGTATGGAATTTAAATGATTGATATTATTTTCAATATGACATCTCATGGTATGTTCGTTCACTTCCGGATCACCAAAGTAACCAGGGAACAAAATGGAACGTGCAATCAGCACAAACTCTTTTAAAATATCAACAGAAGGCATTGAATCTTTTGTTCCACATTCGTGGCATACTTCCCTAAAACCCTCAGGAATAGAGAGTTTGTCAATTGTTTCAGTTAAGATGTTATCCATAAATAGTTACAGGATTTATTTTTAAAAAAACGGGTTTACACTACTTATTGCATTCCGAATCCGATCTTCACCAATGCCTTCTACAATAACATAAGGTTTTCCGGTTTGTTCAATTTCGCGTTTGTACCAATCAAAGAAGAAATCACGATCTGTTCCGTGTTCCCTCACTGAGTCAGCTTCCCATGGCAAATCGGGCGTACAAAGCAAATACAAATCAAAAAATCCTGTTTTCAGTCGTTCTGTTACAAATGCCGGCACTGTGTTGTATTTGTATTCAAACCATACTTTCGTAATAATCAGTTCGGTATCGAAGAAAACGTACTTGTCAGTAGAATATGAATTTTCGAATACAATTTCCTGTTCAATTTGCTTTCGGGCTATATTGCAAACATCCTCAAAAGTATAAGGAGCTTTCAGATTTTCAACATATTCACGTGCATACTCTGAAACCCATTGTGCCTGAAAATATTCGGCTAATGCTTGTGTTAGTGTAGATTTTCCGGTTGATTCCGGTCCGAGTATTGCGATTTTGAACATTATTCAGTAAACAGGTAAACGAGTAGTCAAGCATTGCTTAGTTCAATACCTTTGACTTTTTTATTTATCTTTGCCGGAAAAAATATGTGCAAATTTACGACAATTATTCTGCTTTGCTGTACATTTTTAGTAATAAGTACAGAACTTAAGGCTCAAAATGCCGATATTGAGATATTACGAAGTATTAACAGCAATACTTCCACCGTTGGTTTTTCTAAACTGATTTCAAATACCACCACAGAAGTTGCCATCGGAGTTCCTCTTGCAATGGGCGTTGTTGCTTTAATTGAGAAGGATGATGATTTGTTGAAAGATGCGCTTTACGTGGGAGTCAGCATAGGAGTTGGTGGAGTTATTACTCAAGGATTGAAGTACTCGTTTAACCGGCCACGACCAATTACACTAAATGATCCAACTATTAAGTCTTACACATTAGAAACTGACCTTTCGTTTCCTTCCGGTCATACTTCGCTTGCATTTTCCACAGCTACTGCACTTTGCCTCAAATATCCACGCTGGTATGTGATAGCTCCAAGTATGTTATGGGCATGTTCAGTGGGCTATTCCCGAATGAATTTGGGTGTTCATTATCCTTCAGACGTATTGGCCGGAGCTGTTGTAGGTGCAGGAAGTGCGTATGTAACCTATCTGGTGAATAACTGGTTCTGGAAAAAAGAGGGAAATAAGAAATTGATAGGTATGCAGGCGTATTTATGATAATTTGCCAATTATGAAACTGACATATCGGCACATTGAATCGTTTTTTTCCATTCCCAATAACCAACTCCTGCCATTACGGTGTATATAACAAAAAGTATTGCGGTGGGGTATAGTTCTTTGTACAGGTAAAGACCAATGCACAGTCCGTCGGCTAAGATCCACATCAACCAGTTTTCAATAAATTTCTTCGCAAGCATCCAGGTACCAATGACACTCAGCGCACCAACCAGTGCATCGGATTTTGGAATTGGTGAATCGGTATAATTAGCCAGAATGAGGTAATAAATTACGTAAACCACCACCGTTCCCACAATGGTAATCAGCCAGTCGCGGTTTGTCATGATTGTTGTGGTCAGTTCTTCTTTCCCCGATTTGCCATGTGTCCAATGTGTCCAGCCGTAAATACTTATAAACACATAGTAAAACTGGAGACTCATGTCGGCGTAAAACTTAGTCTGATAAAATACCACGATGTAAAACAGCGACGAGATAATTCCGAAGAACCACAGACTTACTTTTGCCTTAATAGACAGGTAGAGGTAGATCAAACTCAGAATAGCCCCGACAATTTCGATCCAATGGGTTTGAAGATAAGTTATCATGTTCCATGTTTGGCGTTTCGTGTTCCATGTTTTGCAAACACGAAACGATGAACACGAAACATTGAACTATTTAAGTATTTTCTCGTAAGCTCCCGGAGTTTGAAGAATTTCAACCGCTTTCTGCAACGATTCATTGTCGGCATCCATAATTTGATAGAACTCATTCATTTCCCACAAGTCACGTGCAATCAGAGCTTTTAACTGAAGCTTAATAAGTGGTTTGGATAGTGCTAACTGGGCTGAATCAACTTTGATTTTTTCTTTTTCAATATTGCTCATAAGTTGATTCATAAATGATTCATCAACCATAAATTCTTTTTTATATTTTTCAAAAGTTGGAAATTTCTGTTTCAGATTCTCACGGTTTTTGTCAATGTATTGAACAACAGTCTTATTTACAACTCCTTTGCCTACCACTTTCCGGTAAAAATTAGTAAATTGCATGGTGTCGAGCGGAACAAAGATATCTGGCATAATACCACCACCACCGTAAATGGTTCGTTTCAGATTTAATGTCTGAAATTTTAGCGAATCAGGCAAATGAATGCTATCGGCATGTAGAAATTCACCTTTTTTAAATCGGTCAGCCAGATCATGTTCGTATTTTTCATAACCACCTTTATACGATTTCTGAATACATCGGCCTGAAGGTGTATAGTAACGGGCAATGGTCAGTCGCATTACCGAACCGTCAATCAACTGAAATTCATTTTGCACCAACCCTTTTCCAAATGTGCGACGACCAACAATAATAGCTCTGTCCCAATCCTGTAATGCTCCCGAAACAATTTCGCTGGCCGAAGCAGAGTATTCATCAACCAAAATAATCAGTTTTCCGGTTTCGAAACCACCAAGGGCAGTGGCACTTTCCACTTTCTTAGGTTGATTTAAACCTTTGGTGTAAACGATAAGTTTATTCTTGGATAAGAACTCGTCAGCGAGCATTTGAGCTGTATTCAGATATCCGCCACCATTGCCCTGCAAACTCACAATCAGATGTTTCATGCCTTTTTTCTGCAAATTGGCAAATGCCGTTTGAAATTCCTGCATAGTTTTAGCCCCGAAACTATTGATTTTGATGTACCCAATATTTTTGTCAATCATATAATTGGCATCCACGCTGTAAACCGGAATTTTATCGCGGATAATTTTAAATTCCAGTAACTCCGGTTTAGAACCTCGACGAATTTTTATGGTCACCTCTGTTCCTTTCGGTCCACGCAGCTTTTTGAATACATCTGATGTTTGTATTTTTACACCGGCAACAAGCTGATTGTCAATGTATACAATACGATCACCGGGTAAAACTCCCACTTTTTCAGCAGGACAACCTGCAATGGTCTGAATTACCATAATTGTATCTTCCATTTGCTGAAATTGGATTCCAATACCAAAAAAACTGCCAACCAACGGTTCACGAACACGGTCAATCTCTTCTTTCGGAATAAATGTTGAGTGCGGGTCAAGTTCTTTTAATACAGATGAAATTGTACTTTCAATCAGTTTTTTGTCGTTAATGCTGTCGACATAATTGTAGGAAATGGCTGAAAGAGCATCCGTTAACTTACGAAGCTGCATCATGGAAATGCCCTGTGCCGAAACTAAATTTAATGTTATGCTGAAAATGAAAAGGATGCTTAATTTTTTCATATGTAAATAATTGATTTTTAAAGGTCGTATGGAACTCGCATGTGAGATTTTCACTGTCATTGGTGAATGTTCGCACTCATGCTCGTTTCATGAAACTGGTTTTGTGTGAATTTTAAGAACGCAAAGATACATAATAAGCGATTAATAAATAAAAATGAATAATTAATAATTGCCAACAGAGGCAAAATTACCGAAAATAGTCAGTTGAATTTATCCGGTAGTAATAAATTGATTATATAAAACTTCTCCAGCTGTCAAAAGTTCAGGAGAGAGGTTTTTGACTGTGGCTATCCTGCCGTATATTTCTTCAACAGGCAGGCTGCTTTCATCGGTTTCAACATAAAGTTTATCAATAGGAGTGAGGCGTACTGATTCTTCATTGAAATACTCGCCAAAAGACAAAGCACAACCGGATTTTAATATCTGTTGAGCCAGTTCGGGCTTTCCGCGAAAGCCGTGAATAATCCAGAGTTGCTTTGGATTCATTTCTTTTCGTAGCATCATCAGATCATTGAAACAGCCTACGCAATGGATTAACAAGGGTTTCTGAAATTCCTCGGAAAGAATAATGTGTTTTTTGAAAACCGAAATTTGCGATTCAAGTACTGCTTCACTATTTTTATCCAATCCGCATTCACCAATGACAACAAACCTGCTGTCAGTCAGCCATTTCCTTAATTCAGAAAAATCGTTATCAGAAAATTCATGAGCATTCCATGGATGAATTCCGATAGAAAATAATCCATTTTCAGGCGAAGAAAAAACAATTATAGCTTCCTGAAAAGCAAGATTCCGGATAGAAGGAAATTCAGATTTGTTGGATTTATGGGTGTGAATATCAACGAACATTTCTATCTGTCTGATTATGAACAATGAACAAAGATACAAAATTCTGTCGTACTGATTGTATAAATATGAGTCAAACCGAATATATTTTGATTAGTTTATCGTATCTTTGCAGTCCGATTTTTGAAATAATAATAAACACTATAATACATGAGTAAAATGGAATTATTCAGCACTTTAGCTTACAAAGTTGCCGATATGTCGTTGGCCGAATTTGGTCGCAAAGAAATAGAGTTGGCCGAAAAAGAAATGCCGGGTTTGATGGCATTACGTGCAAAACATGGTCAGCAAAAACCATTGAAAGGTGCTCGCATTATGGGTTCACTTCACATGACTATTCAAACTGCCGTACTGATTGAAACATTGGTTGAGCTGGGTGCAGAGGTGCGCTGGTGCAGCTGTAACATTTATTCAACGCAGGATCATGCTGCTGCTGCTATTGCTGCTGCCGGAGTTCCTGTTTACGCATGGAAGGGCGAAACACTGGAAGAATACTGGTGGTGTACGCTTCAGGCTTTGACTTTCGAAGGTCACAACGGCCCAACTGTGATTGTGGACGATGGCGGTGACGCTACCATGATGATTCACGTGGGTGGCGCTGCCGAAAAAGATGCTTCAGTACTTGATAAATCGGCCGGAACTGACGACGAACGCTTGTTATACGCCATTCTGAAAGATGTTTTGGTAGAAGATAATGGTATCTGGGGTCGCATGATTCCGGGAATACGTGGTGTTTCTGAAGAAACCACTACCGGTGTTCACCGCTTGTATCAGATGCTGGAAGAAGGTTCGCTGCTGTTCCCTGCTTTCAACGTGAACGACTCGGTTACCAAATCGAAATTCGATAACCTGTACGGTTGCCGCGAATCGTTGGCCGACGGTATCAAACGTGCTACTGACGTGATGCTTGCCGGTAAAGTGGTGGTAGTATGCGGGTATGGCGATGTGGGTAAAGGTTGTGCCAAATCAATGCTGGCTTATGGTGCACGCGTTATCGTGACTGAAATTGACCCGATTTGTGCACTTCAGGCTTCGATGGAAGGTTTCAAAGTTACTACAGTGGAAGATGCCCTGGCAGAAGGCAATTTGTATGTTACCACTACCGGAAACAAGGATATTATCCGCATTGAGCATATCGCGAAAATGAAAGATGGTGCAATTATTTGCAACATAGGACACTTCGACAATGAAATTCAGGTTGAGAAACTGAAAAAATATCCGGGCATTAAACTGGTAAATATCAAACCGCAGGTTGACAAATATGTTTTCCCTGACGGACACAGTGTGCTGTTGCTTGCCGACGGTCGTTTAGTGAATCTCGGTTGTGCCACCGGTCACCCATCGTTTGTAATGAGTAATTCGTTTACCAACCAAACGCTGGCTCAGATTGAATTGTATACCAAGGATTATCCGGTTGATGTTTATCGTTTGCCGAAACATTTGGACGAAGAAGTGGCACGCTTGCACCTTGAACAATTAGGTGTGAAACTGACTGTTCTTACTCCAGACCAAGCCGCTTACATTGGCGTGGATGCTGCAGGACCTTACAAACCGGAACATTATCGTTACTAGTGATTAACGATTAGTGACAAGTGATTAAAAAACTTCCGGCTGAAGAGAATTTTCTTTTCAGCCGGAAGTTTTTCTATTTGAGTATTTTGGAAATCTATTTCCGTGTTTTTGCCCACTCCATCACATTGGCTGGAGCGCGTTTGAAGAATAGTTCATTAGCCATAAATTCCATGTAAGGTTGCGAGTGTTTCCAGAAAGCATAATATCCTTCGCACAGGTAGTTCAGACCGGGTTCGCCGGTTTTGGTCTTGATTATGCGGTTTTTGGGACATTCGCCGTTGCAGAGTTTTTTGAATTCGCACTGACGGCACTGGGTTGGAAGTGTATCGCGTTTGTCGGCACCAAAACGAAGCTGTTTGGGTGAGAAAACCATTTCGTAAATGCTGTGAGTCTTGATATTACCAATTTTATATTCAGGGAAAACATAATGGTCGCAGGCATACATATCGCCATTAAACTCCATAACAGTGGCATGTCCGCAGGTTTCACCAAAAATACATACTCCCGGCATTTGTCCTACAGTACCAGCCAAAGCTGCATCAATAAGCTGGATATAATACTGACCCACATCTTTCTTAAGCCATTCGTCGAAAATGCTGATATAAAATTGTCCGAATTTTTTCGCATCCACAGTCCATGGAGCCAACACCGCATCATCGCTGCCTTCTCCGTCGGGCGGCAAAAGACTCAGCCCATCCGGTCTGCTTTGAGTGATTTTCTCAACAATAGGCGAGAACTGCATGTATTTTGTGCCAATTTCCTTGAAGAAATTATAAATTTCCAGCGGATAATCGACGTTGTAGTTGTTGATAACCGATAGCGTGTTGAATTCAACCTGATGTTTTTGCAGCAGTTCAATTCCTTTCATTACCTGCTGAAAAGTGTCTTTTCCACCTTTATTTTTGCGATACACATCGTGGCAGTGTTCCGGTCCGTCAATTGAAATTCCAATCAGAAAATTATTGTCTTTGAAAAATTTACACCATTCGTCGGTGAGCAGCGTGCCGTTTGTCTGAAGCACATTGTCGATATTCCGGCCGCGTCCGTACTTCTTTTGAAATGAAATGGCTTTTCGGTAGAAGGAAATATCGCGTAACAGGGTTTCACCGCCGTGCCAGGTAAACAGCACTTCGGGAACGGGCTGTGCCTGAATATAACTTTCAATGTATTTTTCGAGCGTTTCGTCGCTCATTTGCAGGTTTTTACGATTCTCGTAAAGCCGAGCTTTTTCCAGATAATAGCAATACGAGCAGTTCAGGTTGCAACTTGAACCATTCGGTTTTGCCATCACGTAGGTGGGCATCGAAAGCGGATTGTAGGCTATAGTTTTCTTCATATCAGCCTAAGGTTGCTTTCCATTCATCTTCTTTGAAGCCTACCAAAACTTTATCTCCGGCTACTAAAATCGGACGTTTTACGATTAATCCGTTTGAAGCCAGAATGTCCATTAATTCATCTTCCGACAAGGTTTTCACTTTGTCTTTCATGTTGAATTCTTTATAAAGCAATCCGCTGGTATTGAATAACTTTGATATTGGAAGTCCACTTTTGGTAATCCAAACTTTGAGTTCTTCTTTCGTTGGATTTTCCTCTTTTATCGGACGATATGTATAGTCAATTCCGTTTGCTTTCATCCATTTTTCGGCTTTCTGACAAGTGCCGCATTTTGGATAACAAAGTGCTGTAGGTTTCATTTAGTTATTTAAAAAATCGATTTGAAAAGGTCATTCATATTGGCATAAAGCAGCAATCCAAAGAGCAGAACCATGCCGATAGTCTGAGCATATTCCATAAATTTGTCGCTGGGTTTCTTGCCGGTAATCATCTCGTAAATCAGAAACAAAACATATCCGCCATCGAGCATAGGAATAGGCAGGAAATTCATAAATGCCAGAATAACAGATAATAACGCCGTCATTGACCAGAAAATCTGCCAGTCCCACACTTTAGGAAACATTTTCCCAATAGCTCCAAAGCCACCCATTTGTTTTACACCTTCTTTTGTAAATGCAAGTTTAAAACCTTTGACATAGCTCGTTAGCGTTTCCCAGCCTAAACTGATGCCGGCAGGAACTGAAGCCAACACTCCATATTCTATATGTTTTACTTTCAGGAAATTATAAGGTGGAAGTAAACCAACTCCAAGTTTACCATCACTTGTAAGCTGAATCTCTGATTGCATAGTTTTTCCCTTTCTCACATAGTTGAGGTTGATATGCATGTTGCGTGAAGCATCCAATTCTGCTGCAATATCCTGATAAATGAACAGAGGTTTTCCGTTTATCCCGGTAATGCTGTCGCCCGATTGAAGTTTGGCTTTTTCGGCAGGAGAACCTGCAATGACCTGATCAATAACAAAGGGCTGACGAATTGAAATTAAGCTGGTTTCTTTCCGTTTTACAAGTTCATGAAGCGAAATATTGCCATCCAATTTAATATCAATGGTTTGATTTTTCCGCAAAACAGTTATCGTTTTAGGGTTTTGATATAGAATTAAATTTACAACATCCTGGTGATTTTCTACCGTTACGCCATCAATTTTTGTTATGAGATCTCCGTTAGCAAAACCGTTTTCAATCATAAGTTGCGAAAACTGCAAGCCGTATTTTGCATTTGAAAGCGGTATATAATCCTTGCCCCAGGTGAACAGAACGGCTGAATAGATAACCATTGCCAGAATGAAATTTACAAAAACGCCACCAATAATAATAGGCAATCGATGCCAAACGGAGCGCGAACGATATTCCCATGGTTGTGGTTCTGAAGCCATTTGAGAAAGACTTTTAGTCTCGTCAACCATGCCGGAAATAGAACAATAACCACCAAGCGGCAACCAGCCAATTCCCCATTCAGTACTTTCAGGATAACGACGCCAGTCACCTTCAGGTAATTCATCGGCAGGAATTTGTTCAAATACCGTTTTACCTTTAGCATCGAGGATTTCATCGCCGTTTGCACTCAGTTTCGGACGCTCATTGGCTGGAATATTTTTGGCAAATAGTTTGATGTCCCATTTACCGTTTATTTTTTTAGCACGAATAAGTGAAATACGGGGATTAAAAAACATATAGAACTTTTCTACACGAACTTTGAACAAGCGTGCAAAGGCAAAATGCCCGAATTCGTGAAGAACCACTAAAATCGAGAGACTAAGAATGAGCTGTGCAGCCCGGATCAGGAATGTTTCCATATAAAATGTTTAACTGTTTAGTTGCTTAGTTATTTATTTGTTTTTTATTACTTCTCCATTAAAAAAAGATATTCATTGTGTTTCCCTTCTGAGTTTATCCATTCGCTGGTGGAACGCATATTGCTCATGACGTTTTTTTTATAATCAATTTGTCTAACTTCCAGCAGTTTCCCTGCATCGGAAATTATTTTCAGTAATTGTTCTCTGGTAGCACGTCCGCCCGAACTGTATGACAACAATAAATAACGTGAATTTGTTTCATTTATTAGCTTCCGTAATGCTTCCATTGCCAGAAATTCACCGGAATCATTTTTACGAAACTCTTCAAAAACCGATCCGCAGCAATCGTCACGGCTATCCTCGCGGCGGTTTGCTTTACCGAACAGTTGCGGTTTGTCGTTGTTAATTATCGTAGTCCACAAGTGATAATATGCTGAATAACGTACTCTGCTTGGTGGCATTTTCTCGTTGTTCGAACCATAAGGCGGATCGAAATACACCAAATCGAACCTATTGGTTTTCACCGTATTGAACACGTCGTCACGAATTACACGGTGCTTTTTCTCCAAACTGAACCGATGTGGAAGTTTCAATACCAAATCGTTGTATGAGCGGGGCGACCAATCTGAAAGATAGGCCACATAATGCCCCAATGTATTATCCACTTTGTCCAACGCGTAAATCAAACTGGTGAGTAGCACACACCTATCTTCCCACGGCAAATTCAATCGTTCAATTTCTTCGCGGATTACATCCAGTTTTCGGGTGTTTTTAAGCTGAAACGGTTTTTTAATTTCAGTTTCAGCACCACCATAATTTCGTGTATACCAACCATCAACGCCTGTCAGGTTGTTCAGATAATCAATAATTTCTTTATAATATGCATTCGGTTTTTCCGAAATCAGGTAACAGGTTGCAAAAACTTCCGACCATACCGAAATATCGTTTGAAGTAGTGGTGTAACGGAGCTGTGCAAATGCCTGCGAAACCCGTGTAGAACCGCTGAAGCCATCCAGCACCGTTTCAATTCCTTCCAATCCCGACACCATTTCAAAGATAAAAGGCAGTAACTTTAACTTTGAACCGGCATATTTAATGCCTTCGGTTTTAGGGATTTCCATTGATTTATTTAATCAATTCTTTTGTCAGAATCCGCACCATTGCATCAGTCTTCACATAATCCTCATAGCTTGGTTTGGCAATAAAATCAGCTTTCTCCATCACATCTTCAATAATATCGCTCATTTGTAAAAATCCGATTTTATCTTTTAAAAATTCAGCCACCACCACCTCGTTGGCAGCATTCAGAATACAGGGCATATTTCCACCTCTGTTCATTGCATAATAGGCATATTCCAGATTTCTGAAACGCTCTGTATCAGGTCGTTCGAAGGTGAACTGCGAACATACATTGAAATCAAACCGTGGAAAATTGGTTTTCAGTCGCTCGGGATAAGTGAATGCATATTGAATTGGCATTTTCATATCGGGCATGCCGAGCTGTGCCTTAATAGAACCATCGACAAACTGCACCATCGAATGTATAATAGATTGCGGATGTACCACCACTTCAATTTGTTCGGGAGAAACGCCAAAAAGCCATTTTGCTTCAATAATTTCAAAGCCTTTGTTCATCAGGCTGGCCGAGTCGATGGTGATTTTAGCTCCCATGTCCCAGTTTGGGTGTTTCAGTGCCTGTGCACTAGTGACGTGTTCCAGTTCGTGCATGGTTTTTGTGCGAAAAGGGCCGCCCGAAGCAGTTAAAATCAGTTTTTCAATCGGATTGTTACCTTCACCGGCAAGGCACTGAAAAATAGCCGAATGTTCGGAATCAACAGGAATAATCGTTGAATGATATTGCGCAGCCAGTTCACAAATTAATTCGCCGGCTACTACGAGCGTTTCTTTGTTGGCCAACGCAATTTTCTTTCCGGCTTTGATGGCACTCATGGTTGGTTTCAATCCCGAATAACCAACCATAGCAGTCAGCACAATATCAACAGGTTGCATTTCGGCCAACTGAGCTATGGAATCTGCTCCCGCAAATACTTTTATTGGTAAATCAGACAACGCATTTTTAAGGGCTTGATAATGCGATTCGTTGCCGATAGCCACCATTTCGGGTTTGTGTTTTCGGGCTTGTTCTATCAATAAATCGACATTATTGTTAGCTGTCAGCGCATACACTTCAAACAACGAATCGTTTTCAGAAATGACTTCCAGTGCCTGTGTCCCAATGGAACCGGTCGAACCTAATATGGCAATTTGTTTTTTATTTTCTGTCATGAAATTTTAAAGTCCCCTTTAGGGGATTTAGGGGTCAAAAAATAATTACCTCCTCCGGATCAACAGGTTTTCCCTGCTTCCAAAGTTCGAAGTAGAATTGTGAACCGGCTTTTTTACCCGAAGCATCGCCGGTTATTCCAATACATTCACCTGCTTTCACAACATCGCCCACTTTTTTCATCAAACGGGTATTGTTTTTATAAATCGAAAGGTAATTATTTTCGTGCTGTACCTGAATCACATATCCAAAATCGAACGTAAATGCCACATAAACCACTGTTCCATCCTGAACACTCATCACACTTTCGTTGGGAGATGTAATCATAAAAATTCCGTATTGATGTTCCGCCAAACTGAACGACGACGAAATCACACCACGGGTCGGACGGAAGAAAATATAAGTGTTCTCGGTTGGTTTTGTGTCTATGCTGGCAAGGTTGAATTTTTCTTCCTGCTCAAACTTTTCACAAAATTTTTTCTCTCGTTTCGACTTTTCCAACAATACTTTAGCTCTTTCTTTTAATGCTATTGAGTCGAGTGAAGCGATAGAATCCGGTTTTGTTCTACCATTGATAATTTCTTTGACGATATCGGTGTAACCTTCTTGAAGTTCAATTTGTTGAAAGAGTGAATCGGCACGCATTGACTCGGCAATAATGCTCGAACGGTTACCCGATTCTCCATAACCCGGTAGATATCGGGCAATTGGAGTTGTAAAAATCAGTACGGTGAGAATTACAAACGTTAGAATAAACAATGACCAACCAAAAAGGAACACATTGAACCGTGACAAGCGAACATGCCAGGCTTCCTCAAGTGTGTTTTCATTCAATACAGAAACACGATATTTGAATCGCATTTTCTGTAAGAACGATTTGAAATTAGTGTTTTTCTCTTTCATTCAACAGAGCCAAAATTTGTACAAAAATAACGAAAATAGGCATATAAACAAAATGTGGAAAATCAGGCAATAAACTCTTATTATAAGCAGCCAAAGCGACTTGTAGTATTTGACAAGATGAGTTTGTGCCGGATTTTTATTAAATTTGCAGTATTATTAACGACTTATTCCTCATCTATGACCCGAATCGGGATACTTTCTGATACACACGGATTGCTCGACGAACGTGTTTTTGAACATTTTGCCGATTGTGACGAAGTGTGGCATTGCGGCGATATCGGATCTCTCGATGTGTTCAACAAGCTGCAAGCTTTTAAGCCGTTTCGGGGCGTGTGGGGAAATATAGATGGCTATGATATCCGAATCCAGTTGCCACAGCACAATCGCTTTATGTGCGAAGATGTTAAAGTTTGGCTCACACACATTGGTGGTTATCCGGGCAATTATGACCCGATGGTACGCCCCGGCATTTATCAGCAACCACCCAAGTTGTTCATTTGCGGACATTCACACATTCTGAAAGTGAAATACGATAAATCGCTCGATTTACTCCATATCAATCCCGGAGCAGCAGGTAAACAGGGCTTTCATAAAGTTCAAACACTTGTACGCATCGAAATTGATGGTGAGAAAATTCAGAATCTGGAAGTGATTGAATTGAAGCCAAAAGAAGTAATCAAGTAAACACCAATTAACTTGTCAACTCGTTTACTTGTCTACTGGTTTATTTTACCCCGTGCATCAGCTTTTGCAATCGTTTCGATAGTAAAAACAGTATAACTGAAGCCACACCCGCAATCACAACAAACAACATAAAGAAATCGTAGAGTGATACAATCTGAATTCCGAAAATGAATTTGGGTTTTCCTGCTTCGGGGTATAATCCGCTGAGCATACCGGCAAATTTATTGGCAGTAGCCATTGACATGTACCAAACTCCCATCAACAGTGAGGCAAAGCGCACCGGAGCAAGTTTATTTACCATCGACAGCCCGATAGGCGACAGCATCAATTCGCCCATGGTATGAATAAAATACAAACCTGTCAACCATAGGATACTTACTCTCATGCCCGGAGCTACGTTTTTCACTCCAAAAGCAATTACCAGATAACCAAGGGCAAGGAAGAATAATCCCATTGCCTGTTTTACGGGTGAAGCAGGATCCAAATTCTTTTTCCCCAACCATATCCAAAGATTGGAGAACAACATACCCAGCAATACGATAAACACCGGATTAAACGATTGGAAATAACTGGCCGGCATCGTCCATCCCAAGATGTTACGGTCGGTTTGCTCGTCGGCAAAATAGGTGAGCGACGCACCCGCCTGCTCAAATGCCGACCAAAAGAAAATAACGAAAAAGGCAATGATATAGATAACCCAAATGCGTTCACGTTCTATTTTTGTGAGTGACTTATCCGAAATAACAAAGGCAGGAATGATAATACACACAGAGAAAATCAACGCACCAATCATGTCAAAGTGAAAACCAAATAAGAAAATGCAAAACAAACCTGCTGCTCCGGCTACCCATGCCACTAATTCTGTAGCTTTTTGATTAGAACTCTTTGGCTCGACAGAAGCATTCTCACTTATATGATTGCCTTTCTTTCCTGTGGGTTCAATTCCCAGTTGCTCACCATCCGGACCAATCAGATACTTGCTTTTCCAACCCACAAACAAAATCAGACTGAGCATCATCCCAATCGCAGCAGCCAGAAAACCATATTTAAAATCAGCAGGATTGCCGGTATCACCAAAGAAACCGCAAAGCAACGGTGCAATAAAAGCACCGACATTTACACCCATATAAAAAATGGTATAAGCTGAGTCGAGTCGGATATCACCTTTTTCGTACAGACTTCCAACGATAGTGGTAATATTAGGTTTGAAAAAACCATTTCCGAAAATCAGTGCTGCCAGTCCTGTGTACATAAACCAGCGTGCAAATTCACCGTTTTCAAAATACAGCGCACTGCTAAACATAAAAAGCTGCCCGATAATCATCAACACGGCACCCCACAAAATGGAGCGACGCATACCCAGATAGCGGTCGGCTACATAACCTCCGATAAGTGGTGTAAGGTAAACCAGTCCGGTGTAATTGCCATAAATAGCCGAAGCTAACTGCTTATCCATCAGTAATGCTTTAATCAGATACAGCGTGAAAATAGCGCGCATACCGTAATAGCTGAAACGCTCTGACATGGCTGTGGCAAAAACGAAATAAAGTCCTTTTGGATGTTTTGAAGAGGTTTGATTTGAAGTCATAACAGAATTATTTTATACATAAAGTCTGCAAAAATATACTTTTTATGCGGATTTGAAGCAAAAAAACAGAAACAGCATTAAAAAAACAGACTGATAATTTTTGCAGTATTACAAAATTGATTACTTTTGCATTCGCTTTCTGAAAGAGAAATCCGGATGAAAACC
Organism: Paludibacter sp.; assembly: GCA_037132235.1. Lineage (GTDB taxonomy): Bacteria > Bacteroidota > Bacteroidia > Bacteroidales > Paludibacteraceae > Paludibacter. The sequence goes on from JBAXPM010000024.1 coordinate 42,759, forward strand.
GGGCCTATAGCTCAGTTGGTTAGTAGCACCTGACTCATAATCAGGGGGTCACTGGTTCAAGCCCAGTTGGGCCCACCCCTTGAAATCAGACACTTACACTTCATTGTGTGGGTGTCTTTTTTTATTACGCCAGGTTCACGCCAGGTTTTGAAGAAAAATTGAATGAAAATAATGAGAAACGTCGTTTAAATTTAAACGAAACGAAGGGTAAACTTCCTGACAGGTGACAGGAAGTTTTTAAGAATATAATATACAATGTTACTGTTGAGAAGAACCATTTTTGTAGTTTGCTTTATATTCCGTAGGTGTAACTTTAAACTTTGCTTTAAAACAAGCACTAAAATACTTTGGATCTGAAAAACCAACCATATAGCAAACATCAGCTACACTAACATCATTCTCTGTAATAATTTGTGCTGCACGTTTTAATCTGAAGTCTTGAAGTAATTCTTTGCCGGAAAGCCCTGTTAGATTTTTTACTTTGTTATAGAATTTGGCGTGGCTCATAGACATTTCTTTCTCAAGATTATCAACTGTATAATCAGAATCAGGGATTCCCTTTTCAATTTCTTTCATCAAATCATTTAAAAACTTCTCATCTGTTGATGTAACTGTTATTTTTGACGGTTCAAAAACAATATTATTTTGAAATAATTGACGTAATGAATCGCGATTTTTTATTAAACTTCTAATTTTAGTAAGTAAATAATCCGTTTCAAAAGGTTTTGAAATATAATCGTCAGCACCTGTTTCTAAACCTTTAAGTTTTATTTCGTTATCTGTTCGTGCAGTAAGAAGAATAACCGGTATATGGCTTGTTTCAAGTGTGGTTTTAATCTTCTCGCAAAATTCAATTCCATTCATTATTGGCATCACATAGTCACTCACAATAAGGTCAGGCATTTTTTTCTTTGAAAGATCAAAACCATCAGCTCCATTTTCGGCTTCAAGAATATTATATTGCTCTGACAAACAACTTTTGATGTATTCTCTCATTTCAGGATTGTCTTCGGCAATTAATACTGTTTGAAGCTTAGTAAGTTTCACAGCAGTGATTTCTTCATTATTATCTGTAAAATTCTCTTTAATTACTTTATTTTTTATTGCCGGAATAGCTTCAATTGTCTGTTCGATTTTATCCAACTCCATTGGTAAATATACTGTAAAGGTTGAGCCATTGCCTTGTATGCTCTCAACAGTAATACTGCCTTTCATAACTTCAATCAAATCTTTACAATGCGAAAGTCCAATGCCATAACTACTATCGGTAGCACTTTGTGAATCATTGAAAAAGCGGTCAAAAATCCGGTCAATTTTTTCATTTTTAATACCAATCCCTGTATCTTTAACCCAGATTTTAGCAAACTCTTTTGCAGGATTACCCATTTCACAAGTATCAATACCTATCTCAATATACCCTTGTTTAGTGTACTTTACAGCATTTGATAACAGATTGAAAATTATTTTAGCTGTTTTTTCGGTATCGATATTGGTGTTTATACTTTCTTTTTTTAAATCATAAAGTAAGTCTAATCCTTTATCTCTCAAAATAAAATCAAAATGATCGACTTCTTCTTTTACAAACTTGTTCAGTTCAACTTTTCGATACGATGCAACAAGTTTACCAACTTCAACTTTTCGGAAATCAAGCAATTGTTCAATCAGATATTTCAGTTTGGTTGCATTTCGGTACACCATACTTAACTGATTTTTAAGTGTTTTTGGATATTCGGAATTTTTTAAAATCTGTTCTAATGTGGATATTCCGGATCAAAACGCCCGCCTTCTCCGGATGAAATTGACCACCTTTCT
>JBAXPM010000025.1:0-44373 GCA_037132235.1 Paludibacter sp.
TGCTTTTCCATTTTTGTTCTTGACTTTTTTGGTCAAGCTATTTCAGGGAAAGACATATTAGTGAATCTATTATGAAAGTTTTTCGTTTAATGGATATTATTTGGTTGAAAATTACAAAAATACTTTCGACACTGGCGAGAAATTGTGATCAGAAGTGGTAGGAACTTTGAAATATATTAGATGAAGAGACTGAACAAAAATCCCCGACAAAAAATGAATTTGTCGGGGATTAATTATGCTAAGCCTGGTTTGCTTTGAACGGATCGTTATTGAAATACTCAGGAGCATTTAAATGTGCTTCTCCAGGTGCTTTGGGAGGTAGCGATTCCAATTGAAGTGCGATTTCATTATCCAAGTCAATTAGCTCAATTTGAGGTGTGATATACAGCTGTTTTGTGTTATTAGTCATCGTGTTGTTTTTTTATTATAAATCCTTCAACTGAAACTCAGTTGAAGGATTTATAGGTTAATTGAAATTAGTGAATAATTATTTTTTGAGTTACAGTTTTACCTGTATTTGTTACAGATACCATATAAACTCCGGGAGCAAATTGAGTACCCAATACTTTAGTAGTTGAACTAAGTGAGCCTGAAACTAATTTCTGACCTATAGCGTTGTAAACCGCAACCGTAGTTCCTGCATTAGCATTTCCATTAATCAATATTTGACCGTTTGCATTGGTCGAAATCCATACATTTGTGTTGTATCCCGAATTAATACCTGTTGCAACTGAAGGTGCTTTGAAAATCAATGTGAAGCGGCTTGTATTATTCGACGTTGCATCCGAGCTAAATGAATAACTGGTTCCATCGCTCAAATCGGTAGTAACCGGATTGTTTTTATCCAAATAATCTTTGATAATAATCCTTGTTCCTGCTTCAAAGTTATTGAACTGGGAAGCTTTCAGCGAATAAGTTCCGGCTGTTACCGTGTTGAATCCAAGAGGCATTTCGGCATCAAAAGGTATGGTATTCAATCCGTTTATTGCTAAATCCTCGCTACCTGCTACCGTATAAATCTCGGCAAGAACTGATGAATTGCTGAACATTTTTGGTGAATCATATCCATCATAACTGTTTGATGCATTCAGATTAGCATAGATAATAGTTTCATCGGCATTTACGCCGTTGGATACCTGAAGATGAACTACAGGCTGTGTATTTACATTTTTCAATTTGAATCCATTAGTACCATTATCTGCATGACTGCGTTTGTTGTTGTCAACTGAAACTGTAGCCTGAGTTTTACCTGCATCCACACGTACCCAGAATGCCTGCATAGGTGGTATCAGTTTGGTTACAAGTTTGGTTCCGTTTCCGGTAGCCTGACCGCCCAACGAGTTGTATGTATCAAAAGTATAAGCTCCGCCGGCTGTTTTGGTACGATACCAGATTGATGTCAATAAATCGGTTTTATTAATCTGATCCCAATCTAAGTACGATGGATATGGATTACCCACTAAGTTAAAGCCTTCTTTAGTCTGACCGGCTGTACGATTAATTGAAATGGATTGTGAACCTGTATTCAACGTCCCATTGAATGTTACCACGCCTGAGGTAGCCAGATTTGCCACATAACCCTTCATTACTGTTAGATCTGAAGACGTATTAGTTATACTTGCCCATGGTGCAGAAGTACCATGTGCTTCATCGTACCAGAATAATGGATGAGCCACACTGGCTGAGAATACACTAGTAGTTGCTCCACTTACCGGACTACTAATATACCAGTTACGACCTGAAGAAAGGTATTGTTGAACATTGGTTGTTCCTGTACCTGAGATAGTAGCAGGTGTTATAATGGTAGCAGTTCCAGAAGCATCGGATAACATGTTCAAAGTTCCATTATTAGCAAATGAAGTTGACACAGTGAGTTGTTGACCTGGATTTACAGTGAGTGATTTACCTGAGTTAATAGTTAAATCATTAATTGTAATATTTGAGTTTATAGTTGCATTACCATTAATAACAACTTTGTCTGTTGTTGCAGGGACTGAAGCTGTATTCCATCGAGCAGTTTCTGACCATACGCCTGTGCCTGAAAAAGTAACAGGTAAATCAGACCAAGAAGTGGTTACCCTTACTCCATCAACTATTTGTCTTTGAGCTGCATTATATTGTCTTAAAGCCACACCACCTATTGATGTAGCTGTTTCAGTAAAAGTCTGACTTGGAGTAGCAGGTTCAGTTGTTGAAAAAGTATTTAAGACATATAAACTGGATACATGGGTGGTGAAATCGTGTTTGACCACAACAAAAACTGTTGATGCAGGAGTTATTGAAATGTATGACGTAGGAGCACTTGACCCACTAATTCCAATTCCGTCACCAGTAGCATTTACCCAAACTCTTGAATAAAAAGTTGAAGAAACAGGAGAAGGACTTAGCATAAAAAAGTAACCTGCGGAGTTAGATGATTGTGTTTGCAGCATAAATGCTGAATATACAGTCCCGCTTGATTGAGATGTAAAGGTTTTATTTATATCCTGACCATTATTATCAAGTCTTGCTGCCCCTCCTTTTCCACTTCCTACATAACCATTAAAAGTTAAACCGGGAACAGTAACATCAATATTTGCAGTTCCATTTCCACTATGAGCTAACCAACCGGTTGTTGGATCGGCAGTTGCAGTTGCAGTTAAAACAGTTGCATCTGCATATTCAAAATCTTCATTTAAAAGTAGTGTTGGTGCAACAATCACCGTCAAAGTTTGTGTAGCATTTGTTGCTGCATTATAATTTGCATTAGCCGGCTGAGAAACTGTAATAGTAGCTTCACCTGTTGCAACAATATGAACTAATCCTGTAGAAGCATCAATTGAAGCAACAGAAGGTGAAGAACTTGTATAAGCTAATGCATTGGTAGCTGAAGTTGTAGAAGTTGCTGCAAATGTATAATCTGCATCGCCTACATATTTTGTGGCAGAAGCAGTAACTCCGGTAATTGTTTGGTTAGCTTTGCTAATATCAGCAGTTAATCCTGTTGGTTGAGTTACGGTATAATTTGCCGAAGGAGCGGTATATCCGGTTACGGTTACAGCTTTTGCAGTTTCAACATTGGCATCGGCAAATGTAGCCGAAGGAGTTCCGCTAACCGTAAAACTTTCTGAGTTTACTAATCCCACATAAGCAGCAGTACCGGTTAAAGTAGCCACGTTGGTGGTATTATAAGCACGGCTAACAGCACTAATTCCGGTAATGGTCAAACCAACTGTAGTTATATTTCCCTTTACTGTTGGATCTGTTAACGTGTAATTCGTTGAAGGTGCAGTATATCCTGTAATAGTTATTGTTTTACCATCTCCGGCGGCAGCAGTTGCAAAACTGGCGGTAGGCGAACCCGATACGCTGAAACTTTCGGAATTTACTAAGCCCGAGTATGCGGCTGTTCCGCTAAACGAAGCGGTTGTTCCACCATCGTAGGGTTTATTCACTCCCGATAAACCGGTTATTGTTAACGCAACTTTAGAAACTGTACTTGAAGCAGTAGCAACATCTACTTGAGTAGCTCCTGTACTTACAAGTGTTATATTTTCGGCATAAGGACTTCCGGCATAAGTTGCAGTAGCTTTCAGACGTACATAAATAGTTGTATTATTAATTGTTCCGGCAGCACCAACGGTGATTGGAGAAGCATTATCACCCACATTGGATGAAAAATCAGAAGTAGTTGAAACTTCAAAACCTGTAGGTGGAGTAACCGTAATACCGGCACTCATTGCCGAACCCGAAACTGTAAAGTTTGTAGGTGATGCACTTGCAGTACCATATGTTGTACTAACTGCCGACAAAGTACCTACTGCCGAAATAGTTGGTACGGCTGCCGCTGCACGGGTAACTGTAACGGTGTATGTAATAATAGTTGTACCATCCTGTGCAGTAACTTTCACATCAATCGGATTATCACCAACATTCAACGAAAGATTTCCTGAAGCAGTTCCACTTGTAACTGTAGCGTATGTTCCCGAATTTACACGAACTTGTATCGAAGCAAAAACATTAGTTTGTGTTGGTGTAACAGTTATTGCACCAGTTCCATTACCAACCGATGCAGTATATGAAGTGGTACCTGAAGCATAAGAAGGCGATAAAGATCCCGTGCTCAAAGTAAGCGTAGATAAGGTAGCATCTGTAGCAACGGCTGTACGGGTTACCGTGGTGGTATACGTTTTAGTAGTTCCATCTTGGGCTGTTACCAATACATCTACCGTGTTTGCACCTACATTTAACGCTAACGAACCCGAAGCACTACCACTGGTTACAGCGGAATAAGTACCACCGTTTACGCGAGCCTGAATGGTTGCATTTGCCTGATTACGTGTTGGAGTTACTGTTATTGAACTGCTGGTATAAGGTACAGTTGCTGTATAGGTTATAGTACCCGAAGCAAACGATGGCGACAATGTACCTGCACTAATGCTCATGGCTGACAAGGTAGCATCATTCGACTGACGGGTTACAGTAGTTGTATAAGTTTTAGTTGTTGTTCCATCTTGTGCGGTTACCAATACATCAACCGTGTTTGCACCTACATTTAACGCTAACGAACCCGAAGCACTACCACTGGTTACAGCGGCATAAGTACCACCGTTTACGCGAGCCTGAATGGTTGCATTTGCCTGATTACGGGTTGGAGTTACTGTAATTGAACTGGTTGCATTACTAACAGTGGCTGTATAAGAAGTTGTACCCGAGGCAAATGTAGGAGCTAAAGTACCGGCACTTAAGGTCATGGCTAATAAAGTGGCATCGTTGGAATTAGCAGCATTAGCAGTTAATGTAAAAGTTGATCCATTTTTCCATCTTACTGTAGTCGTAGATGCTTTTGCTACAAAAGGTATCATGAAAACCTCTAGTGATGTTCCAGCTGTAACAGTAACTGAACCAGTAAATGAGTTACTTGTTGTATTTGTTCCTGTTGAACTTCCAAATTTAGTTAGAGTTCCACCATTATTTTTGTAATAAATTTCAAAGCTACATGTTGGGGAAGTGCCGCTCAATGCTGTTAACCAAGTCGCATCAGTCAATGTAAAAGAAGTGCTTAAATCAGCTGAAATAGTAACCTTATAAAAGGTATTAGCAGTATATGAAGCAGCAGCAGATGCAGCAGCAAAATTTGAACCACTTAATGCATCAGCTGCAGAAGCCCAAGTTACACCAGAACCTCTTGACCAATTTGAAAATGTCACGCCTGTAGGTGGTGTAGTCCATGTTGCAGTTGGTGTATTTGGTGTTACAACTGTAGCACCCCCACCTACAGTCACGGTTGTTGCACCCAAACTCTTCCCGCTTACCAGCAGAACCAAAAGCAGAATACCTAAAAACTTAAAACCCGAAGAAAATTTGTTTCGTTTCGAAACAGCAGAAGAAAAATTAAAACATTTCATAAATTCATTTTTATTAATTATTATATTCAAACTAAATACCCGATAAATAAGCTGAAACATGCTAAAAAGCATAAAAGTAAACAAATATAGATTTATATCCTATACTGAAAAATAAATAAATGCAAATACTTTACTCAATTCTTAATTATATTCTTTTGAAAAAGGTATAAATATGCGGTATTTGCTTATCTAATAAGGGTTTTAGCAGGCATATTAAAGTTATGTTACATATTAAATTTGTATTACAACAGAGTCGACGGAGTGAAAACACGTATTAAAAATATATATAATGAAGCCCTAAAAGTAACAGTTAATCTGACTTGTAAATTGAACCCCGTTAGCACGATGAACGGTCTTCGTATTATTGAAATGGTGAAGAATAAAAAAGCCACCTTCACAGACAGCTTTTCCAAAATAAAGAAGAAATCGTTTTTTTTTATAAGGCGACAAGAATTTCGGAATTTTGAGGATACAGACGGGTGAGTTCGAACAGGAAAATCGAATTGGCCGTATGTACCCAGTATCTGAACTCATTGGTTGTTTTGTAATCTTTTGCAAAATGGAGTAATAAATCCAGATTAAAATAATCGGCACCCACACCCGCTTCAGAGCAAAGCGCATCAATCACATTACATTCCTGTTCAATGTGAGTTGGAACCATTAAAACCGGCTTTTGAAGATACATAGCTTCGCACACCGACTCGAAACCACCTGTAGTAGCGTAAGCTTTACAACCTGCCATATATTGAAGAAACAGTGTATCGCTTAATCTGTGAAGTGTGAGATTCGGTACAGGCGATTCTTCAAGGGCAGCATTTTTTTTATCCCAGAAAAAATGTAAACTCTGCGTCAGATTCCATTTACACCAGGTTTCCAGTTCAGTAACATACCCGACATTCAGCATGTATCCGTGTATATAGTTGCCTTTAGAAGGTTTGTAATGTAACACCTCTTCACGGAGCAATGGAGGTACGATACTTATTTTGCCGTAGTTGGAAAATGGTGTGGGACGGAAAGAAAGTGCCAGAATTTTATGAGAATTAATTGCAGTCAGCTGGGAGAAGAAGTTTAGTAGGCGGAACTGAAACTGTTTATCACCTGAGTATTTGAATGCCGGTGTCAAAAAAAAATACTGATGAGCAACATTTATCATAGGTACTTTAGGAGCAAATACTCCGTAAGTTATACCGCACAGTAACTCGTAGAAATTAATAACCACATCGGGCTTTTTGTTTCTGATTGTCAAATAAATTCGGAATATGCTCTGAATATAAACAGGCAGAAACAAAAGGTTATAGAGTATACTTATAAGTAGTGGTGAGCCTTTGCCTTTGGGAGTTGGCAAAAAATTCGGACTCTGAAATCGGATAATCTCTGTATTGATTTTCTGCGAGAAAAAGCCCGGCAGTTTTCTTTTTGGACTACAACCCACCATAACAGCTACAACTTCGTGTCCATTTTGCTCAAGCATGGCTTTCATGCTGAGTGTTTGAGTAAAATGACCTCGCCCTTCTCCCTGAACTACAAATAAGTATTTCATACGTTAATAATTATTTTTTTAAGGTCGTATGGAACTCGCATGTCAGATTTTCATACCGTTTGGTGAATACCCATATTCATGCTCGTTTCATAATTTTTAGAAAAATGGATTAAAGAAATTATTTGAGAAAGCTACTTTCAACCCTTTGGAAGATGTGGGGTGATTAAGCGTAATAATCTCCATTGTTTCCGGTTGGGCTGCAATGTGATTGTTGTGCATATATACCTCCCAGGTGCCATCTTCATGCTCTAGCAGTGCCGACATAGTTTCGACCCAATCACCCGAATTCAGATAATGAATACCATCAATCATTTTATCGGCCGGTTGGTGAATATGTCCGCAAATAATGCCATCAGAGTGTTTTACCCGTGCCAGTGCCACCAGTTCATTTTCGTAATTGGAGACATACGATACAGCTGATTTCACTTTCTGTTTAATGGCTTGCGATAGCGAGAAATACGGCATCCCCTTTTTAGCCCGATAGATATTATACAATCGGTTTACCCATAGAAGAAAGGTATAACCAATGTCGCCCAATTTAGCAAGCCAAACCATATTTGAAGTAACATTGTCGAAAATATCACCGTGAACGATATAATAGCGTTTCCCGTTTCTTTGGTGGACATAATCTTTTTCTATAGAGATATTGGCGAATTCGAATGGAGCTAAGTGATCAATAAAATCGTCGTGATTTCCACGGATATATATAACACGGGTGTTATGATTTTCCATCATTTTCATGATGATTTTAAAGAAATCGGTATGTTCTTTTTTCCATTTTCCCTTTCCTCCTTTTTGCAAATGCCAGCCATCTATAATGTCACCATTCAGAATCAGTGTATTGCAATTTACAGTTTTCAGGAAGTCAGCCAGTTCGCGGGTTTTGGAGTGTTCGGTACCCAAATGAACATCGGAAATAACAATGGTAGGATAAAACTTTTGATTATACATTGTCGTTTTTTATTTGCAAAGTAAAAGCAATAATATTGCGACAATAAAACAGACTCGTGAATAAAGTGTTACAAATCAGGCACAAACAAAAACCGCTATCGAAATTTCGATAGCGGTTCTTAGTTCCCCCTTCAGGGGGTTAGGGGGCTTTTTATTTTGTCAATGGAACATAACCTACTTTTTCAACAATTGCCTGACCTTCGGCTGATAACACGAAGTTTACAAGAGGCAAATAGTTTTTTTCTTTTGCTTTTTCGTAGTAGAAAAACAAAGGACGAACGATAGGATATGTTTTATTCATAGCTGTTGCCATCGATGGAGCAACGAAGTTTTTGCCATCAAATGAAACATGTACTGCTTTTACGGTACTATTCAAATAAGCCAATCCTACATAACCAATAGCACCTTTTGTCTGACTAACAGACTGTATGATAGCTCCGGTAGCCGGCATACTTAAGATTGAACTCATATAGTTTTTGTTTTTCAATACGTGTTCTTTGAAAAATTCATACGTTCCTGAACTTGTTTCGCGTGAATACGGAGTGATTTTCAAATCAGCGCCACCCACCTGTTTCCAGTTAGTAACTTTACCTGTGAAAATATCTTCTAATTGTTGACGAGTTAATTTTACAACTCCATTTGAAGGGTTAATAACCACTGCCAATGCATCGTAAGCAATAATTTTCTCAACAATTGATTTACCGGCTTCCTGGCATTTGGCTTTTTCGTCAAATTTCATACTACGTGATGCCATAGCTATTTCAGTTGTTCCTTCGAGCAATGCAGCGATACCAACTCCACTACCACCACCAATTACAGTTACCGATTTACCGGTTTTCTTTCCAAAAGCTTCTGCTTCTTTTTGAGCCAATGGCAATACAGTGTCACTTCCTTTTAATTTCTGAGCATAGAACGATGGAGCGATTGCGCATACCATCATTACTGATAAAATAAGTTTTTTCATTTTTTTTTATTCTTTTAAAAATATTGTTTCTATTTATTTTTGTTTTTTCTATAAACTATAAACTACGTACTATAAACTATTTTAGAATTTATATTGCATACGAACTGTCAACACATTGTCAGTTAAGTTTGCCATATATTTTTTAAGCATAGTATTACCGTTGCTTACCATATCATAGTAAACCGTCAACTTAACATTGTTGTTCATGCGGTAAATATATCCAATTCCAATAGTAGAATAAGACATATCTGTTTTGCTTGCTGCCATATAAGGCTTTGATGTATTTGGTGTTTTGGCGTTTGCAGCAATTTGATCAGCGGTTAGTGCAGTTCCAATAGCACTTGAATTGATGTCAGTATTTGGATTGTACCAGTCATATTTTACAGTAATACTGTGTTTGGTATCAGCAATATCTTGAACAAAATGTACATAACCACCATTAAAATTACGGATATAAGTGTCTGCACCTGCGGTAATTGTTGTAGGTTCATATCCATTAGGACTTGCAGAACTTCCCGCTGTACCTGGTTGTGTTCCAAAAATATATTCAGCACGGATTTGAGTTAAACCAGCAACAGATGCCAATAAAAATTGACCATCAAAGCCATAGTATGTACGGCTAGCAAAATTATTTGTATTCAAATTTAAATTTGCTTTAGGAGTAGTAGTACTTGCTGGGTCAACAACTAATGCGCTACTATCACGGGCAAATGCTCCGTTATTCATTTTGTACACATATTTTGAAGTTTGATAGTTGAAACCTGCATACAATGAAGCACCTAATCCCCATTTCATTGTAGAGGTACCATCTGAATAGCTAAGGTGTCCGATGAAGTCTTTTTGAGATTTATAATCTTGTCTGATTGAATTACCTGCAAACAAACCACCGTCTAATTTAAGCACATTCCAAGGATTACCTTTAGGTGCTTGAATTGAAAACATTACACCTAAGTCATTCTCATCAGGAAACAAAGTTTGAATAATGCGTGAGCGTTCCGGAGATTCCAATTTTGATGAAGAATATCCAACTTCATATCCGAAAGGACGATCAAACACTCCACCAGTTAAAGTCAAGATATTTAACCATGGATCCAATGCACTTACAGATGCAGTCTTAACTGAAACACCAGTAGTTCCACTGGCAGTTCCACCAGCACTAGTACCAATAGGGGTTTCAAGAATGTTTAATTCCAAAACTCCGGTACAGCCAAAATCAGAATAAGTGGCTTTTAAACGACCACGACGAATACCAAAACGATTGTAGTTTCCACCAATCACTTTTTCAGGACCAAACATAGCACTACCAACTTTCATGTCATTTGATTTACTAAAAGAAGAGTCAATCTGAGAAGATTGCATTTGTGCCTGTACATAACCAGTTATTTTCAGTTTTTTTAACTGAATTACCCCATCTTCAAGGTTTGTAATACGTTGTTCGTGAACATCCAATGAGTCCACTTTTTCCTGAGAGAAAGCAACGGTCGAACAGATCAGACCTAATGCAATAATTGCTAAACTTTTTAATTTCATTTTGTTTTAATTTAATTATTGAATTTGAATTAGTTTTTAGTTTTGTTTCATTTTCACGGTGCAAAGAAACTTCGACAAGATTACAGTGTTTTGTCAAACCTGTTACATTCTTATTACAAATGATTTATTGTTTTAAAAGCCTGTAATAGAGTAAATATCTTACAATATATATAGTAGAAAAATACAGGCATATCGGATATTTCTCTTGTAACATCTTTGTAACAACTTCGTAATGTAGATTTAATATAATTACTGTTTCTTTGCATTGAATTTAAACTGAAAAAGAGTGAAACGGTTTTTTGAAAAGTTGGTTGAGGGTGCATTGCTGATAAGCGGAAGCGTTACCAGTATAACTATTTTGCTGATTATTATATTCCTTTTCAAAGAAGCTTCCGGATTATTCACCAGTCCGGTGATCGAAGAAGGGTATGAACTGGCATTAAACAAAACTAATCCGGTAAAACATTTAACGTCTTACGAAATTAAAGAAATTTTTGATGGTAAAGTATCAAACTGGGACGAAGTAGGTGGAAAAAATGAGGCAATTGAATTGGTTCGGTTAAGCGATCTGACGAAATATTATACTGAAGCTGAACTCGGATCTAATTTTGAAAATATTCCTGCTAAAGCCAGCGAGCTGACGGCAAAACATCCGGGAATTATTCTTTTTCTTCCTACTTCCTATATTAAAAAGGACTTCAACGGAACGTTGCTGAAGCATGAAAACCTTCATCCCGGAGACTTTTTCGGGGGTAAAGAATGGTATCCTACTGCTTCGCCATCGCCACAATATGGTTTATTACCACTTTTACTCGGAACATTGTGGGTGAGTTTGGGAGCTATCCTACTTTCATTACCATTTGGAATTTCTGTGGCAGTGTATCTGGCAGAGATTGCCTCCATGCGTGTTCGAAACATTCTGAAACCGGTTATCGAACTCCTTGCCGGAATTCCTTCGGTAGTTTATGGTTTCTTCGGGCTGGTAATTATTGTTCCATTTCTGCAGAAGTTATTCAATCTTCCGGTTGGTGAAACAGCTTTAGCTGGTAGTGTGGTGTTGGGAATTATGGCCTTGCCAACTATTATCACCGTTGCCGAAGATGCTATGCGCACCGTACCACGTGCTATGAAAGAAGCCAGTCTGGCATTGGGTGCTACACACTGGCAAACTATTTATAAAGTAATTATACCTTATTCAAAATCCGGAATAACTTCGGCTGCTGTACTTGGAATTGGTCGTGCTATTGGTGAAACAATGGCGGTATTAATGGTTACAGGAAATGCTGCAGTAATTCCACATACCCTGCTCGAACCTGTGCGAACCATTCCGGCTACTATTGCTGCCGAATTGGGTGAAGCGTCAGCTGGTGGAGGACATTATCAGGCGCTGTTTATGCTTGGTGTGATTCTTTTTGTAATAACCATGATAATCAGTATCAGTATTGAATTTATAGGTAAAAAGAAATATAGCAACTAAAAAAAAGACCCCCAACCCCTAAAGGGGAGTAAGAAACAACGCTAGCATTATTTACAATTACAAAATGAAAACTCGAAAAGATAATTCCAGTGACGAAACTAATTCAGTTCCCCTTCAGGGGCTAGGGGTAAATTCCCCTTCAGGGGTTAGGGGTTCTGAGAGTATTGATAGGTCTAAACGCAGATCGCAAGCTGTTGCGTTCACCATCTTCAAACTGATGAGTTATTCGGTGGTGGCTATTTTATTTGTAATTCTTGGGTTTATAATTATACGCGGAATTGGCGTTATCAGTTGGGATTTTCTGACCAAAGCTCCTGAAGAAGGAATGACCAAAGGTGGAATTTTTCCTGCCATAGTAGGTACATTGTGTTTAGTTGCCGGAAGTAGTATCTTTAGTTTTCCTATTGGTATCATGTCCGGTATTTACATGAACGAATATGCGGGAGGAAGCAAACTCGCCACTTTTATACGTATTATGACCAACAACCTGAGTGGTGTTCCGTCGGTTGTTTTCGGACTGTTCGGCATGGCCTTGTTTGTAAACACCATGAAATTTGGCGATTCCATTCTGGCCGGTTCGCTTACATTGGGATTACTTTCATTACCTTTGGTGATTCGTACCACCGAGGAATCCTTAAAGGCAATTGACCAATCTTATCGCGAAGGTAGTCTGGCATTGGGTGCTACCAAACTGCAAACTATTCGCAAAGTTATCTTGCCAATGGCTTTCCCTAATATTATTACCGGTTTGATTCTTTCTATCGGACGTGTATCGGGCGAAACTGCTCCAATTCTCTTTACTGTGGCTGCTTACTTTTTACCCAAACTGCCAACCAGTATTTTTAATCAGGTTATGGCTTTGCCTTATCACCTGTACGTAATTTCAACCAGTGGAACGGATATTGAAGCCTCACGCGGCATTGCTTACGGAACTGCATTGGTATTGATTGTGATTGTGTTGTTGGTGAATTTATTAGCCAATGGACTGAGAAACTACTTTTCAAAGAAGGTGAAAACAAATTAAAACCCCTAACCCCTAAAGGAAGAACCCCTAGCCCCTAAAGGGGAATAAGAAATATTACAACTGATAATTTAAAGACTAAATATGACGAATACAAGAAATATAGAAACCAACACTAACCTAAGTTCCCCTTTAGGGGCTAGGGGTTCTTTAGATGTTAGGGGTCTGACTATTGATGCAAAAAACGTTGATTTTTATTACAGTGAATTTCATGCACTGAAAAACATCAACTTTGAAGTGAATAAAAACGAGGTGGTAGCGCTGATCGGACCTTCCGGTTGTGGTAAATCAACTTTTCTTCGTCTCATGAACCGAATGAATGACCTGATTCCGGGAACCCGCATGACAGGAACCATGTTGATTGAAGGCGAAGATATTTATGCTCCGGGAATTCATGTTGACGAGCTGCGCAAGGAAGTTGGTATGGTGTTTCAAAAACCCAATCCGTTTCCAAAATCAATTTTCGAAAATGTGGCTTACGGACTTCGGGTGAATGGAATTAAAGATAAAACTTTTATCGAAGAGCGGGTGATTGAGTCTATCAAATCGGCTGCTCTTTGGGACGAAGTAAAAGATAAACTCAACAAATCGGCTTTTGCCCTTTCGGGCGGTCAGCAACAGCGGCTTTGCATAGCGCGGGCATTAGCTATTTCGCCCAAAGTGGTGTTGATGGACGAACCTGCATCGGCACTCGATCCTATTTCGACAGCCAAAATTGAAGACCTGATTCATGAACTGAAAAAAGATTATACCATTATTATAGTTACACACAATATGCAACAAGCATCGCGTGTGAGCGATAAAACTGCTTATTTTTACCTGGGAGAACTGATTGAATACGATCAGACAATTAAGATATTTACCAATCCGGAAAAACTATCGACTCAGAATTATATTACCGGAAGGTTTGGGTAATTGGCCCCTAAATCCCCTAAAGGGGACTTTCTTCAGATGAGAATGAAAATGGGAAAGTGTTTTTGAGAAGGAATAAGAAAAGGTACATTTGGACTATTTATCTTAAAATCATATTAACCTTTAAAATTAAACACCATGGAAACTAACTGGATTATTTTAATTATCGTTTTGGTTTGCGCAGTTGCCTTAATTCTTTATCTAATAAAAAGAAATATGAAAGATAAAGAAGACGTCGTTAAGTTTATGAATGAAACAGAAATTGAAACTGAAGACGACCCAAAACTAAAGAAACAAGATGATATTTCGCAAAAATTAAATTAGACTTATAAATATGACACACTTAGAACAAGAATTGGTTGCACTCCGACAAGATGTTACTGAAATGTGGAAATTAGTAATTTCTCAGGTTTCAAATTCAGGAGATGCTATTTTGACATTTGATAAAGAGTTGGCAAAGAAAGTATCTATGCGTGAGAAAAAAGTAGATGCTTACGAATTGAAAATTGACAGGTTCTGTGAAAATATTATTGCCCTTTATCAACCGGTAGCAGTAGATTTGCGGTTTGTACTTGCCGTACTGAAGATTAACTCGAATTTGGAACGTATTGCGGACTTTGCTTATGGGATTTCGGGTGTATTGATTGCAAATCCTTCGGTAATTTTAGATGCTGAAATCATCACAGATACAAACTTACGGCTAATGATTGATCAGGTAACTAAAATGCTTACTCAGGGTCTTGAAGCTTTTGAAAATGAAAAATCTGATATCGCCTCGGCAATATTCAGTGAAGATTATCAGGTGGATGAGATAAACCGTGCAGCTGCACATATTATTGCAGATTATATTAAAAAAAATCCTGATAGAGCATTTGAGTGCTTACAACTAATCGGTGCATTCCGTAAAATGGAACGTATTGGTGACCATTGCAGTAATATTGCCGAAGAGATATTCTTTTACATAGATGCAAAAGTATTGAAACATTCTCCAAGAGAATAGTTAACTCAAACAATAAAACACAAAAGAGGTAAATTTTTGATTTACCTCTTTTGTGTTTTATCATGGTTGATTTACAGTAGATTTCAAATTTTGTCATATCTTTGTAATAGTTATTACACACAATGGAAATGTCTGAATTGTATCTTTGTCCAAAATTATTAATTATTAATAGTAAATTATTAATTGACTATGACTCCATTTCGTATTTTGGTCGTCGACGACGAAGAAGATCTGTGTGAAATTCTGCAGTTTAACCTCGAAACTGAAGGTTATCAGGTAGATGTGGCTTATTCGGCCGAAGCTGCTCTGAAAAAAGATTTGACCGTATATAACTTGTTGTTACTTGATGTGATGATGGGCGAAATTTCCGGTTTCCGCATGGCTCGTATGATGAGTGAAAATCCCAAAACAGCTACTATTCCGGTTATTTTCCTCACTGCTAAAGAATCTGAAACCGACCGTTTGACAGGCTTTAATATCGGTGCGGATGATTATATTTCGAAACCGTTTTCCATTCGTGAAGTGTTGGCACGTGTGAAAGTTGTAATTCGACGTACCAATAACCTCGTCAAAAATGAGGTTGCAGCTGAAAAACTGAATTACGAAACCCTCGAGATGGACTTAGGGAATAAAAAAGTATTACTCGATGGCGGTGAAGTTCCGTTTACCAAAAAGGAATTCGAAATACTGAAACTGTTTTTGGAAAACAAGAATCGTGTTTTTTCACGGGACGAAATGCTTTCGCGGGTATGGAGCGACGAGGTAATAGTACTCGACCGTACTATTGATGTGAATATCACCCGTATGCGCAAAAAAATTGGTCCTTACGGAAAAAATATCGTTACCCGGTTGGGATATGGATATTGTTTTGAAGAATAGAAACTACCCCTAACCCCTAAAGGGGAATTGAGTTAGTTGCTTCTATTATATTTTTTCGTTTCACAAGAGTTTAAACAAACAATAGTAATTTAATTCCCCTTTAGGGGTTAGGGGTTATGACTTTAAATCGGCGCATATTTCTCTATTTCTTTGGCATCTTCGTTTTGATGTTTGCCATAATCAGCTTCTTCCAGTATCAGCGGGAGAAGGAATTCCGCACCGATCAGCTCGACCAGCAGTTATCTACCTATAATTTCAGTATCAATCGTTTTGTTGAGGAACGTAATCCAAACTGGGAAATGCTGGAAGAATATGTCAAACTATTCCCTGACAGCACTTTGCGTGTAACAGTTATTGATTCCATTGGCGATGTAACCTTCGATTCGTTTGTGAAAAAAGGAACGAAACTAGAAAATCATGCCGACCGGCCGGAAATACAAATGGCCAACTACAACCCGAATGGAAAAGCCATCCGCCATTCGGTTTCCACCGGAAAAGAGTATTATTACCTGGCTCACCGATTTCCCAAAGGCTATGTACGAAGTGCTTTACCATACAATGTAAGCCTTATTCACACGCTGAAAGCCAATACGTTCTTCCTGTATTTTATGCTTTTGGTGTTGATTGCAGCCGGAATTGTTCTGTATTTTATTTCCCGAAACTTCACGAAATCAATTGACCGGCTACGTATTTTCATTCAAAAAGCTGAGAAGGAAGAGTATTTCAACACAGATATTGAATTCCCAAACGACGAGCTTGGCGAAATAAGCAAAAACATTGTAAATCTCTATAAATTGCAACTGGAAACTAAAGAACAATTGAACAAAGAGCGTGAAAAATTGATAAAGCACCTTCAGATTTCGCAGGAAGGACTGGCTATTTTCTCGGCAGAGAAAAAGGAGATTTTGGCCAACAGCCACTTTATTCAATACAGCAATATCCTTTCCGACGAGCAAAGCGAAAGTTCCAATCAGATTTTCAGTCTGCCGGAATTTTCAGAAATAAATCAGTTCATTGAACTAAGTCTGCAAAACAACGAGATGAAGCGAAAAAAACTGACTGTTGAAAAAGGCGGTCGTGTTTTTGCTGTACAGTGCATTGTCTTTCAGGATAGTACGTTCGAAATTTCCATAAACGATATATCGGTTCAGGAACACGAAAACGAGCTGAAACGACACCTGACACAAAACATTTCTCACGAATTGAAAACTCCTGTAAGCAGTATTTTGGGCTATATGGAGAGTATTCTTGAAAATCCTGAAATGGATGCAGAGCGTCAACGGTTTTTTGTAGAGCGGTCGTTTCAGCAGGCACAACGTTTACGTGATTTGCTTCAGGATATTTCCACCCTCAACAAAATGGACGAAGCCAAACGGCTGTTTGATAAAGAACCCTGCAATATATCGGAGGTAATTCAGGATGTTTTGAACGATGTTCATCTGGAAATCGAGCAGAAAGAATGCACCGTGTTGACCAATTTCCAGCCCGAAACAAGCATTCAGGGGAATCGCTCACTGGTATATTCCATTTTCAGAAACCTGATGGATAATGCGCTGAATTATGCAGGCGACAAAATAACCATTGATATCAACTGTTACCGTGAAGATGACGATTTCGTGTATTTCTCGTTTAGTGATAATGGCGTGGGTGTTTCCGAAGAACATTTAGCGCGTTTGTTCGAACGTTTTTACCGCGTAGATAAGGGCCGAAGCCGTAAAGCCGGTGGCACAGGGTTGGGTTTGGCTATTGTGAAAAATGCTATCATTTTCCATAAAGGAACAATTTCAGCTAAAACCGTTACCGGTGGCGGTTTGAGTTTTATATTCTCATTAAGAAAGCATTAAGCTCCCTAAATCACCCTAAAGGGGGACTTTTTGGTACAGTGCGATCATCAAACAGAATTTAAAAATATTAAATTCCCCATTTAGGGGGTTAGGGGGCAAATTATTATGTTTCGCAGCAAATGGACTCCTTTGTTTCTCAGTAATTTTCTGGGAATTTTCAACGATAATTTTCTGAAATACTGCATTATCTTTATTGCTGTTACATGGGCAAAACCTTCCTGGTTGTCGCAATCACAATTAATTTCTATAGTCTCGGCTTCGTTGGTAATTCCGTATTTGTTTCTTTCTCCATTGGGTGGTCGTCTGGCAGTCAGTTATTCAAAAAAACTTGTTTTTCGCATTTGTAAACTGCTTGAAATTCCGATTCTTGCTGTGGCTTGTGTGGCTTTTTGGTATCAGTGGATTATGGTGGCTGTTTCGTCTGTACTACTAATGGGGATTCTGAGCTGCCTATATTCTCCATCCAAATACAGTCTGATTCGCGATATTGGTGGTGAAGAAGGTGTTTCATTTGGCAGCGGCGTGTTCGAAACTATGGCTTTTCTCGGAATATTAGTTGGAATGGTAGCTGCATCGTTGGTATCCGATTATTTCAACAAGTGGACTATTTTTGCAATTTTGATAGGACTGGGAGTTTTGGGTTTTTTAGTTACTTCAACTATCCGCGCGACAGAATTACCCGAAAATAAATTAAATACAGGTACTTTGAATCCTTTGAAGTTTCTGATTGAATCATTCAGTTTTGCACGTCAACATCCTAATGTGAATCATGCCATTTTTGGAGCTTCTACTTTCTGGTTAATTGGCGGCATGCTGCAAATGAATCTGGTTATTCATGCCGGACATGTATATCAAGCTTCAAATACCGTTACAGGGCTGATTATGGCATATGCAGCCATTGGAATTGCGATAGGAACATGGACAGCCGGTCAGTTATCAGGAAAAACAGTGAAAAAAGGACTTATTCTGATTGGGATTGGCAGCATGACTTTAATGTTATTGATTATGACATTTGTTCAGCTTAATCTGACCGTGTTTACCACCCTTGTATTCGCAGTTGCATTCTCCGGTGGTCTGTTTCAGATTCCATGTCTGTCGATGCTTCAGAATGCCAACCTCGGTCGCAAACTAGGCGATATGATTGCTTATCTCAATCTGGTTACTTTTATTTTTGTGCTGTTTGGCACACTTCTATTTTCCCTCACAGCACATTTCACTTCCGAAAACAGTTTTGCGGTTTTTGGGGTAATGGCCGCTATTTGTCTCGCCGTTAGTTTCTTTTTCCTCAAAAGCTCTCCCGAGTTTTGGAAAGATACATTGGCTCTGTTTCACAAAAAAAACACCAAATCAGAGTGATTCAGTGCTTGTTAGTAGTAGAGAATATATTATCTGTTTCAATAAGCTTTTCCTTCAATATAAAGTGTGTCTGGACATAAATCTAACCCATTTACCCATTGAATACTTCCCAAAAATGGTTTTACAGAGTTGAAAATGCTTTCATCTTTCAATTCTTTAAAAACTCCTGTTTCCAAATAAGGTTTTACATCAAAACTTTTCTTTTCGCCATTATTGAATGTAATCAATAGTTTAAAGTTTTGTTCTGCCTGAACATGTATTACTCTGGGATTCATGTACTTATTATTTTAAAGGATCTATTTTGAAAATGGTTTCACCACTTATAGCCAATTCCCAATCAGCCATTAATTCTTCATTATGTATTTCAATCCACGCCTGAACAAGTTTCATCTTATTTGTTTTTAATGAACCTTCTAACAATTGACCATCAATGATTGAAATAACAGCTTCTTCGTCTTGATATTTCACATGTATATGTGGCAAATTATGTTGTTTGTTATCCAGATAGTACATCGAAATGATTATACCATAAAACATTGATATTATTGCCATAGTGCCGTGTTTTAATTTATAACTGCAAATATAATACTTTTGTTCTATATGTTGTGAATTTAATAAGCATGAGCTTTACTTTTAGTTTGAACGAAGTGAGGACACATCGCTCAACATCACTTGTCATACTATACGTTACGAGGAGCTGGGTGTTATGATAGCTTATCTCAATCTGGTTACCTTCATTTTTGTGCTGCTCGGCACACTTCTATTTTCGCTCACCGCACATTTCACTTCCGAAAACAGTTTTGCGGTTTTTGGAGTAATGACCGCTATTTGTCTCGCCGTTAGTTTCTTTTTCCTCAAAAGCTCTCCCGAGTACCTGAAAACAACGAAAGCAATGTTTAAATTCATGTTGTAAAACATACAAATCCGAAAAACAAAATTCACACAAATTTCATACATTGCCAATCGTTTTTCTTAATTAAAAACCAGTTTATTTTTTAGTATTAATCCTTTATATTTTAATAGGATATGAAACGAAGTTGAAATAATTTAGTCGTACATATTTTAAAACGATTCAATTATTTCATTTAAGTTCCATACGACCGTTGAATAAATAAATTTTTAAACGTATGAAAGTATATCAATCGAATGAAATTAAAAACATTTCATTGCTGGGTAGTTCCGGCTCGGGGAAAACCACTCTTGTAGAAGCTATGCTTTTCGAGAGTGGAGTTATAAAACGCAGAGGCACTGTTGCCGCTCAAAACACTGTTTCAGATTACTTTCCGGTTGAAAAGGAGTACGGCTATTCCGTATTTTCGACCATTATCCAGACTGAATGGCTGGAGAAAAAACTAAATTTTATCGATTGCCCGGGTTCCGACGACTTTATCGGTGGCGTGGTTACTTCACTCAATGTTACCGACACAGCTCTTATCCTCATCAACACGCAGTATGGCGTGGAAGTCGGCACCAACAATCACTTCCGCTACACCGAAAAATTCAACAAACCGGTTATTTTCGTTACCAACCAACTCGATCAGGAAAAAGCTGATTTCGACAAAACGCTGGAATCGCTGAAAGAAAATTTCGGCAGCAAAGTTGTTCAGATTCAATATCCTGTAAATGTTGGTCCGCAGTTTAATGCTGTAGTCGACGTACTTAAAATGAAATTATACCGCTGGAAACCAGAAGGCGGTGTTCCCGATGTTCTCGAAATCCCTGCCGATCAGATTAATAAAGCTCAGGAACTTCACAATATATTGGTTGAAGCTGCTGCTGAACACGATGAGGAACTGATGGAGAAATTCTTCGATCAGGGTTCGCTTAGCGAGGAAGAAATGCGTATTGGTATCCGCAAAGGATTGATTCACCGCGACATGTTCCCTGTTTTCTGCGTTTGCGCCGGAAAAGATATGTGTGTTCGCCGTTTGATGGAATTTGTAGGAAACGTTTCGCCAAGTGTGGATAAGACTGAAAAACCGAAAACTTGCGATGGTAAAGAAGTAGCTCCCGATCCTGCCGGTCCAACGAGTATCTATGTGTTCAAAACCAGTGTTGAGCCACATATCGGTGAAGTTTCGTACTTTAAGGTAATGAGCGGAAAAGTAAAAGAAGGAGATGATTTGGTGAATGTTGACCGTGGTTCGAAAGAACGGTTGAGCCAGATTTTCTCAGTTGCAGGTCAAATTCGCACAAAAGTTGACGTACTGGTTGCCGGTGATATTGGTGCAACTGTAAAACTGAAAGATACCCGTACGGGAAATACATTGAACGTAAAAGGTTGTGAATATGATTTCAAAGAAATCAAATATCCTGAACCTAAATACCGCCGTGCCATTAAAGCTGTTTCAGAATCAGACGAAGAAAAACTCAGTGAAGTGCTTACCCGTATGCACGAAGAAGATCCAACCTGGGTAGTGGAACAATCTAAAGAGCTAAAACAAACTATTCTTTATGGTCAGGGAGAATTCCACCTCCGCACGTTGAAATGGAGAGTGGAACACAACGATAAAATTCCAATTGAATACAAAGAACCAAAAATTCCATACCGCGAAACCATTACCAAAAATGCCCGTGCCGATTACCGTCACAAAAAACAATCGGGTGGTTCGGGTCAGTTTGGCGAAGTTCACATGATTATTGAACCTTATTTTGATGGTATGCCAGCTCCGGAAATGTTCCGCTTCAATGGTCAGGAATTCAAAATCAGCAACCGTGATACACAAGTTATCGATTTGGATTGGGGTGGTAAATTGGTGCTTATCAACAGTATTGTTGGTGGTTCTATCGATGCCCGCTTTGTTCCTGCCATCCTGAAAGGTATCATGGATCGCATTGAACAAGGTCCACTAACCGGTTCGTATGCCCGCGACGTACGTGTGATTGTGTACGATGGAAAAATGCATCCTGTTGATTCAAACGAAATTTCGTTCCGTCTTGCCGGACGTCACGCATTCTCACAAGCTTTTAAAGAAGCTGGTCCAAAATTACTTGAGCCGGTTTACGATGTGATTGTTCAGACTCCATCCGACCGTTTGGGTGATATAATGAGTGATTTACAAGGTCGTAGAGCAGTTATTATGGGCATGGAAAGTGAAAAAGGTTACGAGAAACTGTCAGCTAAAATTCCATTGAAGGAACTTGGAAGTTATTCAACCACACTGAGTTCGCTTACCGGTGGACGTGCTTCGTTTAGCATGAAGTTTGCAAGTTATGAGCTCGTTCCGATGGATATTCAGGACAAATTGCTTAAAGAATACGAAGCAACTAAAAAAGAAGAAGAATAAAACACACGATTCTTTTGCTTTCAAAATCAAAAGCAGTTATCCGGAAACGGGTAACTGCTTTTTTAGTTTAAACAACTGACGGGGTGACTCAAAGTCACCCCGTCAGTTACTATGCTTATAGATTCAACGCCATTCTCAAAGCTTTATAACCGGCAGGACTGGTTTTGATTTGCTGGCCATTCTTGAGCGTGAGTAGCTGGTTTTGTTTTTCGTAAAGCTCAATACGCGATATCATTTCGACATTTACAATAACCGATCGATGTACCCGCACAAACTGATTTTCGGGTAAATGTTCCTCAAAATACTTCATTGTTTGTTCTTTCAGGTACTTTCCTTCGCGGGTAAAAATCTGAACATAATCACCATCCGCCTGAAGATAAAGAATGTCCTGAACAAGCACCACATGTATTTTTGTTCCTGACTTTACAGCAATCCGTTCAAGTAATTCTATATCGGAGGATTTAATCAGCTTTTTCTCCTCTGTTATAGCAGGTGCATCACTTGTTTCTTCTGAATTTTTAGCTGATAACACTGTATTTCTGAAATACAAAAGGATAATCAGATAAATAAATAAGCCTAATAATCCGCGTATCGGCAGCAAGGGACTGAGTTTTGAGCTGATTTCTTCTCCTGTAATCAAATAAATAATTCCATAACCGGCACCCAACCACAATCCCAGACTTAGCACTGCCAGTGCAATTTGGTTCACAAGCCGCTGATAAAGTGTGAGTGCCCCAAAGTTGCCAAACTTAACCACATTCCACAAAATCAGTCCAATGACCGCAAACAGAGCCGCATGGGCAAATCCATCCAACCACAACACCCAACCTGGAACGGCAGTAAGTGAACTCAGCGCCAACGCCTGAATTATCCCATACAGCATCCACAGCAGAATGTATTGAAATGTTTTTGTTGTATTTGTCAGTAAAGGTTGCATTTTCCCAATTATCAGTTGACAGTTATCAGTGAACAGTTGTTTTGACCTAAATCATTAACCATTTAACACTAAACATTAGTATTAGTTTCTCAGTTCACCGCCACCAAACACACAAGCTCCTGTAATAATGAGTTTCCGTGTATTATCTTTCGGCTCAACAGGCAAACGGTTATCTTGAAATCCTCCAAAAACGGCATCCAAATGCGTTTCCACATACCAATCATTTGGAACATAAATTGTAATTCCACCAAACACAGCGTTGATATCAAGGCATGTATCACCTTCGGGCAAGTTTGTTCTCCGAAGATCCAGAATAATTCCACCGAAAACAGCATTCAGTTCACCACCTTTAAATTCAGGATCAAGCACGATATGTTCTCCACTTCCAAAAATACTGTTTTTCGAAAAACCGTCTGTGTTACTCCAGTTTGTTTTATTATTCCGATAATGGTGGTGCTCGTGTCGATAATGGCGCTTTTGTTCACAGTTGCTGTCAAAATTTCCAAAACCCCATTGTGGAAAAATAAACTTCTGCAAAATAATTAACATCCCGGCAAAGATAAACAACAACGGCCAATAAATGTGGACAAAGTTTGCATTTAATCCAGGTAACAGATTTGGGTAAACTTCAATAATTCTGGGGACTAGGAAGAATTTACCAATTACAATTAAAATAATACCTGAAATCCAATGTCTTTTGAAAAGATTGACAAGACCAATGAATATTAATAACATTGGCCATGAGATAATAACAGCTTCAAGCTGACCGGGAATCATTCCTGTCTTTAACCCTAAAAAAACAGAACCTAATAAAATAAGAAACAATCCAAAACCAACTCCTTTGGTATAACCCGTACGAAACGAGTTTTTAATTTCATTTTCCATAACTTTTTTGTGTTTAAAATTTATGCAGCAAAGATACGTGCATTCAGCATCGCAAACCTACAAAAAATCGATGAAGAAACCATTTTTCCCCGACGAAAGTTATTTTTTGGCCTGATAAAATTAGGATTGTGATGATTGAATCATTGTGTTTATCATTTAAAGTCAAACAAGTTTTAGTTACAAAATTAGAATTTACAGCTTATTATTAGTGATATATTATGTTCATAAGAGCTTGTAGTGTAAAAGATATCAGTGGATAGTTCTTTTTTATAAGTGCAAATCGCATAATTTACTGTTTTTTATTCAAAAACTAGTTGCATCTTTGCAATGTGTCAATTTGTACTTTTCAATTGTAATTGAATAATTCAAGTATTATTAACTGTAAAAAATTATTTCGCTTTATGAAAACAAAAAAATTAGCGTTGGCTTTTGTTTTAATGTTTCTATTCTCAGCATTTTATTTTTCTTCATGTACAAGTGATGTATTAGCTCCTGAAGCATCAACAGCAGCTGCTAAGTGTAGAAGAGATTCTTCTATTATAAAAGATTCGCTTAGTGCAGATTCTCTAAACCATTGGAAAAGACCTGATTCTACAGATGTAAAGCGTCACAGACCTGATCATGATTCAATTGTGATGCACTGGAAATATGATCATGATTCTATCGAGGTAAAACACCACCACCGTAAACCGGTATTTGACTCTATTCCAAATGACAGCGCAAGGTCACACAGACCAGGTGGTTTCAACCCAAACGGGCATAACGATCATCACGGACACCATTGATGGTAAAAAAGTACACACATCAAATTTTAAATTTCATAAAAGAACCTCAGTCGGAAACAAGACTGAGGTTTTTTTGTTTTATATATGTGCTTAAGATATTATTTCCCCGAAAATAGATATTTTTTCAAATGTCAGGAGAATAGATATTTTAGCTTTCATATTCAAAGAAAAAAGAGTACTTTTGCGCTCAAATTATCAAAAACTAAAAATTAATAAAATATGGTACATTATTCTGAACTTGGATTGGTGAATACCAACGAGTTATTCAAAAAAGCGATTGAAGGCAAATATGCAATTCCTGCTTTCAATTTCAACAACATGGAACAATTACAGGCTATTATTTCGGCTTGTGTTGAAACAAAATCTCCGGTTATCCTGCAGGTATCAAGCGGAGCGCGTAAATATGCAAACCAGACTTTGCTTCGTTATATGGCTCAGGGAGCGGTGGAGTATTCAAAAGAATTAGGATTGAATATCCCGATTGCTTTACACCTCGACCACGGTGATACTTTTGAATTGTGCAAAAACTGCGTTGATTCAGGCTTTTCTTCAGTAATGATCGATGGTTCGCATCATTCGTACGAAGACAACATTGCATTGACCAAAAAAGTAGTTGAATATGCTCATGCACATGGCGTAAGCGTTGAAGGCGAACTGGGTGTACTGGCAGGTGTGGAAGATGACGTAGTTGCAGAACACCACACCTATACACGTCCCGAAGAAGTAGTAGATTTTGTTACCCGTACCGGTGTTGACTCACTGGCTATTTCAATCGGAACTTCACACGGTGCAAACAAATTCACTCCTGCTCAGTGTACACGTGACGAAAACGGTCATTTAGTACCACCACCATTGCGTTTCGACATTTTGGAAGAAATTGAAAAACAAATTCCGGGTTTCCCAATCGTATTGCATGGTGCTTCTTCAGTTCCACAGGAATATGTTGACAAAATCAATGAATATGGTGGTAAACTGGTTGATTCAATCGGAATCCCTGAAGAACAATTGCGCAAAGCTGCAAGTTCAGCTGTTTGTAAAATCAATATTGACTCTGATGGTCGTTTGGCGATGACTGCTGCTGTACGTGAGGTTTTTGCAAAACAACCGGGAGAATTTGATGCCCGTAAATACTTAGGACCAGCACGCGATGAGTTGAAAAAACTTTATGCACACAAAACAGTAAGTGTTTTGGGAAGTGCAGGAAAAGCATAACAAACGGTTATTCTGAAAATACGAAAAGAGCTGCAAATTATTTTGCAGCTCTTTCTTTTTATTCTTTCTATATCGCCCTTTAATACCTGAAACTGCTTCCTCCAAGGAATTCTCTCAATAGCGAGGTTGGTGGAATTTCTCTGTCATGAATAGGCACAAAATAATTTAGAAATTTAATCAGTCGGTGAGCTTCTGTATATTCATCGCAGTACTTTGGAACTTCAGCTAAAATAGGCTCAGCGTGTTTTTTTAATACAGCCAACTCGAATAACAGTGCTGAATTAAACATAACATCAGCTTCTTCCTGATAGGGGAAAATCCATTTTTCTTCACCACGACGCACACTTGCCCAGCGTGCTATCGTTTCCCTTGCTGAATAATTTCTGAAACGGTAATCACGTATTATTCTTCTTAGCAAACGCGTATCAGTAGTTGGAATCCAGTTGTGATTATCGATGGAAATGGTTGTCAGTGCCGAAACATATATTTTAAAGGTTGTTTCTTCTGGTATGTCGGGAATTAGATCCGGATTAAGGGCATGAATTCCTTCCATAATCAAAATGCTATCCTCTTCTAGTTTTATTTTTTGTCCTTTGAAATAGCGTTTTCCATCTTCAAAATTGAAAAATGGTATTTCTATTTCTTCACCATTAAGTAAGCTTTTGAGGTTTTTATTGAAAAGCTCCAAATCAAGTGCATGCAAATGCTCAAAGTCCCAATCCCCATTTTCATCCAACGGTGTTTCATCTCTGTTTACAAAGTAATTATCTAAGGAAAGGATTACCGGTTTTAAACCGCTAACAATGAGCTGTACCGAAAGCCTTTTGCTAAATGTGGTCTTTCCCGAAGAAGACGGTCCTGAGACTAAAACAAATCTTACTTTCTCCGAACGCTGAGAAATCATATCGGCAATAGAAGCAACCTTTTTTTCGTGTAATGCTTCTGAAATTTTAATCATATTAAATGATTGATTATTCCGGCAGGCAATATTAAAATCACCTACATTGCTCATATTCATAATTTTATTCCAACCCACATATTCTTTGAAAATATCGAACATTTTTGGAAACAGTATCATTTCTTCCAACTCAACAGGATTTTCGCGATTTGGAACTCTTAATAGCAATCCATCGTAATAGGGAATAAGATCGAAAATACCCAGATAATCAGTTGATGGCAATAATACTCCGGCATAATAATCTATAAAATCATCGATTCTGAAAAAGCGAAAATATGGATTTCCCAACGTTTCAAAAAGAGTAGTTTTATCTTTCTGATTCGGTTGTTTTACAAATAACTCTTTTACTTCTTTCGTTTGTTTTTCTTCACATACAATTCGTTTCCCCTGAGAAATAATCTGTTTGACCCTTTCTTTAATGTTATATATTACTTCATTTGTCATAGGTTCGCCCAAATTATCAAGTTGACAGTAATATCCTTTAGATATGGGATGTTCTATTCTGAGAGTGGCGTGCGGATATAGTTCAGAAACAGCTTTTGCCAATACCATACTTAACGTCCGAACATAAACACGCATTCCTGAAGGTGAGCTTAAATCAATAAATTCAATATCTTTAGGCTTATACACCAAGAAATTTAAATCTTCAACTTTATAATTAACCCGAGCTGCCATTAAAGGATATTTCAGTTCAATTTTTAAGTCTTCGTAAATTTCGAGAACTGAAACCCCCAACGGATAATTGTGATAAGATTTCTTGTTTTTGCAGAATATGGTGACTTGTTTGTCCATACGTATAGGAGAGAATATGTTATTTCTAAAATGTTGGGTGCAAATTTACATTATTTTTTTTGATGTTTTTATTTTAGTGTGTGTATTTTTTGAGTTACTTTTGCAACTCATTTTCAACAAAAACTGTATTTTTATAAAATTTGATTGAATAACTGCGTTTAAATTAGAACATTACCTGAGATTATGAATTTATTTGACGTTTACCCGCTTTTCAATATTGAAATTACAAAAGGAATAGGATGTAGAATTACTGATAATCACGGTATTGAATACCTCGATTTATATGGTGGTCATGCTGTAATATCAATTGGTCATTCTCATCCGTTTTACGTTCAAAAACTGACTCAACAGGCTGAAAACCTGGTTTTCTATTCGAATTCAGTCGTGAATAAATTACAAATTGAGCTTGCCAAAAAACTTGGAAAAATTTCCGGATATGATGATTATTCGCTTTTTTTGGTCAATTCGGGAGCCGAGGCAAACGAAAATGCCCTGAAACTTGCTTCATTTCATACCGGAAGGACAAAGGTGGTGGCTTTCAATAAAAGTTTTCATGGAAGAACCTCTGCAGCAGTTCGTGTTACCGACAATCCAAAAATTGTAGCACCGATAAATGAGGGTTTCGAAGTAATGTTTCCACAATTGAACGACATTGAACATGTAAGGGAATTGCTTAAAAATGAAGATGTTTGTGCAGTAATTATTGAAGGAATTCAGGGTGTTGGCGGTATTCGGGTACCTGAAGTTGAGTTTTTGAAACAACTCAGTGAAGAATGTAAGAAAACCGGTACAGTTCTTATTCTCGACGAAATTCAGTCGGGTTACGGACGGAGCGGAAAATTTTTCGCTCACCAACATGCAAGCATTCATCCCGATTTAATTACAGTCGCAAAAGGCATGGGCAATGGTTTTCCGATTGGTGCTGTTTTGATTAGTCCCGCTTTCGAAGCTTCGCATGGTTTGTTGGGAACAACTTTCGGAGGAAGTCATTTAGCCTGTGCAGCTGCTATTTCGGTGCTCGATATTATTAAAGCGGAACAATTAGTGACAAATGCAGAGAAAACAGGTCAATACTTACTCGATGAACTGAAAAAAATTCCTCAACTAAAAGAAGTCAGAGGCTTGGGGCTGATGATTGGGCTTGAATTCGAAATACCCGTGACTGATATTCGCAATCGATTGCTTTTTGAGAAAAAAATATTTACCGGAGCAAGTGGAACAAACATAATACGCTTATTACCACCACTTTGCTTAACAAAACAGGATGCAAACATTTTCCTTGCAGCTCTGAAAGAAATTATTCAGACCATATTATTAAATTAAATGAAACGAGCATCAAAACAACTATTTAAACCAAAAGATAATGTTCATTGCGAGTTCCATACGACAACTATTAAAAAAATAAAAATGAACGTATGAAACATTTCGTTTTTCTGTTTTTTTGTATTTTACTTACTTCGCAACTTGTTGCTCAGGAGTCTGTTTCAAAAGATAAAATCACACTCTTAACAGGTGAAATTTATATCGGCAATATATATGCAAAAACGGATGAACTGGTTATGATTAAAACAGAAAACGGGAAAAGGTATCAATTTATGCTTTCGCAGGTTAAACGTATTGAAAAAACTACTCTTACGTCGAAAGATTCAAATAAAAACACCGTAAAATCCTCAGTTGACGATACTTCACCGGGCTATTTTTGTGGCAATTTAGAAATTTCAGGAGGTATTTCAAGTGCTAAAAATGCCTTTTCTTCCATACCAAATACTGAAGTTTCTATGGTTTTCGGGAAAAATAATATCAGTGGAAAAAACCTGTTTTTTGGATTAGGTGCATCATATCAAATGTTGTTTACCTCCGTCAATACTCAACCGGTAAGATTTATTCCCGCGTTTATGAGACTTCAAAAAACCTTTCTTAAATCAAAAACATCACCATTTGTCGGTATCGATGCCGGATATTCATTTGGCTTAAGTCCAGGATATGGTGGTGGTCCGTTTGTAAAAACATTTGTCGGGATTGTTCGTAAAATTAATTACAAATCAGACTTTTACGCGGATGTTTTTGGCGGCGTTTCATCCATTAACACAGCACTAACAGAAACAAATGATTTGGGAGTATTTCATTACAATGGTCCTACTACTATGACTACCATCGGACTTAGGGTTGGTTTTCACTTCTAAACCGACAAACATCTTCGATGCATTTTTCAATCGAATTAAAATTATATCCTAACTTCTGACGTACTTTTTCTGAACTGTACAATGATATACCTGTTGCTGAGCGAGCAGTTCCAGTGTCAATAAGTGGTTTAAAACCGAATAATTTTCCTGTTATTTCAAAAAAATATCCAATAATCAACATCATATTTTTTCCGATACCAATAAACGGTCGGCGCCTCCCAAAACCATCGGCCATCCAACTCAAGATGTCTTTATTTGAGCAATTATTACCCACCAACACAAATCTTTCTCCAGATATGTCTGATTCAGTAAGTTGAATCATTATTTTTACCACATCCTGAACATCGACATAACCTCTACAGCCATTTGTGTAAAAAATCAATCCTTTTTGCATGCGTGCAAACAACTCAGAACTTCCACCGTTCATTCCCGAAACTCCCAGAATAATGCCCGGATTTACAATAACTGCTTTCATTCCTTTTTCTATACCCTTCCAAACTTCCTGTTCCGAAAAAAACTTGCTGCGGGAATATGCTAATTGCTGGGGAGAATCTACCCAAAGAGTCTTTTCGTCAATAAGTTGTTCATTTTCTACTTTTCCGCAGGCAGCAATGGAGCTTACAAAACATAGCTTTTTGACTCTGTTTTTCAAACATGCTTCAACCACGTTTCTTGTTCCTGTAATATTTGTTTCCAGTAGTTCCGAATCGGTTGACCCCAACGAAACCATCGCTGCACAATGATAAACAACCGATTTATTTTCAAAGGCTGAAAGCACTGATTGATAATTCATTATATCTGCCTCAATCCAATCGATACGACCTAAAAAATCATCCGGATTTTCAGTATAAAATCTGAATATCGTTCGTAGCGGAATCATGCTGCTGGTTTTTCGGCGAATTGCCGACACCCGTTCATGCCCTTGCAATAAATGCCATAGCAAATGTCCACCCACTAAACCGGTTGCACCAGTTACAACTATCATTTAATCATTTTTTGAATTGAAACCCAAAAATACGGAAAGAAAACAGTATTTTTGCACAAATTTTTGAAAAGTATTTAATCAGGATTTCTCATGCAGACCGTTTGTGTTTATTGTGCTTCGAGCACCAAAATAAAACCTCAGTTTTTTGAAGCTGCAGAACAATTGGGTAAAATCTTTTCCCAAGAAGGTTTTGGGGTAGTTTTTGGAGGTGGCTGTACCGGTTTAATGGGGAAACTGGCTGATACGATGATGGCAGAAGGAGGCAAAATTACCGGTGTAATACCACGTTTTATGATTGATGAGCAATGGCATCATCCGAATCTGACTGAACTTAAAGTGGTTGAATCCATGCATGAACGCAAAGCTTTGATGGCCGAAATGGCCAGTGCTGTCGTAGCACTTCCGGGCGGTTGCGGTACACTGGAGGAGCTTCTTGAAGCCATAACATGGAAACAACTTGGTATAATTACTACTCCTATTGTAATTCTGAATACTTATGGTTACTACGATCCGCTGATTGAAATGCTTAAACGCTCGGTGGAAGAAAAATTTATGCTCGAGATCCATGAAAACATGTGGACGGTGGTAAATACTCCGGAAGAAGTAATACCAGCCATCCTTAATTCGAACAACTGGGGAACCAATGCGCGAAGTTTTGCAGCATTTTAATACATCATATAATGAATCAACCGGACTCTTTAAACTTTGCTAAAGACAGTTTGTCGGCTTTTGCCGATTCAACTGCAAGGGCTGATTCCGTTCATTTAGCTGATTCATTAAGAGCTGTTGCCCTCATTCCCCGTGGGTTTACAGGCATTCCTCATCCTTCTTTACCCCAGACTGAACCCTGGGTATTTATTGCAGTAATTCTTCTTTTTTTCCTTTTTGTTTATTCGTTGAGTCAATCCATCGGTTTTATTTCCGATACGATGAAAACATTTTTTCAGGTTAAAGAAAGATCCAGTATTTTCAGTAAAGCAACAGTAAACGATTCCCGATTCAAATTCTTTTTAATTGTTTTTTCTATTGGTTCGTTAAGTTTTTATGCTTATTTACTATTGCATAATCCATCATCCTCTTTTTCAATTAAAGAATTCGGGTTGTTCTTGCTTGCTACGTCACTGTTTTTTGGAATCAAGTCCTTGATTTTTGATTTAATCGGATATGTTTTTCTGAACAACACTACAATAATACTCGCAAAAGGAGCATATTTCAACGTTGTTTCTTTTTGGGGAGTTTGCTTGTTTCCAATCCTTATTCTTCAAATTTATATTTCTGAAAATTTTATTGGGATTACTCAAATAATTAGTCTTATTGTAAGTATTTGTGCTTGTTTTCTTATTATTATTAAATTATTTCAAATATTTTTCCAAAAAATATTAGCATCTTTTTATATATTGTTGTATCTTTGCACCCTCGAAATTTTACCCTTAATTATTTTATTTAAGGTGTATAAACAAATCGTTTAGTATATCTTATCTTTAAATTGTACTGCTTTGAAAATCAAAAAGATACTCGTATCACAACCCCATCCAACGACAGAAAAATCACCCTATTTTGATATTAGTGAAAAGTACAATGTCAAGATTGATTTTCGTCCATTTATCAAAGTTGAGCCGATTTTAGCCAAAGAATTCAGAACTCAACGTATATCTATTTTAGATTATTCGGCCATTATTTTTAATGCACGCCATGGAATTGACCACTTTTTCAGACTTTGTGAAGAATTGAGGGTGACAATTCCTGAAAATATGAAATATTTTTGCGTTTCCGAAAGTGTTGCTGTTTATTTACAGCGTTATATTCATTACAGAAAACGTAAAGTCTTCTTTGCGGCAACCGGAAAACTTGCTGACCTGGTGACTATTATGAACAAACATACCGATGAAAAATATCTTTTTATCACTTCGGATGTTCAGAACGAAGATACATTGGCAACCCTTGAAAAGGCAAAAATTACATACACAAAGGGAATCATGTACAAAACTGTAAGTAATGATTTTGGCCCGGATGAAGAATTTAATTACGATATGTTGTTGTTTTTCAGCCCAATAGGTATTAGCTCATTGCTTAAAAACTTCCCGGATTTCGTTCAGGGGGATATACAGATAGCATGTTTCGGAGCAACAACTGCGCAGGCAGTCAAAGATGCCGGACTACGCCTGGATCTTGAAGCTCCACAACCCGGATTTCCTTCAATGACAGCCGCCCTTGATAATTTCATGAAAGAATATATCAAAAAACAAAAGAAATAATCTGATTCAAAAATTCAGGCTATCCCAAAAGTATCAAGGAATTTGATTACTTTTGGGATAGTTTTTTTATAACTAAATGACACACCCAAATTCATTCCCAAAATCTGAACACTTGTGTGGTGATAAAACAATCACAAAAGTGTTTGAGAGTGGCGAAGCATTTATCTGCTATCCCCTTCGGGTCGTGTATTTATTACAACCTCAAAATGGATCGGAAGTAATTAAAGTGCTGGTTGGTGTACCTAAAAAGCGTTTCAAACGGGCGGTAAAACGCAACAGACTCAAACGGTTGATGCGTGAAGCCTACCGACTTAATAAGCATGAAATACTGGAAGCTCTGGATTTAAAACAATTGCAATTGCAAGTTGCGTTTAATTATGTATCTGATGAGGAACTTGATTTTGAAACGATTAATAAAAAAATGAAATCAGCCCTGCAAAAATTGCAAAGTATAATCGAAACAAATCAACCAAAAATTTACTGATACCTGTTCATGAAAAAAATTCTTAGAATTATATTTCTGCTACCCGTGTATTTATACCGGTACAGCATTTCACCTTTACTACCCTCATCCTGCAGATATACGCCAACCTGTTCGCAATATACCATCGAAGCCATTACCAGACATGGCATAATTAAAGGAACTTTACTTTCGATAAAACGCATTTCGAGTTGTCATCCCTGGGGTGGCAGTGGTTACGATCCCGTACCTTAATGATACTCTTCAATAAGTCTTAAAATATTTAAAAACAGAACGTTTGAATTAAATTAAATATATCTTTGCTGAATTGCATATTTTTTGAATACATATAACCTTTGAAAATAACCTTCAAAAATATTGCCCTTTTACCAATTTCAGTACTTTACGGGTTGGCAACTGCTGTTCGAAACTGGTTATTCGATCAGGAAATCCTACAATCAACCCGATTTGATATACCAATAATAAGCGTAGGAAACTTATCAGTAGGCGGTACCGGAAAAACTCCGCATACTGAATTGATATTAAGTGCTTTACAGTCAAAATGGAAGATTGCAATGCTCAGTCGTGGGTACATGCGTAAAACCTCCGGGTTTTGTTTCGCTGACGAAAAAACGAACAGCCAGGCTATCGGAGATGAGCCATATCAAATTCATAGAAAATTTCCTGAAATTGCAGTTGCTGTTCACGAGAAACGAGTTGCTGGCGTTAATAAATTGCTTGAAATTGTACCCGATTTACAGCTTATAGTTCTCGATGATGCATTCCAACATCGCTATATTCAGGCGGGATTATCAATTTTATTGACAGATTATTCGAATCTTTATACGAGAGATTTACCCATGCCTGCCGGCAGTTTACGCGAATGGAAAAGTGGGAGCAAACGTGCCGACATAGTAATTGTAACCAAATGTCCGACAAATCTCAAACCGATTGAAATGCGTGTGATTGAAACCGAATTAAAACCTGAAAATAATCAGGCTCTTTTTTTCTCAAGCTACGTGTATGATGAAATAAAGCCAGTTTTCCCCGATTCAGAACCTGACAACTGGACATTGAAAAAAATAAAACAAACAAATACAGCGATTTTACTCGTTGCAGGAATTGCATCTCCGGTTGCAATTATTGATCAACTAAAAAAATATACTGACCATATAACTAAAGTAATATTTAATGATCATCATGTGTTTCTTTCAAAAGACTACAACCTGATAATGAACAGGTTTGAGTCTGTGAAATCTGATGATAAAATCATTCTGGTTACAGAAAAGGATGCTGCCCGTATAGTTTCGGATGTAAACTTTCCTGAATCACTCAAATCAAAAACATTTTCCTTACCAATCCAGGTAAAGATATTAAATAATCAAGAGTCTCAATTTATTCAAAAAATCCAAAATTATGTTGTTGAAAATTCAAGAAACTGCTGATTTCATTCGTACAAGAATTGCATCAAATGCCAAAACTGCTATCATCTTAGGTACAGGATTAGGTAATTTGGCTACTCAAATTACAGAAAAAACTGAAATCCCATACGAAATTATACCGAACTTTCCTGTTTCGACAGTCGAAGGTCATAGTGGCAAACTTATTTTCGGAAAATTAGGAAATGTAGAAGTTATGGCTATGCAAGGAAGGTTTCATTTTTACGAAGGTTATGACATGAAAGCCGTAACATTTCCGGTAAGGGTTATGAAAGCGCTGGGCATTGAAACACTATTGGTTTCAAATGCCTCGGGTGGTGTAAATCCTGACTTTGAAATAGGTGATTTAATGATAATAACCGATCATATAAATCTATTCCCGGAACATCCGCTTCGTGGGAAAAACTACCCTGAATTAGGTCCACGCTTCCCCGATATGAGCGAAGCCTATTCGACGGAATTGATTTCAAAAGCCAAACAAATAGCTGCAAAGAATAATATCCGAGTGGTGGAAGGAGTATATGTTGGCACAACCGGTCCAACTTTTGAAACTGCTGCAGAGTATCGTTATTTCCATACAATCGGCGGCGATGCGGTTGGAATGAGTACAGTTCCTGAAGTTATTGTTGCCAATCATGCCGGAATCAGGTGTTTTGGCATCTCAATTATTACTGATTTAGGTGTACCCGGAAAAATAATTGAAGTTACCCATGAAGAGGTGCAGGAAATTGGCAATTCTGTACAACCTCTCATGACGAAAATTTTGAAAGAACTTATAAATTAGCTAAACTTTTGCGTGCTACCCTAAGTCTCTATCGATTAAAATAGGTTAATTATTTTAGAGAACAATTTATTCCGAACAAAGACATTACGCCACCCAAACGTGTGGCGTAATGTCTTTGTTCTACTGAGTATTATTTGAGTTTTGTTAGCAACACAAAGTCTCTATAAATCAGTGATTTTGATTAATAAATATACATTTTATTTGGTATGCCAATCTGCTGAATTACTTACGAGAGTTCAGTTAAATATAAATATACCAAAATTGTAATTATTTTAATATATTAAACTTCAAAACCTTTCTCAAAATAAGAAATTTTGTGTACTTTTGCAGCCGTTTTTATGACTGAATAAAAGTAAAAAATCCCCAAACGCTATAAATCTATGTCAGAGTTAGTTGGACATATCTCGCAAATCATTGGACCGGTAGTCGATGTATTCTTTGATTTGAAAGGTAATGAAGAGAAAAAATTGCCTGCTATTCACGATGCGTTGAGTATCGATCGCGGAAACGGCAAAGAGTTGATTGTTGAAATTCAGCAGCACATTGGTGAAAATACCGTTCGTACAGTGGCTATGGATTCAACCGACGGACTTCGTCGCGGACTGAAAGCCGTTGCTGTCGGATCACCTATCACCATGCCTGTGGGCGATCAGGTGAAAGGTCGTTTGATGAACGTAATCGGTGACTCGATTGATGGCATGAAAACGCTTACCAAAAAAGGTGCATATCCTATTCATCGGGAAGCTCCTAAATTCGAAGACTTAACAACTTCTACTGAAGTACTTTTTACAGGTATCAAGGTTATCGACCTGATTGAACCTTACGCAAAAGGTGGTAAAATTGGTTTGTTCGGTGGTGCCGGTGTGGGTAAAACAGTTTTGATTCAGGAACTTATCAATAATATTGCCAAAGGTCACAACGGATTTTCGGTATTTGCCGGAGTAGGTGAACGTACCCGTGAAGGAAATGACCTCTTGCGCGAAATGATTGAGTCGAACGTAATTCGTTACGGAGAAGAGTTCAAGAAAAGTATGGAAAAAGGCGAATGGGATTTGTCTAAAGTTGATTATGCAGAAGTTGAAAAATCGCAGGCTACACTGGTTTTCGGTCAGATGAACGAGCCTCCGGGAGCACGTTCGTCGGTAGCGCTTTCTGGTCTTACTGTGGCCGAAGCATTCCGCGATGGTGACGGCTCAGGTGCCGGACGTGATATCCTCTTCTTTATCGATAATATTTTCCGTTTCACTCAGGCTGGTTCTGAGGTATCGGCGTTATTAGGTCGTATGCCTTCGGCGGTGGGTTACCAACCTACACTGGCTACTGAAATGGGTAAAATGCAGGAACGCATTACTTCTACTAAATCAGGTTCTATCACATCTGTTCAGGCGGTTTATGTACCTGCCGATGACTTGACCGACCCTGCTCCTGCAACGACATTCTCGCACTTGGATGCTACAACCGTATTGAGCCGTAAGATTTCCGAGCTGGGTATTTTCCCTGCTGTAGATCCACTGGATTCTACTTCACGTATCCTCGATCCGCTGGTTGTGGGCGAAGACCATTACAATACTGCTCAACGCGTAAAACAAATTTTGCAACGTAATAAAGAGCTTCAGGATATTATTTCCATTCTGGGTATGGAGGAACTTTCGGAAGAAGACCGTCTGACAGTGACTCGCGCCCGTAAGGTTCAGCGTTTCCTTTCGCAACCCATGTACATGGCATCACAGTTTACCGGTCTGCCGGGTGTGATGGTGTCTATCGAAGAAACTATCCGCGGATTCAAGATGATTCTGGATGGCGAAGTGGATTATCTGCCTGAAATGGCGTTCCTGAGCGTGGGAACTATTGACGATGCGATTGCAAAAGGTCAGAAACTGATTGAACAGTCGAAGAAATAGGAGACGAAGTTGATTAGATATTTGGTTTATCTGTTGAATAGTTTCAAAAAGATGACCAGTTAACCAGTTAACTCAATAAACCAGTCAACTAATATGAAATTAGAAATAATCACTCCCGAACAGATTTATTTTTCAGGTGATGTTACAACGGTGACGCTGCCCGGAACAAGCGGACTTTTTACCGTGTGGGAAAACCACGCACCGCTCATTTCGTCGCTGGCGAAAGGAAAAATCAGTTTTGTGGATGTGAAAGATAAGCAGGAAACCGAATTGACAGTGGATGGCGGTTTTGCAGAAATAAGCAATAATGTAGTTACTGTTTGCGTGGAGGCGGTTTAATAACCACATAGTAAACATAGTTTTTTAAAATTATACAGACAAAGTTCACATAGTTTAAATACACTTGTGGTATTTAAATAAAATGCCTTCAGGCATTTGACTATTGTGTACTTGTTGAATAAAAGTTTGAGAAATTTACACTATGAGTTCTATGTGTTTAAATAAAGTAGAAATATGCAGAAACTGTCGGGGAAATTATTGAGTTTGCTGGCGCTGGTCGAAATCGTTTTAGGCTGGACAGGCTGGGCGATAATCAAAAGTCTGTATCCGCAGGAAGCCTTTAGCTGGTATCCGTATGTTCCGTGTGTGTTCTTTGCGATGGGTGCTTCGATGATTTGGATTCTGGCAAAGAACTACAAAAAAGACGGCAAAAAACTGGTGAATCTGTATATGATTCTCAAACTGGTGAAACTGGTTTTCGCCATGGCTTATGTGCTTGGTTTTTATTTTATTGTAAAAAATAATATACGTGTTTTCGGATTTGTATTTGCCGGATTTTACGCCTCCTACATTGCACTGGAAACCTATATTTTCTTTACAGTTGAGAAATTTATAAAGTTACAAGGAACGAATAACGGGACTAATTCTGTTGAAAAATAAACCAATCAACGAATTAACCAATCAGAGATATTAATGAAACATTTGTATAAAATAATCCTTTTAGTTCTTCTGGCTTTGCCGGTTGCGGGGCTGTATGCCAACGAGCCTGAGCAGAAAAAGGAAGAGTCGAAAGAACTGGATGTTCGTGCATTTATTTTGGAACACATTTCGGATTCCTACGTTTGGCACATAACCAAAATTGGCGAAAACGAGATTTCCATTCCGCTGCCGGTGATGGTTTATAGCAAAACTACCGGTTGGCACGTATTTTTGTCGTCAGAGTTTCATCATTCCCCTGTTTACGAAGGTCTTAGCATTGCCGAAGAAGGTAAATACAAAGGAAAAATTGTAGAGAAAGATGCGAAAGGCGAAGAAGTTCGTCCGTTTGATATTTCCATTACCAAAAACGTTTTCGCGCTGCTGTTCAGCAGTATTTTGATGGTTGTGTGCATTATGTATGTTGCCAAATCCTACAAAAAGAATCCGCTGCAATCCAAATCGGGCTTTGCAGGAATTATGGAAATGTTTATCATGAACATCAATGACGATGTGATTAAGCCTTGTATAGGTAAAGGTTACGAAAAATATGCACCTTATCTGCTGACGGTGTTCTTCTTTGTTTTTACAAATAACATTCTGGGATTGATTCCTATTTTCCCAGGAGGAGCGAATGTTACCGGAAATATTGCCATTACGATGGTTTTAGCGGTTATTACCTTCCTGATTGTAAATATCGGAGGTTCAAAAGAATACTGGAAAGAAATTTTCTGGCCTGATGTGCCGCTTTGGTTGAAAGTGCCGCCTATGTTACCGCTTATTGAGTTGGTTGGTATTTTTACCAAGCCTTTTGCGTTGATGATCCGACTTTTTGCCAACATTCTGGCAGGTCACTCCATCGTGTTGGGGCTTACCTGTCTGGTGTTCGTTACTGTGAAATTAGGTGTGGGAATGAATGCAAGTATGACCGGAGTTTCCATTTTCTTCAGCGTGTTTATCGGATTCGTGGAATTGCTGGTAGCATATATTCAGGCTTATATTTTTACCATGTTGTCGGCTGTATTTATCGGACTGGCACGTGTTGAGCCACATCATAAACATTGAAAGTGGCCCCTAAATCCCCTAAAGGGGACTTTGAGAAGATTGAATTTTAAAATAAGAGATAAAAATAATAATAAACTTAGTCTGAAAGCCCCTTTAGGGGTTTGGGGCTATTAAAACAAAAAAGTTATGTTAATGTCAATTTTATTACAAGCTGCCGCTGCCGCTGGTGCTGGTGCAGGTTTAGCAAAATTAGGTGCAGGTCTTGGAGCAGGTCTTGCTGCAATTGGTGCAGGTATGGGTATCGGTCGTATCGGTGGTTCAGCCATGGAAGGTATTGCCCGTCAACCTGAAGCAGGTGGCGACATTCGTATGGCCATGATTATTGCTGCTGCTCTTGTGGATGCTGTAGCTCTGTTTGCTATCGTAGTTTGCGGATTTATCCTTTAATATCACACAAAGGTAAAATCAATAGGATATTGATATAACCTTAAGAATACTTTTTGCCTGGTCGGAGTAGCGTGAAAGCCGTTCCGTCCAATGGTAAATGGTACATTGATAAATTGTAAATTAAAAGTATTATGGCTCTACTATTGCCCGAATCCGGATTACTTTTCTGGATGTTACTTTCGTTTGGAATTGTGGTATTCATTCTTACGAAATATGGTTTTCCTGTCATTATCAAAATGGTGGAAGAACGTAGAACGTACATCGATGAATCATTGTTGGTTGCAAAACAAACTTATGAGCAAATGGCTGTTGTCAAAGCTCAGGGTGTGGCTCTTGTCGACGAAGCCCGTAGGGAGCAGGCTACTATTCTGAAAGATGCAACTGTAACCCGCGACCTGCTTATTAAAGAAGCAAAGGAAAAAGCCGGTGTTGAAGCTGCCAAAATCATTGACGAAGCCCGTAAACAGATTCTGGCTGAGAAAGATGATGCCATTCGCGATATTCGCCGTCAGGTAGCTGCTTTGTCAATTGACATTGCCGAAAAAGTGATACGCGGTCAACTGGATAAAAAAGACGAACAGATGGTGATGATTAACCGCCTGCTCGACGAAATCAATGTTTCTAAGTCGTAGATTAGTCAATTGGTTGATTAGTTGATTAGTTAATTGGTTGACTGGTTATGCCAATTGTAAATTGTAAATGAATAAATTGTAAATGAATACAGGACTCATACCGGTTCGTTATGCCACTGCCCTGCTGGAATTTGCCAGTGTGAGCAAGGAACAGGATCGTGTGTACACCGAGGTGAAAGCGTTGACTAAGCATTTTAGTCAGTTTGCCGGATTGCGCACGGTACTTGATAATCCGGTGCTGGCTACTGCCGAGAAACGTAAAATCATTATTACAGCTGCCGGTGTGAAAATCAGCAAACCTTTCGAGCGTTTTATGGACTTGATTCTGGAAAACAACCGCGAAAGTCATTTGCAGGAAATAGCCCTGAAATACATTGGGTTGTACCGTAAGCAGAAAAATATTTTCTACGGAAAACTGACTACTGCCACTCAGGTAAATGCCGATACCGAGAAAAAGTTGATGAAGTTGGTTGAAAACACCACCGGCGGAACGATAGAAATGGAAAAAATTATCGATCCCGAAATCATTGGCGGATTTATGTTCGA
Source organism: Paludibacter sp. (assembly GCA_037132235.1). Taxonomy (GTDB): domain Bacteria; phylum Bacteroidota; class Bacteroidia; order Bacteroidales; family Paludibacteraceae; genus Paludibacter. The sequence goes on from JBAXPM010000025.1 coordinate 41,330, forward strand.
AGTAGACTTTGTGCGTTGGGATGCCAGCGTTTCAGGTCAGTTACGACGAATCAGAAACGAATATATTGAGAAAAATAAAAAAACAGTCTAACGAATTTACGATTGAAGGATGTACAATTTACAATTGGAAAAATAAATTGTGCAATGTTTCTGAAAGCAATTGTAAATCGTAAATTTATAAATTGTAAATAAATAAAAGATGTCTGATAATATTAAGGTGAGCGAAGTATCCGAAATACTTCGGATGCAACTCGAAGGAATTGACACCGGTGTTCAGTTCGACGAAGTAGGTACCGTTCTTCAGGTAAGCGACGGTGTGGTTCGTATTTACGGACTTCGTAATGCCGAAGCAAATGAATTGCTGGAGTTCGAAAACGGTATCAAAGCCATCGTGATGAACCTCGAGGAAGATAACGTGGGTGCCGTATTGCTCGGACCAACCAGCCAGATTCGAGAAGGTTATACCGTGAAACGCACCAAACGTGTGGCTTCTATCAACGTGAGCGAAGGAATGTTGGGACGTGTTATCAATCCGTTGGGCGAACCAATCGACGGTAAGGGTAAAATCAGTGGCGAAATGGTGGAAATGCCTTTGGAACGTAAAGCTCCCGGAGTTATCTACAGACAACCTGTAAACCAACCGCTTCAGTCAGGTTTGAAAGCTGTTGACGCGATGATTCCAATCGGACGCGGACAACGTGAGCTTATCATTGGCGACCGCCAGACAGGAAAAACCAGTGTGGCTATCGACACCATTATCAATCAACGTCAAAACTTTGAAGCAGGCGAACCTGTATATTGTATCTATGTGGCTATTGGTCAGAAAGGTTCTACCGTGGCTAATATTTACAACACGCTGTTGGAACACGGTGCGATGGATTACACCGTAATCGTATCGGCTACTGCTTCCGACCCTGCTGCACTGCAATATTACGCACCATTTGCCGGTGCAACCATTGGCGAGTTATTCCGCGATACAGGCCGTCACGCCTTGGTTATCTATGATGACTTGTCGAAACAGGCGGTTGCTTACCGCGAAGTTTCGCTGATTCTTCGTCGTCCTTCGGGCCGTGAAGCTTATCCCGGCGATATTTTCTACCTGCACTCTCGCTTGCTCGAACGTGCTGCCCGCATTATCTCCCAGCAGGAAGTGGCTGAGCAAATGAACGACCTGCCCGAAAGTCTGAAAGGCAAAGTAAAAGGCGGTGGTTCACTTACAGCATTACCAATTATTGAAACACAGGCCGGCGACGTGTCTGCATATATTCCTACCAACGTAATTTCGATTACCGACGGTCAGATTTTCCTCGAAACCGACTTGTTCAACCAGGGTATCCGTCCGGCTATCAACGTAGGTATTTCGGTATCGCGTGTGGGTGGAAACGCTCAGATTAAGGCGATGAAGAAAGTGGCAGGAACACTGAAAATCGATCAGGCACAATTCCGCGAACTGGAAGCGTTCACCAAGTTTGGTGGCGATATGGACCCTGTAACAGCTATGACCATTGATAAAGGTCAGAAAAATACCCGCTTACTCGTTCAGGCTTTGCACGAACCCATGTCGGTAGAAAAACAGGTGGCTATTCTTTATTGCGGTACACACGGATTATTATCATCAGTGCCGTTGACAAAAGTACAGGATTTCCAGAAAGATTTCCTTATGGTACTCGAACTGTCGCATCAGGCAGATGTGCTTGACGTTATCAAAGCCGGAAATATCAACGACGAAGTCACTGCCATTATCGAAAAAGTCGCAAACGAAGTTGCGAAACGAGTTAATAGTTAATAGTAAGCGGCCCCTAAATCCCCTAAAGGGGACTTAAGGAGTGGTTTTGCGAGAATAAATAAAATAAATTAAGAGACTAAAGTAACTATACATCCCCTTTAGGGGCTTGGGGCAGATTGTTTCTTGATAGTTCTCAGTTTTCAATTGTAAATCGTAAATGAATAAATCGTAAATTGATTTATGTCTTCATTAAAGGAAATAAAATCGCGCATACAGTCGGTAAAGTCGACTCAGAAGATCACATCGGCTATGAAGATGGTATCGTCGGCCAAATTGCGTAAAGCGCAGCGAACCATCGAGAACTTTTTCCCGTATGAGCAAAAGCTGACCGGATTGCTGAACAACTTTTTGAGTGCCGAAGACAATGCTTCGTCGGTTTTCTCCGAAGAGCGTGAAGTGAAGCGTGTGGCTATTGTGGTTTTCTCGTCGAATTCAAGCTTGTGCGGTGCGTTCAATACCAATATGTCCAAGCAACTTTCGCAAACGCTCGAAAAATACCATAAACTGGGACACGAACATATTCTTATTTTTCCTGTCGGAAAGAAGATTGCCAAAGCCTGCCGTAAACATGGTTTTGAGCCCGAAGGTAACTTTGAAGGCATGGCTGACAAACCAAATTATAACGCCACGTTAGAACTTAGTGACCAGCTTATTCAGTTATTCAAAGATAAACACATAGATAAAGCAGAAATTATCTATCACCATTTTATAAGCAAAAGCAATCAGAAACTCACTTCCGAAACTTTTCTGCCTATTCAGCTTAGCAAACCGGCGAAAGGAGCGGTGGCACACGACTATATTGTTGAACCTGAACGTGCGACGCTGATGAATGAATTGATTCCGAAAGTGCTGCGGTTGAAAGTCTATACCGCGTTGCTCGACTCCTGTGCATCGGAACATGCCGCACGTACCATTGCCATGCAAACTGCTACCGACAATGCTACCGATTTGCTGCAGGAACTCTCGCTTCAATACAACAAATCGCGCCAGCAGGCTATTACAAACGAATTGCTCGACATTATCGGAGGCTCATTCGGACAAAACTAATCCAAAGAGACATTCTCTTTTTACAACAAATCCCGAATTTTTTTATTGACGGGGTGACTCAAAGTCATTCCGTCAATTGTTTAATAACCAATATCACGGTGCATCGCACCGCAAACCTTTCCGGGATTTTTTTCATTATAATCGTTTCATTTATTGGTAATTAGTCGTTCCTTATAAATTCATTTTCAAGCGACAAAGCAGACAACATTCT
>JBAXPM010000026.1:0-43914 GCA_037132235.1 Paludibacter sp.
CCGGTGAAGGTGGTGAAGATCCGGAACGTTACAAAAAACGCGAAGATGGCTTGAGTACACGTAGTGCTATCAAACAAGTAGCTTCCGGTCGTTTCGGTGTAACTGCCGAATATCTTGTTAATGCAGACGAAATTCAGATTAAAATTGCTCAGGGAGCAAAACCGGGTGAAGGCGGGCAGCTTCCTGGTCATAAAGTGGACAAAATAATTGCAAAAACCCGTCACTCAATTCCGGGAATTTCATTAATTTCGCCTCCTCCCCACCACGATATTTATTCTATCGAAGATTTGGCTCAGCTGATTTACGATTTGAAAAACATCAATCCTACTGCTATGATCAGTGTAAAACTGGTTTCTGAAACAGGTGTTGGAACAATTGCTGCAGGTGTTGCCAAAGCTAAAGCCGATCTGATTTTGATAAGTGGTGCTGAAGGTGGAACGGGTGCAAGTCCTTCCAGTTCTATTAAACATGCCGGTCTTCCGTTGGAAATCGGTTTGGCAGAAACACAGCAAACATTGGTTTTGAACAACCTGCGTGGTCAGATTCGTTTACAAACCGATGGTCAGTTGAAAACCGGTCGCGATGTAATACTTACTTCGTTGCTTGGTGCCGAAGAATATGGTTTTGCAACGAGTGCATTATTAATTCTGGGTTGTGTAATGATGCGTAAATGTCACCTGAACACTTGTCCGGTGGGTGTTGCCACTCAAGACGAAGTGTTGCGTAAACATTTTACAGGTAAACACGAATATTTGGTAAATTTCTTCCGCTTCATTGCGCAGGATGTTCGCGAACACCTTGCTCAAATGGGTTTCCGCAATCTTGATGAAATTATAGGTCGTTCAGATTTACTCGTACGCAAAGATTTTGAAGAAGGTAGTAAAAAACTGAAAAAGGTTGATTTATCGAAAATCATGTTCAACCCAACAAATATCAATAATGCTATCCGTCACACAAAAAATCAGGATCACAAACTCGATAATGTTCTTGACCGTGAATTGATTAAGAAATCGCTTCCGGCACTCGATTTGTGCATGCCGGTTCAAATACATTCTAAAATAAAAAATACTGATCGTACGGTTGGTGCAATGCTTTCGGGTGAAATTGCCAAACGTTATGGCCAAACAGGACTTGCTGAAGATACTATCAAAGCTTACTTTAAAGGTTCTGCAGGTCAAAGTTTTGGTGCATTTCTGAGTAAAGGAGTTTACTTTGAATTGACCGGTGAAGCTAACGACTATGTTGGTAAAGGCCTTTCAGGAGGTAAAATCGTGGTAAAAGCTCCGGCTGAAAGCACTTTCAAACCTGAAGAAAATATAATTGCCGGCAACACAATTCTTTATGGTGCAACTTCAGGCGAATTATATGTAAACGGTGTAGTCGGCGAACGTTTCTGCGTGCGTAATTCCGGTGCAATTGCTGTAGTTGAAGGTGCGGGTGATCATTGCTGCGAATATATGACTGGCGGTCGTACCGTTGTTCTTGGACAAACCGGTCGAAACTTCGCAGCGGGTATGAGTGGTGGTGTTGCTTACGTTCTTGACGAAAAAGGCGATTTCGACTACTACTGTAATATGGAAATGGTAGAACTCACCTTGATTGAGGATAGTCTTGACAGCAAAGAAGTTCAGGGTTTAATTGAAAATCATCTGAAATATACCGGCAGTGCCAGAGCAAAACAAATTCTCGACAACTGGAATATCTATGTTGATAAATTCAAGAAAATCGTTCCTATTGAATACAAAAAAGTATTGCAGGAAGAAAAGATGGAAGCCATCAACAAGAAAATTGCTCAGGTTGAGCGCGATTATTAATTTAATTCGTTTAGTGTTTTGTGTTTTGTGTTTCATGTTAATGAAAACTCAAAACACAAAACACTAAACTCGAAACATGAAACACGAAACAAAATTATCATGGGAAATCCAAGAGCATTTATAAGTATACCCCGAAAAGAAGCAGGCTATCGTCCTGTACTTGAGAGAATTTACGACTTTGGGGAAGTTGAACAAACATTGAACCGCGAGGACCGCAAATTGCAGGCTTCACGTTGTATGGACTGTGGTATTCCGTTTTGCCATTGGGGTTGTCCGCTTGGCAATAAAATGCCGGAGTGGCAAGACCTGATTTACAAAGGAAAATGGAAGGAAGGTATCGAAAACCTGCACGAAACAAATAACTTCCCGGATTTTACCGGCCGCATCTGCCCTGCCCCATGCGAAAAAGCATGTGTATTGGCTTTGCATGAAGCTCCTGTGACTATTCGTGAAAACGAGTGTGCTGTTACCGAAGTTGGTTTCATCGAAGGTTTAATCAAGCCACAACCTCCTAAAACCCGTACTGACAAAAAAATTGCAGTTATTGGTTCAGGACCGGCCGGTTTGGCTGCCGCTCAGCAATTGAACCGTAAAGGTCACAACGTCACTATTTTTGAAAAAGATAATTCGCTAGGCGGTCTGCTCCGTTATGGTATTCCAAACTTCAAATTAAACAAAAATATTATTGACCGCCGATTGGAACAGCTTTTGGCAGAGGGTATCGAGTTCAAACCAAATACTGAAATTGGAAAAGATATTACGGGAAAACAAATCATGAAAGATTTTGATGCCGTTTGTCTTGCAATCGGTGCAGGTCAACCCCGCAACATTACTCCCGAAGGTCGTGAATTGAAAGGGATTTATTATGCAATGGAATTTCTGAGTCAGCAAAACCAGCTTATCATGGGTGAAGAAGTAGCTCCCGAAGCCATTATTTCAGCCAAGGACAAACATGTGTTGGTAATTGGTGGTGGCGATACCGGTTCTGACTGTGTTGGAACTTCAGTTCGTCAGGGTGCTGTGAAAATAACTCAAATTGAAATTTTGCCACAACCACCTGTTGATAAGAATCCTGATACACCATGGCCATATTATCCAAATATTCTGAAAACTTCAAGTTCTCATAAAGAAGGTTGTATCCGTAAATGGAGCTTAAATACAACAAAGTTTATTGGACAAAATGGTCAGTTGACCGAAGTTGAAGTTGAAGAAGTGGAATGGACAAAAGATGCTACCGGTCGTTGGAATATGAAACCAACCGGTAAAACCGAAATCATTAAAGCTGATTTAGTATTTTTAGCACTCGGTTTTATTCATCCTGTTCATGAAGGGCTTTTAACAGAACTGGGTGTGGAATTTGACGGACGTGGCAATGTGGCTGTAGATAAAGCAAATCAGAGTACGGTGAAGAAAGTTTTTGCAACCGGCGACGCAGCATTAGGAGCCACTTTGGTTGTACGTGCTATTGCTTCGGGACGAAAAGTAGCTGAAGATATTCATAAAACAATAACCGTTTAATGTTCGATGTTTCACGTTTTGTGTTTAGTAGTTAAATTCTTCAACACAAAACATGAAACACGAAACACGAAACTATTAAAAAAAAGAACTTTAAAACTAGAATATTATGTGTGGAATTGTATGTGCATTTGACATAAAACAGCAGACTCAAACCCTGAGACCTCAGGTACTTAAAATGTCGAAACGAATTCGTCATCGCGGACCGGATTGGTCTGGAATTTTTTCAAACGAGAATGCAATACTGGCTCATGAACGGTTAGCGATTGTAGATCCTGAATCCGGAAAACAGCCTTTACTTAGTAAAGATGGAAAATTAGTATTAGCCGTAAATGGAGAAATTTATAATCATCAGGAAATCAGAAATCGCTTTGAAGGAAAATATGATTTTTTGACAAAATCTGACTGCGAAGTAATTCTGGCATTATACCGCGAAAAAGGTCCAAACTTTTTGGAAGATCTGAATGGGATTTTTGCATTCGCACTTTATGATATTGAGAAAAATGTATTTATGGTTGGACGTGACCATATTGGCATTATTCCTCTTTATCAGGGTTGGGATGCAGAAGGAACGTATTATGTAGCTTCCGAATTAAAAGCGCTCGAAGGCTATTGCAGCAAAATCGAAGAATTTATGCCCGGCGAATATCTATACAGTCCTGATGGAAAACCAACACATTGGTACAAACGTGACTGGGAAAGTTATGATGCCGTAAAAAATAATGTTTCCAGTATTGACGAACTTCGTGATGCTTTGGAAGCTGCTGTTGAACGCCAGTTAATGTCGGATGTTCCTTACGGTGTTTTACTTTCTGGTGGTCTTGACTCATCAATTATATCAGCTGTTGCTAAAAAACATGCTGCAAAACGCATTGAATCAGGCAATACTGAAGATGCCTGGTGGCCACAACTACACTCGTTTGCAGTGGGTTTGGAAGGTTCACCCGATTTAGTTGCTGCACGTAAGGTTGCTGATTATATCGGAACTATTCACCACGAAATACATTTTACAGTTCAGGAAGGTTTGGATGCAGTACGGGATGTAATTTATCACGTTGAAACATACGATGTTACTACCATTCGTGCCAGTACGCCAATGTACCTTTTGTCACGTGTAATCAAATCGATGGGTGTAAAAATGGTTCTTTCGGGCGAAGGTGCTGATGAAATTTTCGGAGGTTATTTGTATTTCCACAAAGCGCCAAATCCTGAAGAATTCCACAAAGAAACTGTTCGTAAATTGAGTAAACTTCACATGTACGACTGTCTGCGCGCAAACAAATCGTTGGCATCATGGGGTGTTGAAGGTCGTGTACCGTTTCTGGACAAAGAATTTATGGATGTGGCTATGCGCCTGAATCCAAAAGACAAAATGTGCGGGTTGAATGGAAAAATGGAAAAATGGATTCTCCGCAAGGCATTTGAAAGCTATCTGCCCGAAAGTGTGGCATGGCGTCAGAAAGAGCAATTCTCGGACGGTGTTGGATACAACTGGATTGACACGTTGAAAGCATTGACTACCGAAATGGTATCGGACGAACAAATGTCTCGTGTAAACGAAACTTATCCGATTAATCCTCCAATGAATAAGGAAGAATATTATTACCGGACTATCTTCACCGATTTATTCCCATCCGATTCTGCAGCCACTTGTGTACCTTCAGTACCTTCTGTGGCTTGTAGTACGCCTATAGCATTAGAATGGGATGCAGCCTTTAAAAATCTGAACGATCCTTCAGGTCGCTCAATCAGCAGTGTTCACGAACAGGGGTACGAAGAGAAAAAGTAATTGCTTCGATTAAGATAAGAAAGGCTGATCTGGTTTATCCATTTCAGCCTTTTCTTTATTTCGGTGTTTGATTTACCTATTTGACAATAATTCTTCTGCATTTTTCAGAGCCGCTTCGGTTATATTCTTACCACTTAGCATTTGTGCAAGCTCAGAGATTCTGTCGGCTTGGTTTAATCTTACAATGTGAGTCTCACTCATCAACCCGCTATCGTCCTTATAAACGCGGTAATGCTGTTTTCCTTTTGCAGCTATCTGTGGAAGATGAGTAATGGTAATCACCTGCATATCTTTGCCGAGATTAGTCATGATTTCAGCCATACGATGCGCAATTTCGCCTGAAACTCCGGTATCAATCTCATCGAAAATTATAGTTGGCAAATCGGCTTTATGAGCTATCAGTGATTTAATAGCCAACATTAAACGAGAGACTTCCCCACCCGATGCAATCTGAGAAACAGGTTGAAGCGGTCTGTTTTTGTTTGCCGAAAATAAGAACTGAATTTCATCCTTTCCGGTTTCCGAAAAATCAGCAAGCTCAGCAATCTTAATCTCAAACTGAATATTTGGCATTCCTAATTGAGTAAGTTGCTCCACCATATACGTTTCAATCGGTTTACATGCTTTATTCCGACTTCCCGTAAGTTGTGCCGATGAAATATACACTTCTTCAAAAGCCCTTTCAATGGCCTTTTGCAGCTTTTCAACTTCTTCGTCAAACGATTCAATTTTTTCAAGCTGAATATGGAACTCTTCCTGCTTTTGGAGTAATTCGGATACAGTATTAACCTTAAATTTCTTCTGCAGACTGAAAATCTCAGCTAACCGACTTTCTACAACTGCCAGTCGATCAGGATTAAATTCAACACGTTCTTCAAATGTACCAATCTCTGCAGAAATATCTTTTAATTCAATCAGTGCTGATTGAAGTCGCTCGTACCAGATTTCACCAGTTGGAATAAAACTTTTGATTCGTGAAAGGGCTGATATACTTTCCTTTAGCAATGGAATCGACCTATTTTCTTCTTCCAATAATAGCGAAACTTTGAGCAATTCCAGTTTAATTTCTTCTGAATGACTTAATGTTTCCAACTCCATTTCAAGCTCTTCCTGTTCATTTTCAGCAAGTTGAGCATCAGTGAGTTGTTTGTATTGGAACTGAATATAATCCAAATCGGCAGCTTGTTTTTCAACCATTTTTTGCAACTGACGAAGTTCATTTCGCAAGCTGTGCCATAGTTGATATTTTTGTTTATAAGTAGATAGAATCCCAGCATTCTGAGCCATCATGTCAACCACATCCAACTGATAATTGGCATTTGAGAGTAACAGGTTTTCGTGCTGTGAGTGTATATCAATAAGTTGATTGCTCAAATCACGTATCATATTCAATCCAACCGGAGTATCGTTAATAAAAGCACGTGATTTCCCCGAGTTAGTGAGTTCACGACGAATAACACATGAATTTCCTTCATTGTCAAGGTCATTTTCTTCAAAAAAAATATTCAAATGAGTATAAGCTGAAATATCAAATTCAGCTTCAATCACGCATTTGTCAGCATCTATTTTAATGGCTTTTGAATCGGCACGTTGACCAAGTATTAGTGATAAAGCACCCAAAATTATTGATTTCCCCGCACCTGTTTCGCCTGTAATAACAGAAAAACCTGATTCAAAGTCAATATTCAACTCAGTAATCAGGGCATAATTCGAAATATAAAGTGATTTGAGCATAGGGATTTAAACGGCTTAGATTGAGTGCGATTGGTTAAACAGTTGAATGGTTGATTGGTTGAATGGTTGGCAGATTAAATAAAACTTTGAACTTTAAAAACTTTGAACTTTATAAACTTTATAAACTATATAAACTATATAAACTATCTATTGTTTAAGCATTTGTTCGTATCTTGAAGTCTGTGTAGGATTTATATCCGATAAAATCTGAATTGCTTCAGTCTTTTCGGCGGTAGTAGCTTTTGAAAATATATTAATTAACTCATCGTTTTTTGCATCCAAAAACGAAGAAATTACAATGGCTGAAGGTCTGGCCCTATTTGCTTCGCGAAGTAAGGGTAAACCTTCGGCAATTCGTCCACGTCCATTTGTGGCATTGATTGTCATTTCATCCAGCCCTAACCGGTGGTATTCATAAAAATAATTCCGATATTTTTTAAAAGCTTCGTCCAGCAAATTATTAATCAGCGCATAACGATTTTTCGTGCTTTCAAACGCCTTCCAGCCTTTACCTAAATCAGCACCCTGAGCCGCATTTACTATGCTTTCGGCAGCCTGAAACATGCCCGTTCCTCCTAATCGGGAATAAGAATCCAAATCGTAACCGATAATTATATAAACATAATATGCCAATACAGCAGTAAGATTGCTGGTTATTGTGTTTGCATTAATTTCAAGCTGATCAAACTCCTTGTAATTAAACGTAAAATCATTGTCTTTATAATTGAACAGTGGACTATTGTAAGTTGAATTGTATATCGGACGACGTGACTGAACCTGAATTTCGCAAGTAAACACATCTCCATCTACTTTCTTCACGATAATGCTCATAGTGCATTCAATCCGTTCACTGTTTGCAAAGGTAAGTTCAGTCCATTTCCGATTATTTACAAGCTCACTTATAGACTTTTGCAGCGTATTAAAAACAGATTTATTGCTCCCCTGAACCTGATCTGAATTAATATTTACTGTGCAGTTCAGTTCCTGTGCCTGACCAGAAATTAATGTAAATATAAATAATATTACAAGAGCTATATGTTTCATTATTATGAATTTATCAGGCTTATTACTTCAGTAACGATATCTTCAGCAACTTCCTTTTTACTTTTCAATCCAAATTCCTTTTTCTCTCCCGATTTATAAATAATACTAATTTTGTTAGTATCGTAACCAAATCCGGCCTGATCATCCTGCAAGGAATTCAAAACAATAAAGTCAAGATTTTTTCTTTCAAGTTTAGAAAGTGCGTTTTCTTCTTCATTATTTGTTTCGAGTGCAAACCCAACCAAAAATTGGCTTTCCATTTTCATTTCACCCAGTGCAGCAGCTATATCCTTAGTTGGCTTCATTTCCAGCAAAAGATTATCTTTTTCACGTTTCAATTTCTGCTCAGCGGTGTCAGTAGGAGTAAAATCAGCGACTGCCGCGCATAGTATGGCACCATCTTCCGAATAAAAACGACTTGTAGCAACTTCGTACATTTCTTCTGCCGACTCCACATCAATTCTTTCAATATTTTCATGGTTAGTTTTAAGTTGTACAGGACCAGAAATCAGACACACATCAGCACCTTTAGAAGCTAAGACTTCTGCAAGGGCAAATCCCATCTTTCCCGTTGAATAGTTTCCAACAAAACGTACGGGATCAATCTTTTCGTATGTAGGACCGGCAGTTATCAGTATATTTTTTCCTTTTAGTGGTTTTTCATTAAAAAAATCTTCGAGAAAAGCCACAATTTTTTCAGGCTGTTCCATCCTGCCCTTTCCTTCCAAACCACTTGCCAGTTCGCCTGTTCCGGGTTCAATTATCTGGTTACCAACTGATTTCAGAATTTCAATATTTTTTTGTGTTGCCGGATGTGCAAACATGTCCAAATCCATTGCCGGAGCTACAAAAACCGGACATTTCGCCGATAAATATGTAGTAAGTAGCAAGTTGTCAGCCACTCCTGTTGCCATTTTGGCCATTGTATTAGCTGTAGCCGGAGCAATAAGGTAAGCATCGGCCCATAAACCCAAATTAACATGACTGTTCCAGTTGCCATTGGTTGGATCAAAAAAGTCGACTAAAATAGGATTTTTAGCAAGAGTAGCCAAAGTCAGTGGAGTAATAAACTCTTTTGCCAGTTCTGTCATAATAACCTTAACTTCAGCACCTTCCTTTACAAGTAATCGTATTATTTGAGCTGATTTATAAGCAGCAATACTACCTGTAACACCTAAAATTAATTTCTTTCCCTTTAATGACATATCTTTCAGTTTTTGACAATAAATTCCACTAGAAAAGTATTTATGCTGATATTTAAAGTCTTATTTGATTTGCAAAAATACAAAAAATGAATTGAACTGAGCATAAACAAAAAAGATAAAAGAATAAAGCGTTAGGATTAACACGATATTCTTTTATCTGAATAAGTTATTTATCTGATATACTGATTATTTCAGTTTATCTTTAATTGGGTTTTTGTAGTACACTTTGTCTTCAAGAAACTCTTGTGTCGCAATGAGTGTGGCTTTTGGAAGTTTCTCATAATAGCGGGAAATCTCAATTTGTTCCCTATTTTCAAATACTTCTTCAATATTTTCATTGAACGAAGCAAACTCCTGCAATTTTTTATCTAGTTCAGATTTAATTTCTACACTAATTTGATTCGAACGTTTACCGATAATTTTCACAGTTTCGTACACATTTCCAACATTTGCGCTTATTGAATTCATGTCACGCGAAATGGTGTTGAGAGGAGCATTTACTTTTTTGTAGTCCATATACTTATTATTTAATCTTTCACTATTTTTTTTGATTCATTGAAAATCCGGTCAGCCTGTTTCCTGAATTTTCCGGCAGGATACTCGTTGATATAGTTGTAATACTCATCAATGGTATTGCGATATCGTTCAATTTTCTTTTCTTCAACACTCTGTACTGCTTGTTCGTATTTCGAATCCAGAATAAGCATTATCAACTCTTCGTGATACGAAGTTGTTGGATATTTTTTTATAGCATTTTGTGCCGAAATTACTGCCGATTCATAATTATTTCCAAGGTAATTTCCAAGGTTATAATATAATTTCGCGTTCAGATATGCCTTGTATGCCAGTTTATTAGTTAACTCTTCAAGTAGTTTGTTTGCTTCAGGCACACGGTCGCTTTCGGGATACACATCTACAAATTCCTGTAAAGCTGCAATAGCACTATAAGTTGGTGTTTGATCCAAACGTGCATCCGGCGAGTCAAGATAATAACAATAACCTATCATATATTTAGACTCAACCACGTATTTCCCTTTTGGATAAGTCTTTACATAGGTTTTGTAATATTCACTTGCCGAATAATAATCCTTCTGACCGATATATGATTTTGCCAGATAATTTAATACAGTCTCCGAACGGTCTGTTCCCTTGTAATATGTTGCCACTGCATCGAACAAGCTTGAAGCCCTCATAAAATCTCCTTTATCGAAATACTCAACTGCTTTGTTGTATTTTAATTCAGCATCATCAGATTTGAGCAAATTTTGATATTCACTACACGAAACCAACGCCAAAACAACAATTAAAAGGAGAAATCTGTTTGTCTTCATAAAGAAAATTAGCGTGCAAAATTAGTTATTTAATCAGTAATAAAAAAATGTATTGAATTCTTTTAACAAAACAATGTTTTATTACTCATTTATTGAATGTTACTTGTTTATAAATTTTTTAAATCCTTCTGTATAAATTACTTTATGTTTACCGTCTTTGTCGGCATAAATCATATAACACTCCACACCGGGTAATTTTTTACATACCTTTAGTGCGCTATCAACCCCAAGTACCATAAATGGTGTGTCATACGCATCGGCAATAATTGCTTTAGGTGCTATAATTGTAACGCTAAGCAACTTATTATCAACCGGATATCCGGTATGAGGATTAATGATATGCGAATACTTTTTTCCTCCTTTTGTAAAAAACTTTCGATAATCTCCTGCAGTTGTTACCGCGCAGTCAGTGATAGAAATAGTAATCTGTGTTTGACTGTTTACGCTGGTTGAATCATCAATCGGTTTATCAATCCCAATCTGCCATTTCAGACCCTTTGGATTCAAACCTTTACAAGCAATTTCACCTCCGATTTCAATCATATAGTTTTTACATTTATAATCTTCCAGCAATTGGGCTATGAGGTCAGCAGAATAACCCTGAGCAATTGAATTACAATCAATTATCATTCTTGGATCTGCTTTAATCAGCCTATGATTTTCAATTTTCACTTTTTTATAGCCTATATAAGGCAAAAAATCAGCAACATTTGGTATTTTGCTGTGGTCGCTGTTACCAAAAGCAAATCCCCATGCTTTCACCAGTGGACCAACTGTGATATCAATTGCACCATTGGTATTATCGGCAGCTTCGCGAGCAGCATTGAACATTGTTTCAAAATACATGTCAGTTCTTACAGTCGTATCGTTACGGTTGATGCGCGAAATAACAGAATTTGGAACATAAGTTGATAATGACATGTCAAATTCATGTAAAAGTTTTTCAATTTTTGTTTTTAGGTCCACACCGTCAGGTTGTTGATAAATAGCCGAATAGGTTGTTCCCTGTGCTTCACCTTGATTTTGGATATAAGCGATATTGTTTTGTTCTTCAATAGTATTATTTTCGTGCCAAATATGAATGGTCATTGCCACAATTAACAGTAAAACACCGATTGAAATAGTAATAAATGCTTTTTTTTTCATCGTGAAATAGATTTTAATGATAATATTTTAAAATTTTAAATTTCAAATAATAAACGTTGTCCGCGAACATTCTCATCAAATATTCCGTCATTGTAAACCAGTTGTCCGTTCACCCAGGTTTTCTGAATTTTCGAATCAAATGTTGTTCCTTCAAACGGCGACCAACCGCATTTGTACAATAGATTTTCAGGTGCAACAGTCCACGGTTTATTCGCATCAACCAGCACTAAATCTGCAAAATATCCGGGGCGAATATAACCGCGTTTTTCAATCCGAAATAAATCAGCCGGAGCGTGACACATTTTTTCAATAACTTTTTCAAGTGTAAAAACCCCTTTTTTAACTAACTGTAGCATGACTACAAGTGAATGTTGAACCAGCGGACCACCCGAAGCCGCAGTCAGACAAGATCCTTCCTTCTCTGACAATAAATGCGGTGCATGATCTGTCGCAATTACGTCTATTTTATTGTTTTTCACGGCTTCAATCAAAGCCAGTCGGTCTGACTCAAATTTTATGGCCGGATTCCATTTAATTCGATTACCATAACGCTCATAATCCGAGTCGTTGAACCAAAGGTGATGCACACACACCTCTGCAGTTATACATTTCTCTTTCAATGGTTTATCATTTGAGAAAAGTGACATTTCCTTTTCTGATGACAAATGAAAAACATGCAAACGTGAGTTATATTTGGTCGCTAATTCTACTGCAAATGACGATGAACGGTAACAAGCTTCGGCATTACGTATAAGCGGATGATATTTTACCGGAATATCTTCGCCAAGTAAAGATTTGTAGTACTGAATATTTGCCTGAATGGTGGCTTCATCCTCACAATGCGTTACAATCAATAATGGAACTTCCGAAAAAACACGGTTCAGTGTTACTTGATTGTCTACCAGCATATTACCGGTAGATGAGCCCATAAACATTTTCAGGCCCGCCACATTCCTGGGATTTACACGCTTCAATTCGTCAATATTATCATTGGTTACTCCCATTAAAAAGGAGTAATTGGCAAACGATTTTTCAGAAGCTATGTTGTATTTTTCTTCAAGCAGATCAATGGTTGTAGTTTGCGGCTTTGTGTTGGGCATTTCAAAGTAGGAAGTTATACCACCGGCAACCGCAGCACGGCTTTCAGAATAAATATCGCCTTTGTGTGTCAGACCTGGTTCGCGGAAATGCACCTGATCGTCTATAACTCCGGGAATTAGTAACAGTCCGGTAGCATCAATCTCAGAATAAACACCTTCAATTATAATCTCCTGATTTTCTTCAAAAACAGTTTTAATTTTCTCACCATCAATCAACACCGAACCTTTGAAGATTCTTCCATCATTTACAATTGTTGCGTTTTTGATTAATTGCATCATTTCAATTTCCAATTAATAAATTATCAATTTCCAATTAAAATAACTTCCAAGCATATTATTGGGAATTGGAAATTAAACAATTGGAAATCTGCGTTATTTCTTCTGTGGATACTTACGAAACCAACTGCTCCATTTTAACTGTATAACACCTAAAAAGGCTTCTCCGAAAATTCCACCGCTCATTTTGGAAGTTCCAAGCTCGCGATTCACAAAAATAACCGGCACTTCATTAACATTGAAACCACACATAAATGCCGTGTATTTCATTTCTACCTGAAAAGCATATCCTTTAAACCTTATTTTATCCAACTCAATGGTTTCCAGCACTTCACGACGATAGCATTTGAATCCGGCAGTAGTGTCGGCAATTTTTACTCCGAGAATAAATCGAACATATTTAGAAGCAAAATAGGACATCAAAACACGACCAATAGGCCAGTTTACAACATTTACACCCGTTATATAGCGCGAACCTATTGCCAAATCTGCTCCTTTATTTGCACATGCATCGTAAAGTTTGTTCAGATCAACAGGATTGTGCGAAAAATCTGCATCCATCTCGAAAATAAAGTCGTAAGAATGTTGTAACGCCCATTTGAAGCCGGTTATATAGGCAGTTCCCAAACCAAGTTTTCCCGTTCTTTCAATAATAAACAAACGTTCAGGAAATTCTTTCTGCAAAGTTTTTACAATTGCAGCAGTGCCATCAGGTGAGCCATCTTCGATTACAAGTACATGAAAAAATGTAGGCTGACTGAAAACTGCACGAATTATGTTTTCAATGTTTTCCTTTTCGTTGTATGTAGGGATAATAACCAGATTTGCAGACATAAAATTTAAGTTGAAAAGTTTACAAAATTCGTAAAGTTTATAAAGTCAAACAGAAAAAGAAATTTTATACATCTTTCGACCTTCTCACTTTAGCTGAATATATACATCTTCGAAGGACTAAATCTCTCGAGTGTAATTACTTCCAAATCCTTCCCGATTTCTATTTTTTTTTCGGACAAGTGTTTTTGTACAGTTTCAAATGCCACTTCCGGAGAATTATTTTCCCTGCTGAGGTGACAAAGAAATACATGTTGCAATTTTTCTGAATACTTTTCAGCCAGAAAACCGGCAGCTTCCACATTGCTCAAATGTCCGGTCTTAGCTTTAATCCGGTTTTTCAGATAATAAGGATAAGAACCTTCGGTAAGCATTTTATCATCATAATTAGCTTCCAACACCATATAATGTGCCTGTTCCAAATGAAGAGCTGCTTCGGGGTTAATATAACCCACATCAGTTGCAAAGGTAAATCTTTTTTCTTTATATTCAACAGTATAACCAACACAGTCGGTGGCATCGTGAGATACATGAAAAGCCGTTATTTTAAAATCGCCAATTTGCAGGGTTTCACCTTTTTCTATATATTTCTGACTTGAATATAGTTTTTCTGTAACCGAATAATTTCGTTGAATTCCTTCGTGAACCATTCTGGTGCTGTAAATCGGAACATGGTGTTTTTCTCCAATTGTCCCTACAGCTTTAATATGATCGGCATGATCGTGTGTAACAAAAACTCCGTGAATATACTGGAAGTCTAACCCCATATTTCTGAGGTATTTGCGGATATTGCGGACTCCGATTCCGGCATCAATCAACAAACCACAACTGGCATTGCCAATAAAATAACAATTGCCGCTGCTACCGCTGCCGAAACTCTGAAATCGTAATCTGTCCATACTGAAAGTTTTTAGTTCACAAAATTATAGCTTATAATACAAGTACAATTACGATTAATCGGAAATAAAGTTAAGCGAGGCAAACCGGTTAGTTAATCAAATCTAATTCAACGTTAAATTGACCCTTATTCTGACAACACAAATCAAACGTAACAATTTTAAAATTATTTCTTTTGAAGGAAATTCAATTCTAGATTCCTCACTTCCTTCTGCTTTACTGAAAGAAGTTTTTTAATCTCAATATTATGGGTCTCAAGGTCTATAATCTGAGGAGTTAATGCCTTTCGTTGGTCAACATTCTCAGACTGATCGAATTTTTGCCTTAATTCAGCCAGTTCCTTCTGATGGGATTTGAAGTCAACGCTTATTTTTAAGTATTCATTCCAAAGCTTGAGTGCATCCGGATTTTTAAACTGATCTGCAGTTGTATAAACTATAGAATCATTTATGACAAATTCCATTTGCTTTTGCAATTCAGAAGTCAAAATTTCAATATTAGATTCGTTATTATCTGCTTTCGTTGATGAGATTCTCCGATATGATTTCAATAGTGCCACATTCCTGAGATATTCTTTATTCTCAGTTCGTACAATATTTCGGGTTTCGTTTTGTACAAACCTGTAAATCATGATTTTACCTGAAGGTTGATTACGGTCGGTAGAAAACCAACCTGTTTTATTTTGCTCATCAATCACCATCATATAATCATTCGCAGTTGAATTGAACGGAAAGCCAATATTTTCGGGTGGCAAATACGAATTGGTTGACGGATTAAAACGGGTTACAAAAATATCATAACCTCCCAAAGAATTTTCTCCATCTGAAGCAAAATAAACTGTCACACCATCCAGTAGCAAAAAAGGATAATTCTCATTTGCAGGTGTATTGATCTGGTCTGATATTGACTGTGGTTTTGACCAACCATCGAGCAATTTAAAAGCCGACAGAATATTCATTTGACCCTGAATAGAGTCGGAGAAATACATGCGATCCTTGCGTTGTGTCAGGTATTTTATGCGGTCTGCCTTACGGTGGTGAGGCATGTTTATTATTTCCTGATTCAATGAACCTAACTCGCTGTTGAATTTATAAAACTTCAAAAAGTCAGATTTATTAACCTGAGCACTATCTATGATTGAAATATCTTCCACTTTGGAAATCAGTCGGGATGCACTGGTCGATTTTTTGAGTTTCTTCAGTAGTTCCGGGCGTTTTGAATCTATTGAGTCCAATGTATTTATATAAGTTTGATAGGAAGCAACTGATTCGTCAAACCGGTATAATTTAAAATATAATTCACCGAGATACAAGAGGCTAAGAGGAAATTTCTGCCCGCTCAGC
Organism: Paludibacter sp.; assembly: GCA_037132235.1. Taxonomy (GTDB): domain Bacteria; phylum Bacteroidota; class Bacteroidia; order Bacteroidales; family Paludibacteraceae; genus Paludibacter. Next base: position 16,026 of record JBAXPM010000026.1, read on the forward strand.
TCAAAATGAATAATTGCCTGTGTAGCATCTTTTAGTTCGTTGCAACATACAGCATATCGGAAATTATAGAGTGGATCGGTAGGTTTTTTACGAAGCAGATTTTCATAAATCACCTTTGCCTTGCTGTACTGTTTATTGTTGAAGTATTGTTCACCAACATCAACCTTAGCAGCAAATAAGCTGACAGAAAGGATTACAGAGAAAATAAAAAGATTTAAACGCATTGAAAATAAACTCAAAAATTGAGTTGCAAAAATACAACTAAATCCCCAAATATACTACCTGTTTAAAACAAATAATCCCGGCAAGTTTTACTTGCCGGGATTATTCCAATTTAAATTATTGAAGTTATTTTTTAAACAACTTCTTCTCAACTGTAATATCTTTTGAAGCAATTTTCAACATATAAATGCCTTCAGGCAGATTGCCGACATAAATATCTTCCTGATCAAAAATTTGTTTCGAGTACAACTCTTTTCCACCAGAATCAAAAAATGTAACAATTGCATTTCCGTCAATACCATTAATTTTAAATGAATCTGAGACAGGATTTGGAAAGACATCTATTTTACTCTCAAAATCGGAAGGATTTTTCACTTCAGTTGCTAATTCCATTATATTTATAAAATCTTTCCAGCTCGTAGCAGCCTGATAAAGACTTTTTGAGCCAATCGGTACATTCAGTTTACAATTCGTCTTGTTCACATTATAAAACACACTTGGTGAAGAAGTCAAATTAACAGGAGTCGCCGGATTTGCATTAATAGCAGTCAATGCATTACAGTAAGCAAAAACCGAAGTTCCAATATATTTTGTAATGGACGGTATGGTTACAGAAGCTAGTTTCAAACAGGCATAAAATGAATAACCTCCAAAATAAGTGACTGTTTCAGGAATAGTAATGTTTGTAAGTGCTGAACAATAGAAAAATGCACATGTATCAATCTTAGTTACATTTTTAGGAATCACTATTGAAGTAAGCTTTTCGCATCGGATAAATCCGCTTTCCCGAATGGTATTTACTGTAGCCGGAATAGTATAACTACCCGATTTCCCTGAAGGACAAACAATTAGCTCTGTAAAATCTTTATTAAACAAAACTCCATCAGAAACCGATAAATTTGGTTGGTCACTGGCTGTTACAAATCCTGTCAGTAAGCTGTTATACCCAAATGCCCGACTTTCAATAACTGATACATTGTTTGGTATGGTTACCGAAGTTATTAATTTACAACCATAGAATGCATTGCTACCTATAATCTGAACAGCAGGAGGAACAAGATATGTTCCTGACCTACCTGTTGGAATATAAACCAGTTTTGTTAGATCCTTGTTAAACAACACCCCATCCGGTGATGCATAATTTGGATTGTCTGGATCGACTACAAAATAGTTGTGATTTACACAATAACCAAATGGTCTGTAACCGATATTTGTCAATGAAGCCGGTATATTAAAGGTTGCTACACTATTACAATACATGAATGCAAAATCGCCCAGATTTGCAAGAGTTGTTGATAGTTTCACATCAGCAATAGCCGTACAATTATAAAATGCATAGGTTTCAATTGTAGTGACAGAATTAGGAATTGTTAGTGTTCCTGCAAGTCCGGAGCAACCATAAAATGCGTATTGTCCAATTGAGGTCAGTGTTGTTGGGAAAACAATAGATTTTAAAACTGTTTTTCCTAAACTTGTCGATGAATTGTAAAATGAATAAGCAGGAATTGAATTTGCACCATAATTATAACTTCCCGAATAGGTTGCATCGGAACCAATATATCCGACAATAACAGCGTCCGACAAATCGACAGATGCCAGTAAAGGCATTTTATCGCGAATGGTTTTAAAATCACGAGCATCAAGAGTACCAACTATTTTAAATGTTGTTAGAGCTGCTAAATTTGTTGTGCCAAGAATTGTAGCTAAATTTCCCGGTGTGGAATAAACATAATTTACGGTTCCGGTAGTTGAAGTATTACCTGACAGAGCAGGCGTTAGATAGCTGTTAATTGAAGTATTGCATTCAAATACAGAAGCATAGTATTTCGTGCCGGGAACAAGTCCGGTTACTGTAACAGTATTTCCAGTTCCGGTATAAACCACATAATCCATTAATCCAAGCTGAGTTCCATTTCCGTAAACCGAACTGGCTGTATAGGTTCCACTACCCGGGATATCAGTTATAGGATTGTAAATTTTCAATAAAACAATTACAGATTTTCCATTACCACGAGTCCAGTTCAAGGTCATTGTATTATCAGCAATTCCGGTGAACGTAAGGTTTGAAGCTTGTGTAGTTGGTGCTACTTCAACAACCCCTGCCTGATAAACATTTATAACCTGTGATTGCACTCCAACAGCTGAAATAGTAATCGTAGCATTTCTACCCTCTGTTGTAGTATTGGCATCAGCATTGATTGTAAGTGTGTTATTACCCGTACCCGAAGTTGGAGTAACATTAACCCATACTTGTCCGGGCGTTACCATCCAATTGGTATTCGAAGTAATATTCACTGTTGTCGAACCGCCATTAGCAGGGAAATTAACAGATAGGTTTGATAATAAAAATCCAAAAGCTTCTGTAATGTTACTGAAATCTGACCATTGATTTGCTGTAACATAAAGTGACTTTGCTTTATAAAGTACATTAAGCACACAATTAGTTTTATTTACACCAACAAACACATCAGTCGAAGCACTTAAATCAATCGGTGTTGGTAAATTAGCATAAATTGAAGTTAATCCGGTACAATTCGCAAAAGCAGTATTCCCAATGGAAATAACCGATGGCGGAATTGAAACAGAAGTTAAATTCGAACAGGTGAAAAATGCATTTTCATGAATCGTTGTCACTGTACCCGGAATAGTGTAACTTCCTGTTTTCCCTGAAGGACATATGATAAGATCAGTCAGATTCTTATTGAACAGCACTCCATCAATACTCATATATTTAAGTTGGTCGCTTACTGTAAGAATTGTTGTCAACAGGTTATTATAACAAAAACCATGATTTTCAATTGAAGTCAGACTGTTTGGTATCGTTACCGAAGTAATCAGATTGCAACCGTAGAATGCATTTGCACCAATAGTAAGAACCGTAGCCGGAATTGAATATGCTCCCGATTTCCCTGCAGGATAACTTACCAGTCGGGTTTGATCTATATTGAAAAGCACACCATTTAAAACTGAGTAACTTAGATTTGCTGCATCTATTACAAATTTCGTATTTGAGCTGCAATATCCAAATGACAACGTCCCTATAGACGACAATGAAGCAGGTAAAGTAAAGGTTGATATTCCACTACACATATAAAATGAATAATCTCCTATACTTGACAAAGTAGTTGATAGTTTGAAATCAGTAATCCCTGTACAATTATAAAATGCATAACTTTCAATTGAATTAACCTGATTAGGTATTGTCAATACTCCTGCAAGACCTGTACACCCATAAAAGGCATAAGTCCCAATAGCATTTAAATTAGATGGCAGTATCAATGTTTTTAGACCTGTTTTTCCGGTGAATGAACCCGGATCTAAAAATGCATATGCCGGTATTGCATTTCCCGGAAAACTGTATGAACCACTTAAAGTACTACCTGTAGTTGATTTTGAGAAATGTTTTTTTATTCCTTCACCAATGTTTGTACCATTAAATGTACCATCCGGACCCGAATAAGGAGAAATACTTACATCAGATAAATCGAGCGATGTTAAAGCCGGCATATTATCGCGCATGGTTTTAAAATCGCGGGCATCAATTGAACCTGTAAGTTTTAGTGTCGTTATTGTTGATAAATTAGAAGGTCCAAGAATGGTAGCAAGATTTCCGGCTGAGGCATAAACAAAATTTACCATTCCGGTTGTCGTTGCATTTCCGGTCAATGCCGGAGACATATATACATTAGGGTTGAAATTGTATTCAAAAACTGCAGCGTAATATTTTGTTCCTGATACAAGTCCGGTAACTGTTACAGAAGTTCCTGTTCCGATATAAACAGAATAATCCCACTGTCCGAGCTGGCTTCCGCTTCCGTAAACTGAACTTGCTGTATAAGTACCACCACCGGGAATATCTGTAACATCTGAGTAGGCTTTTAAAAGCACCATTACTGATTTTCCATTACCACGTGACCAATTAAGGGTCATAGAGTTATCAGAGACATTTGTAAAAGTCAGATTTGAAGCCTGAACAGTAGGTGGCAAACCATCAGTTCCACCCATAAAGTCAAGAGTAATAGTCTTATTAACACCATCTTCAGTAATTGAAGTTATTGGCTTAGATGTATTTGCACCAGCCCAGGATAATGAAGAAGGAGTAGTTGTATCAGTAAATGAGGTTTTATTTGAACTTCCCGGGAAAGGGGCTAATGCGGAATTTGTAGTTGCAAGATCTGCTAAAACAATTCCATTAGCAGCTGTTGAACCTGCTGGAACAACATATAAGCCCTGGTGACTAGTGCTATTAATATTATTTGCGCTAAAATTAGATGTAATATAATTTCCATCGACATGATAAACTAATAATCCATTACCCAGATTAGCACCATTAAAGCCTATCTTCTGGCGGTTTTCAAGCAAATAATACTCGTTCGATGTTGTAGTATTAATACGATAAAAAGCTGTGTTATCCTGATTTGAATTCTTAACAGTCAGTGTTTGCTGAGTTGACAAAGTAGTTGCAGTTGCCCAGTTATAAATATAACATTTAGTGTAGGCATTTGGATGAGCCGGTGTTATACCACCATTCAGCCAGAGACCTGTTCCCTGTAAATCCCATTTTCCGGTACCGGCATACTGACCATTTGTAGCGTAATTTGTATCATAAAAGTCGGGAGCACCTAATACATGACCAAATTCATGGCATATAACCCCGATTGGAGCAGTTGTTGTTCCGGTATTACCCTTTAACTCACAGGAAGTTGAATATTTAGAGATTGTTTTTCCGTTCTTTACAATAGGAGTAATCAAATTCCAGGCATGAGCCCAGATACAATCTGCCGGTCCACCCGCTTCTTCTCCATAGCCAGCATAAATGATATAAACACCATCAACCGTGCCATCATTATCATTATCAAAATCAGCAAAATTTACGGCAGTCGATCCAAGATTTATTGCTTCAGCTGCAAATTCACGATCTCTGAGGTCATTCCCACTGGAATTGTTTCCACCATAATAAGCCATATTATTGGCAGTAGTAAAAGGCCCTACAACAGTAACCGATAAATCAAACTGATTGTAGGAAGATTCCAAAAAATAATCACGTACACTACCGGTTGCAGCATTTTCGGTATATCCAACTTTATTAAACAGATTATCAAAATCGGTCTGAACTTTAGTGAATTTTTTATCTGGAAAATCCATAAGGATACAAACCAGTTTTCGTGCTCCTTTTGTTGGAAAAACTTTCTCCATAGTTCCAGTAGCAGGAATTTTCCACATCTCTTTTATTCTAGATAGTTGAGCATTGTTAAATCTGAGATGTTTTTCAACTGCAGAAAGCATTTTTATTTCGTCTGTAGACCTTTCTTCCTGATTTTTAGCCTGAACACCAGATGAAATCATGTCGGATATGTTCTGTACAACTGCATATTCATATATTCCTTTTGAATTGGTCATAATAGAATAACCATCTTCCGTTTCTGCCCATTTTGCTTTTTCATCACCTTTTAGAAAGATACGGATTGTACTTCCATCAGGCTGCTTGAAATTAATTAAACCGGGGAAAGCAATTGATGCTTGTAGATTACACAGCTGTAAAGATGCAAAACTAAGTAATAAAAGTGCAAATGATATCTTAATTTCTTTTTTCATAATATATTTATTTCTAACCATTTTCGGATAAACCTTCAAAAATAATTCCAAGTTTTTGATTGAGCAAATTTTTTAATGGTTTTTCATTACAAATTAAACCTTTTCTTATAGCATTAATATAAATCTTTCGAAAAGGACCATAAATCAAAATTTAATTTTACAAAAAAAAGAGTCTCTTCAATTTTGAAGAAACTCTTTTTCAAACTATTGGTGCGCAGAATGAGACTCGAACTCACACGCTTATTTACTCCAATTTTTTACGCTAACTATCTGATTATCAATAGTACAATTTTCTGTTTTTCACTGCTTTTGTTGCGTTATCGTTGCGAATGGACTCGAACTAATGGTTCGAAGCCCGTTAAATATCAAGTATTTAAGTCTAATTATTGCGGAAAAACAATGTATTTGTTTTCTCCTGCGGCACATGTTCCACTATATGTTTGATCAGTTGCTATTAAAAAGAATCCAGTTTTTTGAACTACACGAACACTCCAATAACCTTCAGGTATTGAGTAAACAACTTTTTCTTTTCCATTTACATCTTGTTGATATACATCATTTACATACAGAGAATAAGTGTCTGATGAACCGTTTGTAATATCAAGATTGAAAGTTTTTTGACATGCTGTAAATAAAACAGCTAATAATCCAATAATTAATAGTTTTTTCATAAGCTAATTTTTAATCATTCATATTCTTGTTAGAAAACTTTTCAAAAGTATCTTTATCTAAATTTCTAATTACAGTTTTTTTTGTTTCAGTAATTGACATTGATTTTTCCTTCTGTCTTTTTTTTCTTTCTAACTGTTTCCTTTCTTATTCAGCATCTTCAGCATCTTTTTTCTTTTTAAAATACAAAATAACTAAAGACCCAATTATTATTAATCCGGGAGTTCCTAACCATGCAATCAAATTATCCATAAGCATTTTTTTAAGTTTATATTATTTTTTACCGTAAATATTTTTAGGAGTTGCAGCGATGCCCAAATCTAACCTTTCTCGGAGCATTCTAATAATTTCTACTTTGTCCGCTAATTGTTCCCGGAGCATGTAAATTTCTTTATCCTTATTCTCTATAATTATTTTGTTTCCGTTACCCGCTTGAACATGTCCGGTTGTGATCGTAAGTCCGTAAGTACCATTATCAAAAAACTGAGCTGGGGTAATCCGTAACGTTTCACATAGCAACTTTAATTTACGTAACTCTATAGTTTCATTATCAATTGCCGGACGAAGCCCCGCACGCGTATAGCCTACTCGTTCACACAATGTCTTTAGCATAATATTTTTTGATTCTGCTAACTCTTTTAATTCGCTGTATTTCATAGCTTTAATTATTAAATTGTTTAAGAACCATTCTAAATTAGATATTTATATGTAAAGTACAGTAACAACGTATTGATAATTTACTTTACTTTGCAGCGTATAAACTCATACAAATATAATAAATTTATACACTACAAACATTAAACCACATTTAAAATGGAATCGGTAAAAGAAAAAGTAGAAGTAAACGAGTTCAGAATATGGCTCGGAACTATTCCGATGGCAGATTACGAAGCCATACGGAAACAGATTATTGAAAAATGTAAAACGAAGGATTACATCTTTCGTAACTGGAAATCATTTATTACACCTGTACCATTGTTGGAACGGTCAATTATCAATCAAATAGCACTGGAGTATAACGGTACTGTATGTTTTAAATCCGAAACAATAATATGCAAAGGCTAATTATGAACTACACAACCCTAAAATCCGATAAAGGATTTGAAATCAGTTACAGCATCCGGATGAAACTATTCCTACTCATTCAGACCAATTTCAAACCGATGAATTTTCCTGATCTATTAGAAAGTAATTTCTTAGCAAGCCAAAGCATCAAAGAACTGGATGCTGTAGGTATGTACGACGATGGCACCGGTTATATGATTTATTTACTACACAAAGGATATAACCTGGAGCAATTAAAAGCAGACATTGAAAAGATTTTCCAAAACTATTTTATAGACAAAAATCATGAGTAAAATTAAAATTTCTGAAGATCAGGACACCGTAATAATTGACGATGTAGAATATAAATTTATTCCTTACACAGCGGAAATATTCGGAATTTGTGGAATTAAAACGGAGCGATGTGTTTTCATTGATAATATTGTTTGTATGAGTTTACCTTGTACGGAACACCTTAGAAATGATAACAAACAAGGTTATTTCAAACTTAAAACTAATTAGCCATGAACCGAACAATAGCAACCCTCCTCACAGATGCACAGAACATCGCTATTAAAAGCGCAACGGACGAACAAACCGAAATCACATTTACATCTCCAACATGGCCGGATAAAACCTGTATTCATATACTTTCCGGCCAATGGGAAATTGAAAGTATAAACCGAAATGTTGTGCACCTGATTAATCACGACCAAACAATTCACAATCATGAAAATATCTGAAGATGAAAACAACGTTACAGTTGGGAAAAAAGAATTTGTTTTTGTTGAAAAAGGACTATGCCGGGATTGTGACCTACAGACAAAAGATCATCGCTGTAAATATAATATCCCTTGTGATGATCTTGTTTTTACACCAAGAAAAGACGGTTTATATGGAAACTTTAAACTCAAAGAATCATGACAACACGAATACAGGGCGATGTATATGAAGCCCTAAAAAAGAGGGTTGCAGAAATTGAAAAGGAAATCAGAGTAATAAGGAACACGGCAAAGAGTTTCAGCAACAACGATCAACAGATTCAATATGTGCTAGACAAACAACCGCTTATTAATGTGATGGATGCTGAAATTAATCTTTTAGAACCGCTCTTTGAATTTTACGAAAATATAAACGAACTAAATTATTGAATCATGGAAAAAATTGAAATATCAAAGAACGAAGATGAAATCATAATTAATGATTTTGGATATGATTTTTATACTTATCATTCAAGAATGTATTCTAAAACATTGTGTTTTAAATGTGATATGTTGGAAAAGCATAGACACTTATGTAAACATATTCCTTGTGGTAATAAAAAAGGAGTTAAGAGAAAAGATAATCAAGTTGGGGTTTTATGTATTTTTCCATTCTAACAATGCTCCCCACAAACTTAACCCCCGGAAAACTCTATAGTTTCACACCCGAAGGCAAAGAACCTGTTACACTGGTTTATCAGTACAAAACTTTAAATAATTGGGCGTTTACCGCTCCCGGAATTGCTGAACTGATTTTACTTCAAAAACACCAAATTAAAGAACTTACAGAAATATGATAAATCCAAATTTAGAAAGCCATTATTCGCTATTTTCCAACGGTCAAGGAAGCGGATATATTTTTGAAGATGAAACTGAAATCAATCAGTACATTCAACCTATTTCTATTTGCATAGGTACTAAAACAATTAATCCGGGAGATATGACCGATTTAGACAATTACCTTACCCGAAAAGTAAAATATTTGGGTCTAGTAAATGATAGGGGAATGATATTTTATTATGGTAAAGATCAAATTTCAATGTTTCCCCGGTTCTATTATGGTTTAATATGGTATATAAGTTCAACCCGAATTTTTGAAATGTACAGCGAAAAAGGCGGTAGAGATCACAACTTTATAAATGGAAAATGGAAATGATCAAACTTTCAACTGTAAACTATCAACTATCAACTAGTATATGACCCACACCGAAGCCATCCGCAAATTGATAGACCGGAACGTGTCACTTGTAAAGCGTAAAGGAGCATCCGACTATAGCCGCGAAACTGATAAGTTGATTAATACCCTGTTACAGTATATCCACGAAACGGATAAAGAGCTAAACCGATTAAAAACATTGGAGAAAAACAACGATATAGTTTTTAGCCTGTTTGGTTTACCCGATGCACTAAAAACGGTAGATATTGAATTTTTAGAACGCTATCTTAAGTTCGATGTCATGGATGGGATGTACGTGTTTTCGGATTGGAGTTTTGAGGGTTTTGAAATTACACCTCAGTACATTGTCCGAAAGTTTGAAGCAATTACCCAAAGTATTAACGATGATTTTAATATGTATAAGTTTGCAGTTGACAATCAAATAATTACAACCGAAAATTACAACACATTTGAGAAATCAGATAAGAACTGGTTTACATGGTTTAAGCACAATTATTCAGAGAAAGAGATTAAAGAAATTCTAAAACGCGAAAAATATTACGACTATGAGCGGATTACCCGATAAAATTGATACTTCAACCGAAACAACAGACCTGGAGCAACTTAAAGTCGATCATGATTTTTACGATTGCGAGATGGATAAATCGACCGGGAAATATAAAGATATTCATTTCGACCGGTTACGATTGACAAACAAACTCAAATCACTTGGGTTTTTTCGGTACGATTTACCCGATGGAGCATATCAATATGTCCGTATAGCTCAAAATAAGCTCAAAATTGTACAGCCCTATTATATTCGCGATGTGTTTGAAGATTACATTATTAATCTACAACCTTTGCAACATGAGTTTATCATTCAGGAAGAAAAAACCTTTGTTACAGTTACTTCAAAAATGATACTAAGTAAAATGTACAAATCTATTAAAACCTACTTTTCGCCCGAATACCTGGAACGCTTACGCCCCGAAAGTACCATCGAAATACAGGAAGATACCGAAGATACAAAATACGTTTTCTTTCAAAACTGTTTTGCTGAAGTTACAAAATCCGGCACGGTTACAAAAGACTATTCACAGCTTACTAATTTCATTTTCGAGGGTTCAATGTTACGCCGTGACTTTCAGTTTACACAGGTAAAAGGAAATTTTGAGCAATTTGTAGAAAACGTAACCGGGCGCGATGCCGTCCGTAAACGTTCGCTTATGTCATTAATCGGTTACATGATGCACGGATATTTTGAAACCAAACGAATGATGTTGTTACTTACCGACGTAAATCAGGACGGTAACGGCGAAGCAAACGGCGGTACAGGTAAAAGCCTTATAGGTAAAGCCATTGGTAAAATGCTCAACGCTACAAAAGATGATAGCCGGTACATTGAACTGGATGGCAAAATACTAGACCCTGCAAACTCTAAAAAGTTTATGACGGCAAACATTGACACCCGACTGGTACACATAAACGATGCACTCAAATACTTTGCACTGGATAGACTGTACAACGATATTACCGAAGGCATTACAGTACACAAACATCATGCAGCCCCTTATGTAGTACCAACCAAATTAATGATGTCGACCAATCAAACCCTCAAAATTGACGGTACAAGTTCCAAACGCCGGGTTATATTCTTTGAGCTGCACAATTATTATAGCGATAACCTGGAGCCTGAAATGGAATTTGGTAAACGTTTTTTTGAGAGTGGATGGACAGATGCTGACTGGAATCAGTTTGATAGTTTCATGATCCGGTGTGCAACTGAATATTTACAGAATGGAATAATCAAACCGGCTGAAATAAACTACAGTAACCGGGCATTGGAAGAGCATACAGACACCGATTTTGTATTTTGGTTCGAGTGGCTGTTACAAACAAAAGAAGTGCTTAAAATGGCTGAAACGTGGGGCGAATACTCCATTAAGAAAAAAGAAACATTTGATGCCTTTATTCTAAAATATCCCGACTTTAATAACTCCAAATTCAAACAAAAAAAATTCACTCAGTGGGTACGTTCCTATTGCGAAAAGAAAGGCATTAAAATGAATGAACGTAGAAGTACTGAAGATGAATTTGTATTCTTAAAATGATTTATAATCAGGAAACAAAGGCAGTCTATTTGATTGCCTATGTTGTATTGTTATAAAGCGTTTTTTCTTATCCTGAATAACAACCAATTAAAAAATACTATATCTTTGCATCATTATCAAAAACCTAGCATTATGACAGTAACAGCCCACATAAACGTAGAAACCCCAACAGGACGTAGATTACTCAAAGAGTTGGAAAAACACCCTAAAGCAGTAAAAGTAGAATATCCATTACCTGAAGCAATTAGCGGAACTACCTACACACACGAAGAGGTATTTGGTGAACTGGTACAAAAGCTAAATGATCATTACGGAACGGACTATAAATTAAAACTATAAAATGAAACATTATAGTATAGAATATTCCGAAGAGGCACGAACGGATATTAATAACCTTTTCGATGTCATTATTTATGAATACAAAGCCCCTACAACAGCATTTAAGTATGTGCAAGGATTGTATAACGAAATAAAGAAACTTTCACGAAGTGCCGAATCATTCTCAGTTCAAACACGTAAATCACTCCAACAATACGGACCATCTCCACGCCGTTTGAATTATAAACGGATGACAGTTATCTACAATGTGATAAACGATGTTGTTTATATTCGTAGAGTAATACCATCTAATACAATTGCAGGATTATAACCGCATAAACTTTCAAACATTACAAGCCCCGGCACGTGCTCCACGTTTCGGGGCTTTTTTTTGTTGGACTCTTTTTTTTTATTTTTACTTGTAAAAAAGTTGGAAATTCTATGCGGTTGTGCAGTAAATTAATCTAAAGTATTAGTAATCAATAAAAAAGTAACTGCATACAACTGCATATCAAAACAAAAAACAATCTAAAATAACAAAGTTGTGCAGTTGTATGCAGTAAATTACAACCAACTTACTGCATAGCTTTTCAAATCACTGCATAAAAAAAATATACATGCAGTAAATAAAACACTGTATTACATTTAGTTATATAGTTTACTGCACAACTGCATAGAATTTCCAACTTTTTTTTTATTTATTTATTGTCCCATCGAAGAAGGGGACGAGCGAAGCGGAAGGGTTTGGGCGTTCCCCTTCGGGTCGGGCTTTTCGTACTAACTTCGTAAATGTACTACAATCCCTAACGCAAATGACCCACTCAACCCGATGCAACATTCCGCATCTTCCATTCCGTTTCATGACAGACAGTAAAAGCGCATCCGACCGGAAGCGGACAAACAAAATTTCAAACACAAAAAATTATATCCATACGTCATCCGTTCCGGGACGTGGATAAAATTTTTATGTTAGGAAAATATGTTTGTATATAAAGTAACCGACCGTTAGCACATTTACCGTCTGATCACTTCACTACATTCCAGTGCGAAAGTTGCATCCGGTTTCGCACAATAGGGTACAGCGGAAAAAAAACAGATTGAAAAACCCCGGACATTTGGTGTGTCCGTAACATTTTTCAATCCGTTTTTATTGCTGTAGAGCCGTAATAAATTACGTCTATGTATGCCGGATTCTATACACCACTGTATGTATTGAAAATGTAGAGGTATTGCACCGATATTTACACAGATAAATTACTACGTTAATTTAGTATTAATTCATTGACATTATAGAATTTATCTATATCTTTGCGCTGTTATTTAAACTTTAATCAAAAACGGTTTTGGTATGGTAATTGCACCGGTAGAAGAAATGAGTATTAAGCTAGCAATGCAGCTTGTTACTAACTGGAGTAAAAGCACTGCACAAAGGAAAATAGATCTTTGCCGTTCCGCAATGAAAAAAAAACCTGATGCAGTTTTGACTACAGATGAATTTATAGAGTATTTTGAATTAAGAAAAAGTATATCTTTGTAAAAAAAATCAACTGCCATGAAAAAATTAATTTTTGGAATCCTGATCGGGATGTGTTTTACCGCCTTAATTGGTGCCGGAATCGAAGCGTACACAGTAAGCAAAAAAACTGCTGAAGTACAAGCCTATCAAAACATTAAAGTATTTACCGACTGTACGCCTGTAATGGAATATCAGTATTTAGGAACGGTAAAAGTAACCATGTCATTAACCGGGTATTATCCCGAATTAAAAACTATTCTGATAAAGAAAGCCAAAAAGGATTATCCATCCGTTGAAGGTATTATAATTACAATTACTGAAAGCGGTGATGCAAGTGCCGATGTAATAAAATTCAAGTAAAATAACGCCGCCCTGGCACATAATAATCATTAATGATTTAAGGGACTAAATAATTATGTTTTGAGCCGTAACATTCCGTTACGGCTCTTTTTATTCCCATTATTCCTAAATTTCCCATTATTCCCAAATTTCCCACACCTGTAGATTACAGTCAATACATTTGCATTCTGAAATCGTATATAAATGACTGGATTTACAAAAATACTTCTTTTAGCCGGTGCCGGGCTTGCAGCCTGGTATATTCCCACACTGATAGCTATTTACAATCTCGATTTTAGTATCGTAATGCTTATGCCTATAGTGGTAACCGAAAACAGTTTTACAACACTGGTAACGGTTAAGCTGAAAAATAATTCCGGTACCATTATCAACATTGATTATCTGAAAGCTGAAATTTTTCTGAATGGTCAAAAAATAGCACAAATAGATCAGGTTGAAAAAATGACACTGTTAGGTAATTCCGAACAAAATTTCAATGTGTCGTTTACGGTCGATTCTACAGTTATTGCAACGGATGTATTAAAACAGTTACTGGCTCAAAACCTACAAAATTCTGTACTAAATATCCGTGGAACATTAATCGGAAACAACAAGGCTATTCCATTCAATATGTATAAAACAATTGAAGATTTGAAGTTATAACCGGGATGTCGGAATTACGATTCCGATAATTAGTTATGAATATAAAAAATGTCAACAAAGTAATTTATCCGAACGGCGACACATCCGACATTATAAAAGTTGTGATGTATGCCTACGAAATAGAAACAGACCCGCAAATAAAAGTATTAGCGGAACAACTCAGGGGCAAAAATGATACGGACACATGCCGGAACATTTTTAATTACCTGATAAAAAAAATTAAGTACAAAGCCGATTCAGACGGTACAGCGGGGGAACTGATCAAATCCCCCGCCCGCTTAATTGTCGACGGTACAGGTGATTGTAAATCGTACAGTTTGTTTACAGCGGTTATTTTGCGTTGGTTGGACATTCCCCACGTTTTCCGCTTTGCAAGCTACAGCAACACCCCGGAAGCAACACACGTGTATGTTGTTACTGATGATAATATTGTGATTGATGCCGTTGCAGGGGTACAACTTAATTACCCTTTCAACAAAGAGAAAAAATATAATTTTAAATGTGACATGGCAAATTCAGGAACTAAAATATCATACCTCGCAGGATTCGGAAAGCGAACCGCTAAAAAATCCGTAAAAGGGGTGAATGATAATTCGGTTTACTCGGTTTGGTTGGGTGATGAAAATCAGTTTGATATTACGCCCGGTAAATCATGGCTTTACGGTAAATACGATCTGATTAGTGAGATGATTAAAATTTCACAGTCGAACGCTGAAACAGCAAAATTATATAATCAACTGGCTATTATTTCCGCTTTGATTTGGGCGTACAATCATGTTTCGGGTAATACCGAATCATTAAAAAAGATGGCATTGATTATTTGTGGAATGATTAAACAAAATCGGTTTGAATCACAATCCGTGAAACAAACGGTTCGTGATACCTGGTTTAATCAAATTCTTTCAGATATACAAAACATATATTCAGCGGAATATGTGCCTACAAGTTGGGATATTGAATGGATGCAAGCCATTATAACCGAAGTACTTGAAAACAACGTTTTGCCCGAAAAACCCGCTACAGTGGGTAGTATTGGGAATTTCGACCCCATTGCAGACGGTTTAAAAAGTGCCGGTATCTATTTTATTTACTTGTTTATCCCGGAAAGCGAATTAAAAAACTATCCTGATTCGGTAGCAAAAAAACGCAAAACACAAATGTTTTTTGCCGATGTGATTAATGCAATTGATGTATTTCATAATTGGGCTTCAATCATGGATTTTTTCAGAGCCGGAATTATTGCACGAACCGGTAAACAGCCCGAAGATTACATCAATAGTCTGAAAGCTTCAAACGTGAAAATCGGTGCAATTACGCTTATTGCAATAGCAACTATTCTCAGTATAATTCTGGGACTGATTGAAATTATAAAAGCTATTTGGCCGGCTTCAAATGTCGGTAATTATGCCGTAAGTTCCGGTGCCGCCGATTTAAAAAATGAAGTTTATACGCTTCAAAAGAAAGTAGATAATTTGACCGGTGGTAATGGTAGTAATACAGGCGTAACAAGTGTATTGACATCGTCTACAGGTTTAATCGGTGCCGGGTTAATTGGTGCATATTTCTTATTAAAAAAATAGTACAATGAAAAATAAAAGCAATATAGCCGGTTTATTCGGTAACTTAATGCGCGATGTGGCTCCCTGGTTTCTGTATGTTTTTGTAGATGCAAAAGCAAACTTACCAAAAGAGATACTAGATAAACGGTCAAATCAAATTTGGTGGTTACAGCAAATCGACGCTTTTAATTTGGTGTACAATTATGATCAGTTACTGGATTTAGTTCGCGATGGTATACTTCGTAAATACGGCAAAAGCCCTGAAATGGCTTTACAAATTATTTACGATAATGCAGTAAGAATTAATAAAAATTCGGTTGGCAGTGGATTAGATGCAAGTGCTTTGACTTTCGACCCCGAAGTAAACCAGTATTATGATGGTTCGGGTAATGCTTACATACTTGACAATAGCGGTTCGGTGGTTTCAAAAAACGGTCAATATACCGACCTTACAATAGAAAGCCCTGCAAACCTTGAAGATATTAAAATAGCTCCATCAACGGGTACAAGTAAAACATTTTGGGATGATTGTGCTAGCGTAATTGAATGGCTTGTAAAACTTCTAAAATCAATCGGTATTATTAACGGTAATACCGGAACGATGCAAACGTACAGCCCCAATACATTAGATTGGTCGAAAGTAAATTCTACACAGTCAGCAAGTTTAACCGGGGCGTTACCTATTGTTATCGGATTGGGAATAGCTTACTCACTGTATAAAAGTACAAAGAAAAAAGGAAAAAAGGCTTAAAAAAAATAATTCTCTAATAATCAACAAATTAAATTTTAAAAAAATGAAAAAGTTTTTTGGATTACTCATGTTAGTATTGATATTCTTACTGACATCTAGCGTACAAGCTTCAACACACCCGCAAAAACATGCTTTGCCTGATTGCACGGTTATGGTAGGTCAATCAGTTGACGTTACCGCAAACACAGCTATTATTTTTCAAACGGATATTAGTTCAATGTTTAAAATAACGACTATCGAATTTATTAAAATACCCGGATTCGATTTGGTGACACAATCTATCGAAAAAGGTTATAACACACAAATTCAATTACCGCCGAATACAATTATAAGCGAAAAGCGAAATAACCGATTAGTTCCGATGCCCTTTGTCCGATATGTTGACAATAATAGTAGGATTAATCATTATACGAAAACAGCATCTACAACCGTCAATTTGAACACTTGTAGACACGTTTAATTTTTTCAACAAAAAAAAAATTTCAAACATAACTTTTTATTATTAACAACAAACAAAAAATTACTAAAATGGCAGGAAAACTCAAGCTATCAAAGTACCCGAAGAAACCTAAGGCTAACGCTTCGGTGTCCACACTGGAAAATTACATTTCAAAATGTAAAGAAGTGGACAAAAAAAATGCCGAAGTACGCAAAATGAATTCTAAACGGGATTCGCTGAAAAAAACAGTTGCGAAAATCGGAAAAGCCAAATAACATTGTGTAAAACAATTTTAAAAACAAAAATGTAAAATGGCAAAGAAATTGAAATTCAACCTTAAAAAAGGTTTGACAAATGCCGCTGTAGTTGGCGGTACTGGTGTTGTAGTACATGTATTGGCTACAGCCGTAGAGGGTGATTTAGATGCTACAACCGGACGTAACAAAAATGCGGACATTGTAGATTATGCTTTGATCGCCGGTGGTGTTCTGTTACCTGAATTCGTGAAAAACGAAATGGTAGATCAGGCCGCTAGTTCTGCACTTGCAATTGGTGCTTACCGTATGGCTACAGCTAAAAATGTAGCTAAAATGATTGGTATTAATGGAGTGGGCGATGCAGCCGCTTTTAATGCTGTATCAGGTTGGAGTCCAACACGTACAATTAAAACCGAACCCGCACCCGCTAAAGGTAACGGCAAAGGTACTCAACAGGTTTATTAATTATTCACCCCTATAAAAATTAGAATAAAATGGGAAAAGACATTCGTTTAAGCCGTGAACGCGTTGCAGGTGCATCAGCTTTTTATGGCAAAAATCAAATCACTCCACAACGTACATTGTTACGTATCGAGGTTGATTTAGTTGATGGTCAGGGCATTTATGCTTTTGACATCAAGAAAAAAGGAAAAGACAAATCAATTACCGAACGCAGTATTACCGATAACGATTTATTCGTTGTTGATTCATTGGGGTTGGCGTTGACAGTTGAAAAAGATGCAGCTCCTGGTACCGCTCCGCTTTTAAGCTATCCGCTTATCAATGGTTTGCATTTACCTGCCGGAATCAAAGGTTTTACCGACAATCATGCGTATGCAGTTTACAATGGTATTTTATCAGTGAAAACTGATCAGACCGTAAACATTAGCGCATATCCAACGGCTAATTTTCTGAGAGTTCCACAAACTCAACCTGTAGGAGTTTTGACATCGGAAGATGTTGTAGTAACTACCGGTATTCAACCTGAATTTGATTTAGATTCTGTTTTAACTCAATTATCTGAAACATTGGTATTTGCAGGAAACCACGAAACCGAAATCAAATTGGAAGCTCCAGTAAAAGCAGATGTAACGCTTGGCGTTCCTGCTGATTATACCGGAAAAGCTGTTTTGTTGGTTGATGGTTGGTTGTTTGCCGGTGGTGCAAAACCTCAGTACGCAATTGATGGTAATCCATTCAAAAACGCTATTTAATTAGCAAAGAAACTCACAAACTTCAGAGGGTCGGAAACAGCCCGGTGAAACAACTTTGAATAAAAGTTGAAAAATGAATCGGGCTGTTTTTTTCAAACATAATACATAATAATTTTTCAAATGTCTACAGTAATACAAAATATTGCCTGCCTTGAATTGATTCTTAATCCATCGGATAAAATTATCAAATTCAAAAAAGAAACGC
Organism: Paludibacter sp.; assembly: GCA_037132235.1. GTDB lineage: Bacteria > Bacteroidota > Bacteroidia > Bacteroidales > Paludibacteraceae > Paludibacter. The sequence goes on from JBAXPM010000026.1 coordinate 34,845, forward strand.
TTATCGGTAAAAAAATTACATCTATTTACCTGTACAGCGGTTTACCTACAAATGCTATTCGCCTGCCCTGGTCGGATGAAGCATTATCCTACAGCGATGATCTTAATGCACTCAGTATGTTTCTGACTTTACAGGATATGAAACAAAAAGTGATTGTAAAAGATTTTTCACTTGAAAATTTTCATATCTCTGTTTCGGAACATAAATTTATTGAGCACAAAATTGACTCTGTACTTGATTTAGATCAATGTTTCCTTACTTATAAAAACGACGGCGCAATAGCCATGAAGTTTTTAATGTTCGTATTTTACGAAACCCACAACACAGCTCCCATTGATGACACGGTGAACGGTTCTGTTACTATTCATTTTCCTACAGGTGCAAATTTCAAAGGGAATTACAACCTTAATGAGTTTGTAAATTTCACACTGAAAGGGAAACAAATCAAAAAAATAATACCTGTAAATTGTTTTGGTTATTTAAACCTGATTTGCAAAAACAATATTTTTGAGTATATCCCGGCAATGATGCTTCAGGCACAAAGCACGAAAGAGTTTTACTTTGATAACATTGAAATTGATTATGAGTTATCATCGTATTATGAGCCTGTTATTGATACAATAGCAGAAATAGAAAACGCACCCAAACGGTCAATTACTTTCATCTACTAAAATTTATAATTATGAATAAATATGTTTCAGGAGCTATCGGTGTAGAAGTTGCACTAAATCCAAATGTACCGCGTATCTATTTGCCTGATCTACCCTATTTGCGTAACAAGCGAATTAAACACATCGACTTTTTTAGCCATGATGGAGTAAACACAAAAAGTCCGGCCGGTAATGATTTAGTTACAATTACAGACGAACAACTGTATTTAACCCTTGTTGAGCAAAACACACAACAGGAACTTATCCGCGACATTGCAGTTGTGAATCTCACAACATACGGTAACCGCTTGTTTATCAATAAAATTATTGATATGCAGCGTTCATATATCAATATGGCGGCTATATCAGACCCTGCAACCGTGACAAACAAATCTGCATTCTTTGTTTTTTGGTACGACGAACCCGCCATTTATAGCCCGGTACCGAACGTTTGTAAAACGCGAATTGATTCGTTAGAATTAAAGTTGACCGGACACAAAACGTTTTTTGCCGATAACCGTACCTTACTGGACAAAAAATATCAAAACATGTTGTTATCGTTCCCGAACATTAGCCCAAAAGGTAACGAATCGTTGACACTTGCAACATGTGGTAATAAGTTTTTGACATTGAAACGTGGAAACATGGAATTTTTCAAACAAATTCCGTTGAGTGTTTTTGCTCAAAATGAGGACTATTATCAGTTACGTTTGCAAAACATTCAGTTCGATTTGCAAAACTCGTATATCGAAAGCCTGGGCGTTACCGCCGGTGATCTAAAGACTGTTTTCTTTAATGTGATTTTGGATGATAATAAATAAATCCGACCATGATTCAAAGTGTAGAAAAAGTAATAACCTGGTTAGAAAACAATCAACTCCAGTGGTGGACGGTTCAACGGACAAACGATGACAATACAAAGGTGTTTGATTCGATTGAAGATGAATCGTACGAAAACCGCAAGAATCGGTTTATTGTAACCATGCAGGACGTTACAGGCGGTAAATTCGTAGTGAAAGCAAAACGAAACAAATCCGACGGGCGCGGTATCTTTTCGGATGAGTTTTCTAATTTACCGGCCGGTATTGGTTCGTTTGCAAAAGAAACAACGCCTACAGTAATGGGAATTACCGAAGAAAAACTAGAAGAAAGAATAAAAGCCGAACGCGCTAACTGGGAACGTGAGTTAGAACTGAAAGCATTACGCGAACAAAACAAAGAGCTACAAGCCGCTGTAAAAGAAAACGATACCATGTTGAACCGGGTTTTAGGTAAACTAGAACCTCACATCGGTATGTTGGCCGAATTAGGTATTAGTAAGTTATTCCCTCAAGCTCCATCGGTAGCACTGGGAACTACAACACAATCGATTAATAACATCCCTCAAACCCCTGAAGATATGACAAACGAAGAAATAAACAGCCGTGTAGAAACCGCTGTAGAAAAATGGATGATTGCCGACCCGGACAACTTTGTAACCCTGATTGAATTTATTGCGGACTTTGCCGCTTCAGGTAAAACCATTGACGGTCCTTTCGGTATGAAATTCGATTACAACGCAGTGAAAGCACTTTTAAAATAAGTCAGTATGTACGATATTATTTTTGATCAATACTCGGATAAAATTCTAAACCTGCAATTGTGGGCGTTGAATGGTGCTGAAATAGCCCTTGATTATCCGATAAAAACATCGGACGGTTATTACAAGTCTGTAACTGTAAGTGTAGATATAAATGGTAGTTCTATTCCATCAATCATACTTACAGGACGTTATCTGACATCAATATCGGGAAATATAGCTTATCAGTGTATTTTCAACAATGGCAATTACGGTTATATTTGGGAAGATAACGCACCGTGTTGGTCGAAAACAAATCCGATGAATAGCGATGCCGTTCCGGTTCAAAATATCCTGAATGAATTGATAAGCTACAATCAAAGCATTTTAGAAAGTAATTTACTTTGTGCCCGTATCATTGGATATTGTCAGGATAACGGAATAGCATTACCCGCAAGTGGTAGAACTGATTTATATAACCTGCAAACCCGGCTCAATGCCCGAAATGATAAAATTAAAAATTCGGGTTATGTGGAATCGGTAAAAGAAGATCAAAGCCCGAATTTTAATGTGTATAACGATGCACTGGTAAACTTTATGCAGAATCCGGGTATTAGTGGAATCGGTGTTATCCCTGTATTGGTGTATGTGGTTGTTTCTGCCATTGTTTTAGCAGCAACGGCGTATTTAGCCATTGACGTATATAAACAGTTGCATACTGAAGCTAAAGCCGATTTTGCCTACTCAAATGATTTGACCGCTCAGCTTGTCAAATTTTTACCGCCTGACACGTACAAACAGTTATTAGCTGAAAATGCCGCAAACGCAAAGAAAGCACAAGATGCCATTGATGCCGCTTCAGGTAAAAGCTTAATGAATACACTTAAATACGTGGGTGTTGGTATTTTATCAGTTTGGGCGTTCGATAAATTTATTATTAACCGTAATAACAAATAATCATGGATATTCAAGTTTCAAACGAAATAAAGGGCTTACCTATTTACATTCAGTGTAAATTCTCAAACGCTTATACCGAACCCGAAATTAATAAGGGTTTATGTATTCGTAGTTTCGACCGGGCGTTATTAGCTCAAATGAATGATAAATCGGGCGGTATAATTGGAACGCTTACCGGGAACTATTGTATTGATGCAAATGACAAAGTTTGGATTGAAGCAAATCTAAAATACACAAACCGCCGTCCTACTGGTTGGTTTCGTGAATCGGATATTTGGCACTCAAAGAAAAATGTAACTTCAAATCCGAACGACAATACATCAAAACCGGAAACCAAAAACGCGGCGAACTGGTTTGCATGGATTACAGGCGGTATCACAGTATTACGTTTAATTACAGGTTAAGTTATGGCAAAGTTAAGCATACAGGCTTTTGTAAGTCAATACATTTCACACGCTAATTTAGTGGCTGAAAAAACAGGCGTTCCGGCACTGGTAACACTAGCGCAGGCAGCACTTGAAAGCGGATGGGGTGAACATGCCCCAAACTATAATTTCTTTGGTATGACAGCCGGTAGTAACTGGAGTGGTAAAACAAATACATATACCAACAGTGCCGGGAAACAAATTACATTACGGGTTTATGATTCAGCTATTCAGGCTTTTGCCGATTATGCAAACAATCTGACTACAAGCCGTTACAGTGCCGCGTTTTCGTACACCAACAATCCGGAAATGTTTCTGAAGAAAGTAGTTGAGGGCGGATATACAAAAGATGCCGGATATTACACATTATGTTTATCGGTAATGAAATCAATTAAAAAGTACGTGTTATGACACCCGAAAATTTTATAAAAGCTACATACAACGCCGCTTTAGCCGTGCAAAGCAAATACAAAGTAAATGCCTTGGCCGCTATAGCACAAAGCGCACAAGAAACCGGATGGGGCGGTACGGTGGTTGGTAATATGTATTTCGGTATTAAAGCCGGTAACAGTTGGACGGGTAAAAAACAGCTTCTTTGGACTCACGAATACATCAACGGCGTTTATACGAAAGTACAAGCATGGTTTCGGGCGTACGATTCAGCGGCTGAATCTTTTGAGGATTGGGCTAAATTAATTTCGGGTAATGCCCGCTATAGCGATGCACTGGATTACGCGGATAACCCCGAACAGTTTATTACTGAAATTGCAAAAGCCGGTTATGCTACCGACCCGAATTATGCTAAAAGCATAATTGCAATTATCGGAACTATAAAAAAAAAATTGAAGAAATAGGAGTACCGGCCGCCGTAGGTATTGGAACTGGAACGTTACTAATTATTGGCGGTTTGCTTTACTGGCTATTAAAACGAGATTAAACTCTTAACACTCAATACAATGTATAAAACAACATCAAAAACAAAAGTAATAACCGAAAATACCAAATTGGAAAAAGACGGTTATACTTCACTGGAAATTACGAACCTTGGCACCGACACAGCGAAAATAAATAATAACATCCCCCTGGCACCTGATGCTACATGGAGTTGGCTAAATTACCCCGGCGTAGAAATTGACGAACCTACAGACGTGCAGTTTTTATTTGAAGTTGGTAAAACTCAGAAAGTATTAGTACAAATGTTTTATATAAAGGAGGTTTAAAAATGGTAGTCATCAATAACAAAACATATAAGGTTGTAGAAAGCAACTGGAAAAGCTATAAAGCGTTAGTATCTCAAGATGGGATAAATGTTCCAGTTATTCGGGTTTTAAATCAAGATGAGATTGATTATATAGGAGATATAGAATCAAGTATTGAATTAAATGAAGATAACACTAAAAGTATAATTTTGACTTCTGATGGATTATTTAAACAAGGGTTAACATTAATTCGAGTAGCACTTTTAGATGGGTCATATTTAAACGGTGGTGGTAATACTCCATTACAACAAGTATTTAGAGTGGATGACAATATTATTAAATTTATTTTTGGTAATGATGGATGTGTTGATTACCCTATCGAAATAAAAGTACGTCAACGCGGCACAGCTCCAGTATTATTAAGTGCTGAAACAAATGAGGCGGGTGATAAGGTGATTTTGAATTTTGACAAGAGGATGAGTGCGTATAATTTAATAAATACAATTGCATCTGTAAATTCCGCATACAATGGTGAGATAGATGGTAGTTGTATTTTTGATAGTTTTGATGATAAAACTATCAAAATATGTCCATCTATAAACATATCTAAAGAAAGTTCTGTATCATTATTCTTTGATGGAAGTGTAAATATAGAATCATTTGATTATGGTTTACTTTCCGCTTTTGAAAATTTCCCAGTAACTAATAATGTAATATAATTATGGCTTTAAATTCTCAAACAAGAATCGGTTTGACTTTCGGTCAGGTAATCGCTTTAATAGGCATTGCGGGCGGGTTAATTGCTTCGTATACTGATTTAAATATTCGGATAGCTAAACTCGAAGAAAACAAAGTACAGGTTGAAAACCGAATAACCAAAGCCGAAACCGCAAACGAAATTTCAAGGCAAGAAAACCGGTCTGATCATTTGCGAATTGAATCTAAAATGGATTTGCTAATTCAAAAAATATCAAGATGAATACTTTGTTATCAAAATTCAAGTCAAAAACTCATCCGGTTGTAAAAGTACTTCAGTTGGTATTAATAGCTATTTCAGCGGCTGCATTGTATTACGGCGGCTTACCTGATGACTGGAAACTAAACATACCGGCTATAGCCATTAAAACGCTATCCACATCCGGGCTTGTACTTACATTCTTATTGCAGTTCACATCCCAAAAAACAAGTAAATGAAAAATCTTATTTTCTTTGTTCTTTGCTCTTTTCTCTTTGTTCTAAGTAGTTGCAAACCTACTCAGTTAATTGTACATGATATTGAGTACCGGGATAAACTGAAGCATGATAGTATTTATGTGGAAAAGAACAAAGTGATCACTATTACCCGAAATGGTGACACGGTATTTGTCGACCGCCTGAATACGGAATATAAGTACAAGTATTTGCACTTAACGGATAGCGTTTACAAGTATGTTGAAAAGCCGGTATTCGTTCAAAAGTTGGTTTATAAAGAAGTTGAACGAAAATTCACCTGGTGGGAATCAATTCTTTTAATTATAGGTAAAATAAGTTTATATGTAATTATTATAGTAATTATCTATGCTATAGTAAAATTTCGCATAAACCTGAAAGATTATTGTTTAAATCTATTGCGGTTCAAAAAATAGTCTGTATATTTGCAGCACAAAACATGAGCATTACGAAAGTTGCAGCGAACGAAAGTAGAAAGTTTTTTCATTGAATCAACTATTATACAATTAGACAAGGTAACGGGATACTGGTTTTTGATACTGAAATGCTCACCCATAAAAAAGCCCTGATATTAATTTATCAGGGCTTTTCTATTTTCAATATCTTTTTGATAGCGATATCTTCAGGTACCACAAAATATTAATCCGATATCGGATTAATAAAAAATCATTTTGTCATAATCTATACTTTTCTATATCCTTTCGGGTTATACCATGTTTCTGAAAAAAGTAGTTTTTAACCCGGATAAGGTTTTCCACATCTTCGCGGTTATACTTTAGCGCAAATTGTTTTTTAAGCGGGTTTTTCCAATCCCGGTGCAATTGCCAAATATTACTTTTGTACTCCATTGTTTCGCGCTGTATGCCTACAATCTTTTCGAGATCTGCCAATTTGTACGATGGCAAATCAGGTTCGAGCCGTTTAATAATTGTCAGCAAATTAAAACACCAGTAATACGTTTTCAGATCACAATCGAAAAACTTTTCCAACATGCCCACATCCGGGCCATAACAGTAAATCACATCCACATCCCGAAGAATGCCATTGAACGACCATTCATTAATTGTTTTGTCGTGGAGCTGAAACGTGCCCTGCAAATTGTAGGCATAGCCGATCAGGTAGATTTTCTGACTTAAAAACCATTCAGCATCAATAAAAATACTTTTTCCCATAAGCGTAAAAATTAGAGTGTTATTAAAAATGACAAGCCCCCGGACGAATGCCGCCGGGGGTTATTGTTTATAGTGCATAAATTAACGCGTATGATCCTACGCGTTAATTTTGTATTTATTATTTATTAGAATTTCGGTGCTTTTTCGTATATCAGGTTATTCAAATTCGGGTCAAAGTGATTACCGTACAGCGTTGTCATCTGTAAATTGGCATGATCAGCATGTTGCATTACAGACAAGTCATCAATACCACTTTTCAACATTTCATGTATTCCGGTGTCCCGGAAACTGTACATCTGCATTTCCATAGGTAAATTTAAGCGCTCACGCATTTTCGACCAACGTTTTGAATAATAGCCGTCCCCCACTCCAACGGCACCCGGAACTAAATCTTTAGCGAAAAGAAAATAGTTTAAAGGGTAACGATCTAAATTCATTGCCGTAAATGATTCTATAATGTCATGGGTTATAGTAGCGTTTCTACTCTTTTTATTTTTGGCTATAGTTTTATCAATGTAGATAGAACGGTTAACCAGGTCAACGGCACTAATCCGTAATTTGCGTAATTCAATCGGGCGTATCATGCTGTTATATATCAATTTACAGATTAAAAGTAATTGAGGGCTATTTGTCTGCAAATCAGTGATCACATCAAGCCGGACATCTCCCGGTATCATTATCCGGGTTTTTTCTGTTTTGGGTTTCAGCTTTATAAGTTCAAACGGATTTTGTTTGGTATAACAACGTTCTTTCATCCAGTTGAAGAAAGCCCGACCCATTTTAATCTGATTGTTATAAGTGGTAGAACCCACATTTCTAACGGTATACATATAATCCATGTAACGAACTGCATACAGTTGCGAAAACATAGAAGCTAATAAATCAGGTGAATTTTTGCTTATCCATTCATTCAACATCCGGCAAAATGATTCATACGAACGGATTGTAGTAGAGCGGTTTTCTTTTCGTTTTTCTTTCAAAAACAACTCCGTAACCGTCGAAAGTTTTTCGTATAGCCGTGCATCTTCAGCAGAAAAGAACGGATTCCAACCGCCTGAAAGTTTGGCGTTTAATACCATTATCATCCGCGACACGTGGGCACGTGCATCTTTAACCGACTTATAGCGGGTAACGATTCGTTGTAATTTAATCTGTTTCCGGGTTAAAATTTGCGTAACAGGGTGTTCGCAATAGTACTCAATAATCCAACCGCTTTTATTTTCCTTCAGTACGGCCGGAAGAAACTTTGTGATAGTTCCTGAGTATTCGGATAGATTTTGACGTGTGGACATTTTTTTTTTACGTTGGCTAATGATAGTCAACGTAAAAAATGAATGTAAACGTGTTGCGTTGTTGTTGCGTTATTTTCGTTGTAATCTTAAAAACTTGATTGTATTTTATAGATTATCAACTACTTAACTTTGATGGTGCGCAGAATGAGACTCGAACTCACACACCGTAACCGGCACTACCCCCTCAAAGTAGCGTGTCTACCAATTTCACCATCTGCGCAGTTTTAATTAAAAATGAAAATCATAATTAAATTTAAAATTAAATTTAAACTGAATTAATTTGGGGTACAAAGATAGGACAATGTAATTACCCTACAATGATTATAATGAAAAAAAACAAAGAATTTAGAGCTCTTAACATAAAAGAGAATTTACAATATTGCAACTAAATGTTAGCCTGAAATCAATCAAACAGCTACTTAGTAGAAATTATTTTCCTTTTTACAATGATTAGTAGAAATTATTTTCCTTTTTTAGGTAATATAGACTCTTTTAGTAGAAAATATTTATTAGACAAAAAATGTTTAATAGAAATTATTTTCTAATTACAACTTATTAGTGGAAATTATTTTCTATTTTTGCAGGTAAACACTACTTTAATGGAAAAT
>JBAXPM010000027.1:0-43632 GCA_037132235.1 Paludibacter sp.
GTACGGTGGTGTGAGAGGACAGTGAGCGAACTAATCGCTCACTTCCTACTCGATTGATGAGTTGTTTGTCAGATTCCGGCTATTCGCTTAATTTCTTCAATAACAGCTTTTGCAAAAGCATCAGCTTGTTCAGGAGTTCCTGATTCAGAATAAATACGAATAATCGGTTCTGTATTTGATTTGCGAAGATGTACCCAACCAGTAGGAAAGTCAATTTTTACGCCATCTATATCATTTACTTCGTATTGTTGATAGGATGCTTTTACGGTAGCAAGTACTTTATCCACATCAATGGCCGGAGTAAGTTCTATTTTGTTCTTTGAAATATAGTATTCCGGATAAGTTTTACGAAGTTCTGAAACCTTCATATTGGATTTAGCCAGTTGAGTCAGAAACAAAGCTATTCCAACCAGCGCGTCACGTCCATAGTGGCTTGCAGGATAAATAACTCCACCATTTCCTTCTCCACCAATAATGGCATTTGTAGCTTTCATGGCTGTTACAACGTTTACTTCACCAACAGCAGCAGCAGTGTATTTTCCACCACGATTGACGGTTACATCGCGTAATGCACGGGTTGAACTAAGGTTTGAAACAGTATTGCCAGGTGTGTGTTGCAATATATAGTCGGCAATCGCAACCAGCGTATATTCTTCGCCAAACATGCTTCCATCTTCGCAGATTATTGCTAATCGGTCAACATCAGGATCTACCACAAAACCCACATCGGCTTTTCCCTGTTTCATAACTGATGAAATTTCAGTGAGATGTTCAGGAAGTGGTTCCGGATTATGAGGGAAATGTCCGTTTGGTTCGCAGTATAGTTTTTCTATTTTTGTTACACCCAGTGCATTCAATAAAGCAGGAATTGCTGTTCCACCAACTGAATTCACACAATCGATAGCCACGCTGAAGCTAGCTGCCTTAATCGCTTCAACATCTACAAGTTCGAGTGCCAAAACACTTTCAATATGTTTTTCGGTATATGTAAAATCTTCAGATAATTTTCCAAGTTTATCTACTTCAGAGAAAATAAAGGATTCTTCAGAAGCAATTTTTAGCACGTTTTCGCCTTCGGCAGCGTTCAGAAACTCACCTTTTTCGTTTAATAATTTAAGGGCGTTCCATTGTTTCGGATTGTGGCTGGCAGTGAGGATAATACCGCCTGCAGCTTTTTCCATCGTTACTGCCAGTTCGGTAGTAGGAGTGGAGGCTAATCCGATATTCACCACATCGAAACCCATTCCGAGTAATGTGCCAATAACCACCTGATTAACCATTTCGCCTGAAATGCGGGCATCGCGTCCCACCACAATTTTGTTGGAATCTGTTTGCTTACTTGATTTGATTTGGGTGGCATACGCTGCCGTAAAACGTACGATATCGAGTGGGTTTAATCCTTCACCGGCAATACCGCCGATAGTTCCGCGAATACCGGAAATTGACTTGATTAGTGTCATGAATAAGTTTTTTGATTAAGACTTTTGTTTACTTTAAAAATTTTATTGTTAAAGTATAACCGTAAGGAGTTGAACTATTTGTATCGAAACCCATTAAAAATGGAACAATTATTTTTGCCTGTGAGTTATTTCGTTTCATATAACCAACCGCTTCCTGAAATCCTTTGCAAGATTGAGCCATGTTTTGGTAAACAAATTCATATGGAGAGTAAGCATAATCCACAGTATTCCAGTTATTTATCGTGTCCGAGTTTTCAGTAAGTTCATATTGTTTGAAACGAGGGATAACAGTATTTTTTGGCTCTAATAAGTAGCTTTTGTTAACTACATCTCCTGAATCTACCAAATGAAAATACAGACCGCTTGAAGTTTTTACATAATCATAGGGCCCCCATTTATCAGTAGGAAAAGCATCTAATACATTGATATTGTTACGTTTGATATAGGTTTTTATCAATGCTTGCTCATTATCCAACTGCTGTGCGTAAGTTAGTGTATTACTGCATGATGATATGAAAATCATGGTTATAAAACCTAAGAAAAGGAAAAACGAAATCTTTTTCATTTTGTGATATATTTATTCTACAAATATCCGATAAAATTGCGATACTTAAAAGTTAAGAAAACGAATAAAGTGATAAGAATTATGCTTTGTTTCTGAAATAAATAGCTTATTGTTTAGTTTCTCACTTTTATTTTGCAAATAAGTGATGTGTATGGTGGAATTACTTCATTATCACCAGCCATTCCAAATGCCAGATACCAAGGAATAATAAATGTTGCGCTATCGCCGGTTTGCATCATCTTCAGTCCCTCTTCTATTCCTGTAATTGCTTGTTTTTTACCGATTATAATTTTCTCAGAACCTGCTTTGATGAGTGTGTTGTCAAGTTTAAATGACTGAAAATCAAACATGCAAATAGCAGAATCTTTTATTGTAGTACCATGACCTGTATGAAATATTTTATACCAGAATCCGATTGGACTTTTTTTAAATGTGCCATTTCTTTCAGCCACAATTCTGATTAAACTATCTTCCCGGTGTGTTAAAGCGTTGTTTATTTTCAGTAAGGTTGCATTATCAGTGTTTCTCTCAATTACCTTGTTTGAAGGTAGTTGCGGTGCTTGTTTTATACAGGAAAATAATCCGAAACAAAGAATTGTGACTAACAAGAATCTACTCTTTTTCATCTATTTTATCTGTCAACGATCAACTGACAACTAACGTATATTGGCAATGCTTATAATATCGGAGAAAACTCCAGCAGCAGTTACACTGGCACCCGCACCATATCCTTTAATCATCATAGGATATTCATTATAACGTTCGGTAGTAATAAGAATAATATTATTGCTGCCTTGTAAATCGTAGAACGGATGCAGGCTGTCTACTTCCTGTAAACCAACATTGCAATTTCCATTTTCCATGGTAGCAACAAATCGCCAACGTTTTCCCTGTGCATCCAAAGCAAGGCGCTTTTCTTCAAATTCAGCATCTAACTCTGGAACTGTTTTCCAAAAATCATCCAAACTTCCGGCAAAGTATTTATCAGGAATGAAAAGGTTTTTAACCACATCTTCCTGTTCAACTTTATATCCGGCTTCACGTGTCAGAATTACTAATTTTCGAATTACATCTTTTCCGCTCAAATCAATACGAGGATCGGGCTCGGCAAAGCGAGCTTCCTTGGCCATTAAAATTGCCTTGCTAAGCGGAATCTCAGCACTAATGGTATTGAAAATGAAATTAAGAGTCCCAGAAAGCACAGCTTGCATTTTAAGAATATGATCACCACTGTTTATCAAACTGTTCATAGTGTTGATAATGGGAAGACCTGCACCAACATTGGTTTCGAAAAGGTATTTAACCCCACGACGACGAGCCGTTTCTTTTAATTTTGAATAATTTTCAAATGAAGAAGAAGCCGCAATTTTATTGGCAGCAACTACTGAAATATTGTTTTGCATGAGTGTTTCGTACAAATCGGAAATTTGAGGACTGGCAGTACAATCGACAAAAACCGAATTGAATATATTCATTGTCAGAATTTCATTACAAATCAATTCAGGGGAAACTTTGCTGCCCTTAGTTTCTAAATCCTCAGCATAATTTTCTAAATCAATCCCATGTCTCTCAAACATCATTTTAAATTCAGATGCAATTCCTACAACATTTAATTTCAACCCGTTTTGGGACATGAGTTTAGGTTGTTGCTTTTTAATCTGATCCAGCAAACTTCCGCCAACTGTTCCAATACCTACAACAAACAGATTGAGTACCTGATATTCTGATAAAAAGAACGAATCGTGGATAACATTCAGTGCTTTGCGAAGCGATTTTCTATCTGTTACAAAGGATATGTTCGTTTCCGAAGCACCTTGAGCACAAGCTACCACATTAATACCATTTCGTCCCAAAGTTCCAAACAATTTTCCGGCAATACCCGGAGTGCGTTTCATGTTATCTCCCACAATGGCCACTGTTGCTAAATCGTCTTCAGAAAATATATTATCAATTTCACCCTGAGCAATTTCAACGGAAAACTCATGACGCAATACTTTTACAGCGATCTCACTGTCAGCATTTTTCACTCCAATGGAAGTTGTATTTTCCGATGAAGCCTGCGAAACGAGGAATACGCTGATTCCACTTTTTGCCAACGAACGGAATATTCTGTAATTAACTCCGATAACTCCTACCATACCCAATCCCTGAATGGTAATAAGCGAGGTGTCATTAATGGAGGAAATACCTTTAATAGCTTTAGCCGGTTCGTCAGTTTTTTCCTGAGAAATATATGTTCCGGGAGCTTCAGGATTAAATGTGTTTTTAATCACCACAGGAATGTTCTTATGGAAAACCGGGAAAATCGTCGGTGGATATATCACTTTAGCACCAAAGTTGCAAAGCTCCATGGCTTCACTAAAGCTTAGTTTTTCTATAACATAGGTGTTGCTTATGATACGTGGGTCGGCAGTCATAAATCCATCCACATCAGTCCATATTTCCAGTAATCGTGCATTCAGAGCCGCTGCCAGAATTGCCGCAGTGTAATCCGAACCTCCCCGTCCAAGGTTAGTCACAAAGTTCGTTTTGCTGTCGGTAGAAATAAATCCGCCACAAACGCAAACTTTTGGTGTGTCTTTATATGTTTCTTTAATCAGCGCATTGGTTTTTTCAAAATCAACAATGTGTTTGTCGAACTGATTGATGGTTTTGATTACTTTTTTTGAGTCAATATGTATTGCACCATGAATGGCATTGGCTATGATAACGGATGAAATGGATTCGCCATAGCTTACAATTGTATCAATGATTTTGTCTGATGAATCTTTAATCAGGTATATTCCACGCAAAATGTTGGAAAGGTCACCAAAAAGTATTTTTACATTCTCTATTGTATCTGTTGTTTTCTCAGGTAAAACCACAGCTTCAATCACTTCCATGTGGCGTGCCAGCATCGACTGATATTCATTCATATAACTGTCATCGCCGCCCGAAGCAAGTTTTGCAACTTTATAGAGCTGATCAGTTATTCCCGAAAGAGCTGATACAACAACAATTACAGGTTCATCTTGACCCTCTACTATTTTTTTTACACTCAGAATTCCATTGACAGAACCTACGGATGTTCCGCCGAATTTTAATACTTTCATCGCCTTACGTAATGTTAAAATTATTCAAATATTATACAGGTCGCAAAATTAGCGATTTTTCGGCAATAAAAATTGCATTTACCCTAATTTTGGCGAAAGTGTTGCAACTTTAGGAAAAATGAAGTACTTTTGCAGCGCTTTTAATAAAAGCAATGGTCTGGTAGCTCAGCTGGATAGAGCAACAGCCTTCTAAGCTGTGGGTCTCGGGTTCGAATCCCGACCGGATCACTTCTGATAATCAAGTATTTAAGGCGATTGTAAGTTAAATACAGTCGCTTTTTTTGTGCAGAAAAAACACGAAAAACACGAAAAAGTGTGCAAATTTGGCCTATTGGTTTACAAATAGTTTACAAATTCTTAAAATTTCAGATTATGATCAACTTCGAACCGTGTATTCGTAATTTTAAAAGTAATGGCTTTGCTCAGGTGTATATTCGTGCAATTAAGGTAAAGGAGATACAATATATTTCAACTCCTTATGTAGTAACCAGCAGTCAGGTAGAAAAAAATAAAGTGACAGATTATGGCATTATCGCTGAAGTAGCACCAATAATAAAAGACTACTACAACAAACTGAACAATGTATATTATGAGAACTGGACATTAAAGGAAGTTCTTGAATTTCTATCCAGAGATAGCGACGATATATCATTTACGAGATTCTATAAAGAATTCACCAACGAAATGATTCGGAATGGAAGACAAAACCCTGCCGACAATTATATAAGTGCTATCAACTCTCTTGTAAAATTCATAAAGAAAAAAGAACTAACCTTTTCGGATATTAATTCTAAGACAATAAATGCCTGGATAAAAAGTCTTGAAAAGACTAATCGAGCTAAAAACAGTTACCCAAACTGTATTGCAACCGTATTTAAAACCGGACTCCTTGAGTATAATGATTATGACAGGGATATAATACGAATAAAACATCAACCATTTATGCGGGTTGAAATCCCCAAAGCTGAAAAGGGTAAGAAGAAAGCTGTTTCAGTTGAAATTTTGAACGAATTATTTTCAGCAGATATTTCTAAGGCATCACGGAAAGTGACTGCTCCATTGGCCAAAGATGTGGCTTTGCTTTCATTTTGTATGGCAGGTATGAATACTGCCGATTTATATTTTATGAAAAAAGAGAATCTAAAGAAATGGAAATTATGCTATAATCGACACAAAACTGAAACAGAAAGAGATGATGGTGCTTATATTGAAATTACTATCCCTGAAATGATTCGTCCGTTATTTGAAAAATATAAAGGGAAAAAGCAGCTATTCAATTTCTCTGATATGTACAAGAATAACGATGACTTTAATAAATACGTCAATAAAGGATTGAAGGATTTGTGCAAAATTGCTGAAGTGGAAGATGTTTCAACCTATACATTCCGACATTCCTGGGCTACTATCGCCCAAAATGAATGTGGTGCTTCCACAGAGCAAGTTGGATTTGCGTTAAATCACGCCTCCGCTCACCGGGTTACGGAGGGATACATTAAAAAGAATTTTTCTCCAATTGATGTTTTGAATGAGAAAGTAATAAATTGTGTTTTTGGAGAAAACAAACTATGAGGTTACCAAGTTGATTTTTTTTGTCACATTTGTTACATCCTTACAACTCAATAAATATCAGCCATTTATCGTGTAACAAAAGCTGTAACAAACTTCTCATAAGCTGTAACAAAAAACTTTCTATAACCCAATATATCTATTTTTCAATTATGTAGTAGAAAAATAATATTTCTACTACATAATCCAAAATAAATAAGATGATACTTTTAACAGTAAGCTTAGTCATCAAACACAATATTTTGGGGGTGGTGCTAAAATGGAATTACGATTTAAAACATAATCATCATCTTAAAGCTCCAAACATTTCCACCAATAATAAAAAGCTTCACGATTGGTTCTCTTCAACTTATTCAGAAAATTGTAATCCGGGTTAGAGATTATCCATTCTGTCATATTGACTTTTTCATCAAATAAAACGAATGATTCTGACTTGTTTTTGGAAATTGATTGGGTGAAATAGGCAACTTTTGCCGATGCCGCAATTGCTTCTTCGATTCGAAAGAAACCTTTCATCAGATAGCCAGAGAAACGTTTTAAACCATTAGAAAGATCATTGAATTGTAATTTTTCCAACTCTTTCTTGTTGTTTTCCCTTCGGACCAGGACCAATGCCGTATTGAAAATATCGGCAATTACCGTTTCTACGCTTATTGACAAATTCCTATATTCAATCTGACGTTGTGCAATTACCTCAAAAATGGACTTTACTTCCAACAGATTTGTAGCTGAGTCAATTAAATGGTTAATGTCGTACAATTGTTTAATAATTTCAATTCGTTTGTCGGGAAAGTTTGGTTTTCCCAATAAATATGGCACGCCCACGGTTGAAGGAGCAAAAGCAGTGAGTTTATCTCCCAAAATAGAATTAATTGAGGGAATAGTTACCATTGTATAAGGCTCTTGCGTATTTATCCATTTTGTGTCAATTGCTACTTGATTTGTTGACAGATATGGACTATCCTCAAATAGAACATCAAGCAAAATTTCAGCATTAGGGTTGATGTGAGATACGTAAGCAAACGAAAAATGTGCTTTCGGAATGCCTCCTTTATTTGTCCGGGGTTTGTCTTCTTCGAAGGATGAGAAAACAGATTCACCAATCACCGTTTGTAAGTGCTTTTCAATATCATCTTTACTTTCAAGTGTGGAAATATCTATATCCACCGAGAATCTGTTAGATCCAATTGGCATTAAAACAAGGGATGTACCACCTTTAAAAATAAATTTTAAACCGCTATTTGCCAATAATTCGAGCAGTGCAAAAGCATAAATCATTTTTTCAACTATTGCCGGATCAACTCTGGCAAACTCTTTTTGTTGGCGAAAGTGGGCTAACCATTCTTGACTAAAGGTATTTGGTTGTATCATTTTAGAAATTTTTCAGAATTAATGTTGGTTTGATTTAGTAAGAAATTTGTTATCTCAGTTCTTCTACTTCGCCCATGCGCATACGAAAGTAATTTAGAATAATTTATTGCTACACTTTTATCGGAATAATTAAATATGTTTTGCAACTCACTTCCCTGATAGAAACTGAAAATTTCTTTGTCACAATAGGTATCCACGAGAATTTTCTCTATGGTAGGCACATTGCAGTTTTTTACTTTTATTGTGGGTGATTTATTAATTAAAGGCTTAATGATGATTGGATTCTCTTTTCCTATTACGAATTGCTCCATAGTTTTTTCATCCGGAAGAATAAAGGCATTGAAATTAAGGTCGGAAAAAAGATGAAAAGTAGGTTCTAATAATTCCTTTTCCACTTCAAAAATAATTAGTTTTTTAAATGGTTGATGAACCATAAAGTTATTCAGGCAATCACTCGACCAAATACAATATAAAATTTCGGGATATTTTCTTGTGAATATACGTCTAATTTTAATTAGAGTATCATTTGGCTCGAAATGATAAACGGGTTTTACATTCATTGTATAGACTCCCTGTTTTACAGATTGAAGAAATCCTTTCCGGCTCATTTGCATAATTTGTTTTCGCAATGAGACTTCGGTTGTCATAGGATTTTTTAGTTTGAGAATCTCTAAGATATTTTCTTTCGTGACAATTCCCTCTTCCCCATATAGATTTTTGAGTTTTTCTATCATTTTGAAAGTTTTTATTTGACTGCAAATATAGTAACAAATGCGGTAAAAACAAAATAAACCGTGTTTGTTACCATAAAGTACTTTGTTTTATGTATATACAGAAATCATCTTTCAATAAAATGCATATGGTTTTAAGATGGATATCCGTGAAATTGGCGAGTTTGAATACTCTCATCCTAAAAAAAAAGAATGTTTGTAAAATCAAACATTCTTTCTAACTTAAAAAAACTATTATCAGAGAGAACATAAATCTGTTTATCCCAAATTCGTCTTAAACGGATCGTTACTAAAATACTCTGGAGCTTGTAAGTTAGCTTCACCCGGTGCTTTGGGTGGTGTTGATTCTAATTGCAAAGCAATTTCATTGTCAAGTTCAATACGCTCTATTTGAGGTATGGTGTATTGTTTTTTAGTTGTGTTCATACTATTTTATATTAATGGTTTTTGATTTTGATTTTTTGATTCTCCTTTCCACCTACTCCAAAGCAGAGTAGGTGGTTGAAGAGAAAGAAACAAATCATAGTTAAGGTTTTATGATAAAAAATCAATCAACAATTATTTATGAAAATTTATTTAATAATTACTTTTAGTGTTACACTCTTACCTGCATTGGTTACGGTTACCATGTAAACTCCGGTAGCCAATGATTTTCTCAACTGAGTCAAATCAGACATAATTTTCTGACCAACAGCGTTGTAAACTGCTACTGTAGTTCCAGCGTTAGCTCCATTAACCACAATCTGGTTGTTACCATTGATTGAAATCCAAACATTACCGGTTGTGTTCGGGTTAATTCCTGTTGCTACCGAAGGAGCTTTGAACAACACCGTAAAGCGGGTTTCATTATTTGCTGTTACATCAGAATAGAAGTTGTAATCTGCAAGAGTCAAATCCTGTTCGTAGTTCAACAAATTATCACGAAGTATAATCTGAGTACCACTTGCAAAGTTTGCAAACTGAGAAGCTTTGATGCTGAAGTTATTTGCTTCGCCGGTGGTGAAACCTAAAGCAAGTTCTGTTGCATCGTTCACACCGTTGATTACCAGTTGCTCACTTCCTGCCAACGTATAAATCTCAGGCATAGAAGCTGACTCATTCGACAATTTTGGTGAGTCATAGCTATCAAGACCATTCGATGCATTTGAATTAAAGTTAACCAAAGCCTGATCGCTGTTTATTCCGTTCGATACTACCAGACGTAATACAGATTGAGAAGTAACTGCTTTAGCTTTGAAAGTATTTGAACTGTTATCAGCATGTGCGCGTTGAGCATTGGTTACAGCAAGTGTGCTTGAAGCAAAACCCGTTTGAACATGTACCCAGAATGCCTGCATTGGAGGAATCAGGTTGGTTACTGCTTTTGCTCCGTTTGAGGTTGCTATGTTACCACTTGCATTATAGGTATCAAATGTATATACATCGCCCGATGTTTTGGTACGATACCACATGGTGGTCAACATATTGGTTTTTGTTATACTACTCCAGTCTAAATAACTTGGATATGGATTACCTACCAAATTAAATCCATTTTTAACCTGACCTGATGTTTGGGTAAGACCAATCTCTTGAGCACCGGTATTCAACGTACCAGTGAAAGTTACTACTCCGCTTGAAGCCATATTAGCCACATAACCTTTCATTACTGTAAGACCTGTTGCATTATTAGTAATTGCAGGCCATGGTGCTGTACTGCCATGTGTTTCGTCATAGCTGTAAAGTAAGTTGCTCAATCCGGCCGGATTAAATACTGCAGCAGTTGCTCCTGAAACTGGACTTGAAACATACCAGTTACGACCGGTAGTCAGATATTGCTGAACGTTGGTACTTCCTGCAGAAACTGTTCCACCATTATCAACGAAGGTTGCAGTTCCTGTAGCATCGCTCTGAAGCGTTAATGCTCCTATAACTGTGAGTGTTTTTCCTGAAGCAAGAGTAAGCTTTGCACCCGGTGCAACAGTCATTGTTTTCACAGTAGCATCTGCATCCACTGTAAGTTCACCGGCAGTAACTGTTACATCGGTTGCCGAAGTAGGTGAATAGGTTGACAGATTGGCATCGGCTGATACAGTTAAAGCAAAATTAGCTACAAGAGTTTTTGCTGCTGTCACTGTAAATGAGTAAGATGCAGATGTAGATTGTACTGCACCAGCACTTGTATTCAGTGTCCAGTTTACAAAGTGATAACCTGAGTTTGGAGTAGCAACAACAGTGGCATTATCACCTGACAAAAACGTTTTTGAGCTTTGAGATACAGTTCCGCCTGCACCAGCCGTAATAGTAACCGGGATGGT
The DNA here is from genome assembly GCA_037132235.1 of Paludibacter sp. GTDB lineage: Bacteria > Bacteroidota > Bacteroidia > Bacteroidales > Paludibacteraceae > Paludibacter. The sequence continues at coordinate 11,080 of JBAXPM010000027.1, forward strand.
GATATTTGATGTGGAAGGCGTTGCATTGTTACTCAGATAAACATCGTCAATAAAATTGTTTGATTCTACATTTGTTGTCGATGTAGTTTTGTTTGGCTTAATATAGAAACCGAAATAGGTTTTATCTGAAGTGTAAGCGGCATTTTTCAGATCGAACACATAATCAACCCAGGGACCCGAAGCTGAAACAACCGAAACTGCAGGTGTTTCTGTTGCAGCTTGTTGTACTTGTGTAATATCAGTTCTGGTCATAAATGTCAATCCAAGAGTTCCATTATCAGCATCGCGGTACATTTTGATATGGAGATATTGATAGGGTGCATTAGGACCTATCTGAAAACGTTCTAAGCTGTTTAAGAAACCTGAAAAGTTATTTTTGCCACTAAGAATATTAGCTTTTGCACAATTTGTTGAAGCATTTATGCCAGCTGTTACGGTATTTGTATAAGGAATTGTCAGGGTAGCCGAACTCTGATTGATCCAACCCATGGCGTTACCATCTTCAAAATCGTCAATTACCTGTAACGAGCCATTGGCGTGTTTGCGGGTCAAGGCTGTAATTGTGGCAGGTAAAGAATTGATTCCGTTAATTACCGCCACCACTTTATAGATATGTGAACTATTTGCCGCCAGACCGGTGGCAGAATAAACCAGGGTTGCTGTTTGGGGTGATGACGTAGCTGCTATAGCTGTGGCAAGAACGTTATCATTTGCATCCAACACATTGTAAGTGAGTGTTCCGGCATAAGCTGTCGGGTTGGTTACCAATACATCAATGGTAGTAGCAGTACGGGCATACGTAGCTGTTGGAGTAAACGCAGCAATACTCGCAAAGCCAGCAGATAGTGTACAATCGGCTGTTGGGGTAAATGTCAATGGGTTTGTTGTAGCAGATATAGCAGGCGTTGTACCGGCAGTTATCGTCCAGGCACTGAAAGCGTATCCGGCATTCGGCGTTGCAGTCAATGTCACAGGATTACCTGAAACAACAGTTGCAGCCCCGGTTACGCTTCCATTACCATCATTGGCTGTCTGAACATTGTATTGTACTGTAAAGTTAGCCACGAGTGTACGAGCTTTTGTTACGGTAAATGCATACGAAGCACTGGTCGAAACAATAACTCCATTTTCAGTCCAGTTAGCAAAAACATTACTTCCAGTGGCAGTGGCCACTAAAGTAGCAGTGGCACCCGAAGCATAATTGCCTGTTCCTGAACTAACAGAACCACCAATTGCCGATGCAGCAATTGCCAGACTGGCGTTGTATTCATAAGCTCCTGCATCAGTTAACCCGGAACGCGAATTCCCGATTTGGTCGGTGCTTAAGGCCGGGGATAATAAATTGGTAGTCACATAATCTTTAGCAGTACTACCTGAACCAATTAATAATACAGGAGTGGCATCTGAAGATAATGAACCAGCAAAAGCCATAGTTGCTGTACCTGTAATATCATTATGTGAGATATTTGCACCAGCAACCCATCCACCACTGGCAATTATCCCAAAAATACTATTTGTAATAACCGGACTTGCAGTTATTTTTCCATTTGCTGTAGTACTGGTTGATGTGTTGTTTGAACCTATCTGACAAGCATTAGAACCTGTTGAACCATTATTTCCCATGATGATGCTGTTATTCATCACAATAGTAGTAGCATAACCGCCTCCATTTTCTATTGCAACACCATCAGGACCTGAAGTTGTGGTAGTTGATCCGGCAATGGTTGTATTATTGGCAATTGTACAATGATTCATTGTGAGTGTAAATGTTGGTACAGAGGTTTGACCGCTGGTACAGGTTTTAAAATAAACACCAGCCCCAATTTTTGCCGCAGTACCAATGCTATTTCCATAAATCGTAGAATTCTCAATCCAAAGATAATTAGCGGCAGCTGTTGTTCCGTTAGCACCGCAATTGACAGCAATACCACTGCCATTTCCCAAAGAGGAATTAGCTGCAATCGTACTGTTTTTAATTGTGACTGTGGCAACATATCCGGCTCCAGGAGAAACAGCAATACCACCACCTATATTGGAACTATTTGTCATTGAGTTTCCGGTGATATTACAAGCAGTAATATTTAGAATTGCAGCCCCGGCAATGTAAATACCACCACCATAAGTGCTTCTGTTAGCCGATATTTTCAGATTTGTAAGATTTAATGTAGGTGCATTTGCCTGAGTGCCGGTATTTGTCAAACGTAATCCACCTCCACTAAAAGAGTTATAACCATTTTGAATGGTCATATCCTGAATTGTAATAGTAATACCGGCAGTATAGGTACCATCCAGTTTAAAAACGCCGCAATCACTGGCCTGAGTTATTGATGTTGACGCATCAGCCTGAATAATTGTCTGATTCATTCCTGCTCCCTGAATAGTAAGCGACTTCACAGCATTTAGCGTAATGTTCTTTTCGGTAAATGTACCGGCTGTTATCTGAATAATATCACCGGACGCCGCAGCTGTAATAGCTGCCTTTACTGTTGTCCACGAAGTACCACTGTTAGTTCCTGTCGAACTGACGGTATATGTTGTTACCGAAAACAACTGAGATGCCCACAAGGTTGCAGACACAAAAAGAATTAGTTTTTTCATACTGTATTTTTAAATTTAATTTATGGTTGTAAAATGTACTGCTTTAAAAAATCCAAATATATTTATCAATAAACAATTATTTTTTGAGTGTAAACACCTTTAGGACTATATATTTTTACAATATACACACCGCCATTATTCAGCATGGTCGATTTGCTATCGTAACTCGTTTTTATTAATCTTCCGTCCTGAGCATATACTTCTACTGATTCTGCAACAGGACTAAAACGGAGTTCCCTTCCGGTTACAGTTACAAAATTTGCCCGTACCGGAGTATTTACAGCTGTATTCAAATCGGAGAATTCATAAGCTCCGGCATCAGGAGTTAAATCCCGGTTGTATCCAAGTTCGTCGGTTGTCAAAGCAGGTGATAAATAATTGGTGCTCACATAATTTCTGGCGATGCTTGATCCACCCATTTTTAAAACCGGTGTTGCATCTGACGATAATGAAGCGACAAAAGCCAGATCAGCCATTACTGCATCCAGTTTGTTATTATTTGTAGTTGTAGTCCAGGCACCACTTGCAATTATGCCAAAAATACTGTTGGTAATTACCGGACTTGCAGTTATTTTACCATTTGCTGTTGTACTGGTTGAAGTGTTGTTTGATCCTATCTGACAGGCATTAGCTCCTGTTGAGCCACTATTACCCATAATAATACTGTTATTCATCACGATAGTTGTAGCATAACCGCTTGAGTTCTCAACACACACCCCGTCTGGTCCCGAAGTAGTAGTACCATTGCCTGCCACTGTTGTGTTATTTACAATAGTACAATGATTCATTGTAAGTGTAAATGTCGGTACTGATGTTTGTCCACTTAAACAGGCTTTAAAATAAACCCCACCACCATTTTTTGCTGAAGTTGTATTAATATTATTTCCATAAATCGTAGAATTCTCAATCCAAAGATAATTAGCGGCAGCTGTAGTTCCGTTAGCTCCGCAATTGATAGCAATACCACCACCATTTCCAACAGAAGAATTAGCTGAAATAGTGCTATTTTTGATCGTTACAGCAGCAACAAATCCTGTTCCCGGAGAAACAGCGATACCACCTCCCATATTGGTACTGCTTGTCATTGAATTTCCGGTAATATTACAAGATGTTATATTTAGGATTGCAGCCCCGGCAATGTAAATACCACCACCATACGTGCTTCTGTTAGCCGATATTTTCAGATTTTTAAGATTTAGGGTAGGTGCGTTTGCCTGAGTACCGGTATTTGATAAACGTAATCCACCTCCACTAAACGAGTTATAAGCATTTTGAATGGTCATATCCTGTATTGTTATCGTAATACCTGAGCTATATGCTGCATCCAGTTTAAACACCCCACAATCTTGTGCCTGAGCTATTGTTGTAGTAGCATCCGCCTGAATAATTGTTTGATTCATTCCTGATCCTTTTATCGTTAACGATTTTGGAGTCACAACTGAATTTACTGTAGGAAAAATAATATTTTTTTCGGTAAATGTCTCAGCTGACAATTGAATAATATCTCCTGACGAAGCAGCTGCGATAGCAGCCCTAACAGTTGTCCATGATGTTCCACTGTTAGTCCCTGTCGAACTTACATTATAGGTTGTTTGAGAATATGCTTGTACTGCACAGATCGTAACAGCAACAAATAGAAGTAGTTTTTTCATGATTATGTTTTGTAATATATTAGATTTTAGTTTTTATTTATTTAGGGTATGATTAATTTTTGTGAGATTCGGATGCCGGCACCTTCCATTGAAAGAAGATAAACCCCTGAACCTAATCCCTGAAGTGATACTGTATGTGTTTCTTCGGATGGATTAAGTGTTTGTTCGAGCATTTTGCTTCCCACCATATTGTATAAATTCACTTTGGTAACCTGGAATGAATTGTCAGTTTTGAACGATAATTTAGCATTTGACACATATAAGTTTCTCAAATAATTATTATTCAACACATCATTCAAGGCACTTAAACCATCCGGCTTGCTTGTTGAAGCTGTTCCAAGCCCATAAATCTGAAGATCTTTAATTTCAAAAACATCTGCATTGGATGCTTTTAATGTCATTGCATTTAAAATAAGATCATAAGGTGTTGGTTGAGTTTTTAAATCCACCGTTAATGTTGTTCCTGATGGCAGGTTTGGATCCACAGTTAGTAATACAGTCCGATCGGCAATTGTATAATTCAGCGACATCGAATGCCAAACATTGAAAGTAGCACTTAAAAAGGTTTTTGCACCATAAGCCAGTGTATTGGCTTCGCCACACAAACGCATTTTAGTTGGAATTGCATCGGTATATTCGTTGTTTACATACAATCTTTTAGGTGAGGTTCCGAATGCAATACTTGTTCTGTTGCCTTTAGTTCTGAATTTATAGTTAATGATGAAATTTGTTCCTGTAAAATTAAAGACCGGCATAGCTGAAGTTACAGAATCCTGTGATGCAAGTGTAGTAGCAATATGCGTAATCTTCATAATGTTATTGGACGTGTTATCGGGGTCAGCATCAAAACTCAGACTTCCATTCAACGGTCGCTGTTCAATCCAGTTATTTTTAAAGGTAAAATTATCCGAATAAAGTAAAGGAGTAGATCCTGAACTAGCCGGTGTACCTATAATTTTCAGGTTTCGCACCTGCAAAACCTCTCCTAATAATGCCCTGAAATCAATAGAATTAAGTATGAAATTATAGCCTGTTGCCTGTAAACTCAAGTCAACAATCTGTGTTAAAGTTCCCGCTCCATCGTCAACAATAAATGTAGCAGTTGTACTTGAAGCCGTTTTTTTGTACTTGATGGTCATAGTGTGCCATACATTGGGAGTAGTAGTAATATACTTTGCACCGCTGGTACCTGTAGTAGCTTCGCCCGAAAATCGTAAATCAATGCCATTATCTCTGGCAACCTGTATTCTACTTGGTGTTGTTCCCAACAAAGCCTGAAAACCCATCATAGATGAATTAAAATCAAACTGAACCTGTACCGAGTCAGCTGCAAATAGTGTATAAGGTAATGTTGATTTTCTGCCAACTGTAGTAGTTCCGGTAGTATTGGCTGTAAGAGTCATCACGTTGTTACTGAATGTAACAGTACCACCACTGTATGATTGTGTCCAGTTTGACTGGAACGAAAAATCATCTGAATAAATGGTTTGCTGTGCATTAATCATTGTTGATAAGAACAATGTAAATAAGACTAATAATAGAGTAATGTTTTTTTTCATGGTGATTCTAGTTTTTATTTGGTTATTTATAAATTTCTATTGATGTTTTTCCGGTTCTTCATGATACAAAAATAAGGTGGAATAAACGGGAACTCTTATAAAATTGTACTTATATACTGTTCTAATTGTTTAGTTTGTACTACTAATTGTGAAATATTTATTATTCAATAATTTAACCTGATTATCACCCACATTCCATTCGCAGGCATCGGTTATTTCTCTTCCATTAACTGTCGCTTTCACCACAATTCTGTTTTTCCCGGTACTTAGATTTATACCCTGCCAGGCAATTGTAGAAAATTTATCAGGTGATTTCACCCCCATACTCACACCATTTACAAATAGTTCTGTGTTTCCGGAATTGCTGAAAACTAACACCTTTACCACTGAGCCTGTCCTTCTAAGGTTTCGTGTATCACAGATATGCAAGGTTGGTTGCTTTGTATTCCAGTTGGCTTTATAAAAATAAAAAGCATCTTTCTTGTTTTTCCGGTCGAAGGTAACCAATCCTTTGTCATTAATTCCCGGACGATCGCCTTCGTTGCGGTGAGCAGCTCCGAAATCAAACATATTCCAGATAAAGGTTCCCCACAAATAGGGTCGTTGCGAGAGTACTTTCCAGTTTTCAATGTGGTAGTAGGTTTGCCAGTTTTCAGGATGCCAGGGACTTGTGGGCGAACTCTTTTTCAACGAATCCTGCTGTTGGTAAATACTGGCACCTGCACCATATTCGCTGATTCCAATTTTGAAACCTGGATTTTCTTTGTGAGTTTTGTCCAGCCAGGTTCCCAAACAATCGGGCATACCTTCGTACCAGCCATCGTAGCGGTTCCAGGCAATTAAATCGGTAATTTTGTTGATGTTGCCTTCAATATTACTTGCCGAGGTGGTGATGCGGGTTGGGTCTTCGGTATGTGCCAGTTTATTTAATTCAGTAATATAATCAAACGGACTATCCCCCACTTCCTTCAACTCATTGAAAAGTCCCCAAAAGCAGATGGATGGATGGTTGTAATTCTGTCGTATCATTTCCTTCAATTGTTCCCGACCGTTAGCTTTGAATGATTCCTGATTGATAAAGCCCTGATCGGTATATCCACCGGGTCCCACAAATGGAATTTCACTCCAAGCCACAAAACCATACTGATCCAACAAATCATAAAAATAAGGAGCGTGTGGATAATGCGGCAAGCGAATTGCATTGACTCCCATTTCAAGCATCAATCCCATATCTTCATCGTGTTGCGATTTGGTGAGGGCATTACCAATTTCTGCTCTATCCTGATGCCGGCAAACTCCTTTTAGTTGGTAGGGTTTCCCGTTCAATACAAAACCTTTGGTTGCATCCACCGAATAAGTTCGTAATCCAAGAGGCTGAACAACTTTATCTGTTTCCTTATTATCAATAACCAACGAAACCTCCACCTGATACATAAAAGGAGATGATTCGCCATTCCATAAGGTTGGATTTTTAAAATTCAACGGAAAAGTTACATCAATATCTTTATTGTCCGGATTTATAACAAGGACTTTATTTTCCTGAATAATCGTTTTATTGTCCTGTTTTACTTTCAATTGGAGAATAACATTTTTCTTTGAAACTGATTGATTAGAAAGAAGAATCCGGGCTTGTACAAGTGCTTCGGTCGCCGAAACTTTTTCCTGTTTCAGATAAACACCGGGTGATGCATAATCAAGTGGTGAGATACAGATATCATCGGTCAGCATTAAATAGACATCCCGATAAATACCACCGTAGAAATTAAAATCACCGACAAGAGGCATAACCTCCAGTTGTTCGGCATTATTTACACGAACCCAAAGAGTATTATTTACTCCGTATTTCAGAGTATTGGTCAGTTCAAACACAAATGCAGTATAACCGCCCCGATGCTCACCAACATATTTTCCGTTGACAAGTAGATTGGTAATCGTGTTGGCGCCTTCAAAACGGATAAAAATACGTTTACCTTTCCATTCGTTGGGTACGAAAATAGATTTTTCGTAATTTCCGATTCCTCTTTTATAGTCTGGTTTCCCTGACAATGCATCCTGTGCATTCCAGGTATGTGGAAGGTTAACACGCACACCCACTTTCTGAGTTACATTGTGTGAAAAACGAAATGTCCAGTCATCGTTGAAATTAATCATCGTCCTTTCAGCCCGAAGTTGAAAGGCCATTGAAAGTATGATTATTGAAATAAGTAAGTGTTTCATTAAGATCTTTATAAAAATTAGATAGACAATCAAACCAATGCCTTAATAACCAGCATTCTGAATTAAATTGCTATTCAGATCAAGTTGTGTTTGAGGGATAGGTAACCAGATTTTATTGTACGACCAGTTAGCCTGTAAGGTAGTTATAGCACCCTGAACATAGGTATTTCCTTCCACCGGCAAATTCTGAATAGCCGAAGTGGTTTTATCGAAACGAATCAAATCTATCCTCCGTTTGGACTCAAAACACAATTCCCTGCGTCGTTCATCCAATAGCTCCTGTACAAAATCGGTATTATGATAGCCCAGATTCAAATCATCAATGGTTGTTTTTGCCGGATCAAGTACTCGTTGTCTTATTTCAGTCAAAATAGCACGTGCAGAAGGTTCTTCGTGCGTAAAATAAAAAGCTTCTGCCAGTTGTAGTTTTACATCGGCTAATCGCATCAGTGGATAGTTGAGTGAATTTGAAACATTCAGACCGTGGGCAGAATAGGTTCCGGGTACAGCCAGTCTGAATTTTCCTGTACACCACTGCAACAATGAAGTAGCCGGAATAGCGGCCTTTGGAACAAAATAGGAAACATTTTGAACAACTTCCTGTACAACGCCTGTTTCATACCTGCCGGTTATATTCCAGTCCCTTCTGATATCTCCGGCCAAATAAGATTTGTACAGATTATAGGTGGGCATATGCCTGCCATAACTTCCGGCATAGGTATTTGACCCCTGAGGTGTAAATAATTCGGTATTTGTAGAATAAGCATCCGAAAATACATCCGACCATTCGGATAAGAAAAGACATTCCTGATACTGGTAAGATTTGGTACCTTCTCTGAACAAATAAGAGTATTGAGCCTGCGGAAGTAGTTTATACGGGCTGTTGTTAACCACGTCACTCAATACGGTTACCGCTTTGGTACTCATCGAATCGGCATTGACCCAATCAAAACTATTCAGCGGACATTGTGCTAACAAAGTTGCGCCTACGTTGTATCGCTTGCAGCTTGCCAGATAATTATAAAGTGTTCCCAAATAAGCACCGGCTGTCCATTTGTTGGCACTTGACTTATTAATTCCTGTACCATTCAGGTTTTTGTACGCAAAATCAAAGTCGCTTATGATTAAACTGTAAACATCTGAAAGTGGCACTCTGGGTGCTTTATTATCCGGTGTTGAACTTGTATTAAGTGGAACAGCTCCAAAACATTGTGCCAAATGCTGATAATAGAAAGCACGCATAAAACGGGTTTCACCGCTTATTTGTGTTTTTAAACTATCAGTGATATGGGCAGTTTTTATATTGTCTAACAAGTAATTGCAACGGGAAATCCCTGTAAAAAAGGCTGACCAGAAATAATTCAGATTGACATTTGCAGGTACAAAAGTGCCTTTTTCAAAATCACAGGAAACAGCAGAGTTATTTGCCACCACATTATCGGAGCAACCTTCAAGTATATAATATAAACCTCTGGCATAGGTTCCATCGGGCACCCACATACCGCCGCTGATACTTGAAGTGTTCAGTGCTTCGTAGCATCCGGCCAAAGCCATCTTGAAATCATTCTCAGTTCTGTAGAAGTTTTGCGGCGAAGTAAATGAATAGGGTGCCTGATTCAGGAAGGGCGTATCCTGACAGGAAACAAAGCTTATTATCAATAATAATCCAGATAAATATTGTATTGCATATCTTTTCATTGCAGTAATGTATTAGTTTTGATTAGAATTAAAAAGTAAGATTGAATCCGAGTGAAAATGACCTTGAACGGGGATACGATAAGCGGTCAAAACCTGAAAACAGAGGACTTGCTGATCGTATATCAGGATCCATTCCCGAATATTTCGTCCAAATAAACGCATTCTCAACACTCAGGTAACATCTGAATCCCTGAATTTTCAAAGAACCAAGCAATTTGCTTTTAACCCTGTAACCCAGAGTTACATTCTTCAATCTGATATATGAAGCATCTTCAACATAATAGGATGAAACAAAATCATTTGTGCTATTCAGTAGCCCGGCATAGGTATTGGATGGATTTTCAGGTGTCCACCGGTTATTCCAGTAACTTTGAGTTAGATTATAAGAGGTCGATCCTTTGGCTCCAGCCTCCACCATGTTGGTAAAAGCATTCATTATCTGGTTTCCAAACACTCCTTCAAAAAAGAAATTTAAGTCAAAATTTTGGTAAGTAAATTCGTTTCCAAATCCTAAATTGAACTTTGGATTGCTGTTGCTGATAATGGTTCTGTCATACGAATTTATTGTTCCATCCGGCACGCCGCTAGGGCCGCTGATATCTTTGTATTTCCTGTCGCCGGGGTTAACTGCTATTGAATTAATAGTCACTACACCGGCATTTAATGTACTGCTGTATTGAGTAATATTGCCCGAACTAATAGTAGACGGATCAACTGTTGCACCGGTAGTTTTATCTTTCCATGTAAAATCAGTTAACTGATAATTTCCGTCGAATACATAGCCGAAACCGGTTCCTATCGGTTGACCTACAATTACGCGGGCTACATCAGTTAATGAACCATTAGGAATTGTAATAGGTAAAAATTGTGCATCGCCCAACGAAATCACCTCATTACGGTTCAAATCAAAATTAAAGGTCGATTTCCAGGTGAAATCCTTATTCTCGATATTTCGGGTTACTAATGAAAGTTCAATTCCTTTATTGCTGAGTCTTCCGAGATTTTGCCATTGCGTGGTAAATCCGCTTTGAGAAGGGATTTGTGCCTGTATAAGCATATCCCGTGTATCTTTATAATACACATCTGCAACAAGACTAATTCTATTATCGAATACTCCCATATCCAATCCTAAATCATATTGATAAGTGCTTTCCCATTTTAAGTTTTTATTTTCAGAAGTGTTTGGCGACATACCCATAATGGTTGCGCCATTTGCCGAATAATAATTTGGGGTTAAGGAAGCCAGTGCCTGATAAGCTGAAATCCTGTCATTACCTGTACTACCTAAACTGGCACGAAATTTAAGGTTACTGATAAAGCCAACTGATTTCATAAATGGCTCACTGTTAATGCGCCATGCCCCTGAAACCGAAGGGAAATAACCTACCCGGCTACCAATTTGAAAATTAGAGGAAGCATCTGCCCGTAAATTGGCAGTTAGATAATATTTATCCATATAAGTGTATGAAACGCGCCCGAAGGCCGACATTCTGTTTACCTGAGTGACTAAAGAAGTCGGTGGAAGTACATTGGCACCTTTGCTAATATCAAATACACTGGTAGTTTGGTCCTGAAAATTCTGAGATTTTACACCAAAACTTTCATAATGGTATCCGTTCATTTCTGCACCAACCAATGCACTTACTGTATGATCTTTGCTGAATTTTTTATTGTAATTCAGGGTGGCAGAAGAGGTAAAAGAATTGGTGGAAATTTCAGCAATATTGGCAGAACCATTCGATATCCTGCCCCAAAGGGTTGAGCTGCTATAAAATTCCTGAAGCTTTGAACCAGAGCTATTGATAGAACTTGTCAGATTAAATTTTAAGTCCTTGGTTATCTTATAGTCTACATAGGCATTTCCGATAAAACGGGTTAAAGTTGAACTTCTATAAGCCTCATCTGTCACCATCGTTGCGAAACTTACAAAGCCATTGGGAAAGTCAACCGCTTCGGATGGAGAATAAAGATTGGTAGGACGTTGTGTATAAATACCCTGAATAACACCTGTATAGCTGCCTTCACCACCACCGCTCGATACAACGCCGTTGGAAACCGTACTACCAATCGATGCAGAAGCACCAACCGTCAATTTGTTGTTTACTTCGTGATCAAATTTAATTTTACCGGAATAACGTTGATAATTATTATTCACAACAATGCCATTTTGATAAAGATAACCCAGGCTCGATGAAATACGCGTTTTACCGAGAGTTGTATTCAGCGACACATCATAATTGTTAGTCGAACCTTGACGGAGCATCAAGTTCTGCCAGTTATATTGTTGATATTGACTCGCATCTCTTGGAGAATCTATTTTTCCGTCACCATTGGTATCAATACCATAAGTAGTAAGTGCATCACCCCGCAGATATTTGTAATTTATATAATCCTGTGCATTTAGCATGTCAATGGTTTTTGTTGCTTGCGTTACACCATACGATACATTTAAATTTATCTCTGTTTTACCTTTTTTTGAGCCACTTTTGGTGGTAATAATAATGACACCATTAGCGCCTCGGGCACCATATATAGCAGTGGAAGATGCATCTTTTAAAATATCAACAGAAGCAATATCACTTGGATTAATAGTAGCTAAAGGATTATAGGTAGTACTTCCTCCAATACCGGAGGTTGCAACTTCGGATGTATTTACATCAATCTGCATTCCATCAATCACATACAATGGTGAAGAACCGGCAAAAATAGAATTAGCTCCACGTATTTTAATATCAACACTTCCTCCCGCTTCACCCGATTGTGACGTTACTTTTACTCCCGCTAATCGTCCCTGCAGGTTTTCTGATAAATCGGTAATTCCTAATTTAGACATAGACTCCGAACTAATAGAAGATACCGAACCTGTCAGGTCTCTGCGTTTCGACTCACCATAACCTATAGCAACTACCTCGGTCAATTCTACTGAATTTGACTCCAGTGTAACGTCAATCTGTTTTTTCCCTTCGATAGAGGTTTCCTTCTGTTTCATTCCAATATACGAAACGATTAAGGTTTTGGCATTTTCAGGTAGTTTCAGCTGATAGTTTCCATTTACATCCGACACTGAACCAACAGAGAATTCTTTAACACGTATAGATGCTCCAACAACGGGGTCGCCAGCGGCATCCGTTATTTTTCCTTTAATGATTTTCTGCTCTGTACCTCCTGTATTTTTAGTCTGCATGAATACGGATTGATTGATACTAATCAGTAGAAAAAATATTAGGGTTAGACTTTTTGATTTTAAAAGATTTGAATTGCTCATTTAGTTAGAATATGATTTATTAGATTTATAGTTTTTGTGATGCAAAATTCGGATAGTTTAATCAGTTTCTCTTATGAAATTGTACCATTAATATGGTCAGATTGTTTTAAAACGGTTTATATTTTTACAAACCTATGCGTTGCACTTACGGAATTAAAGTTGAACTTAAATAAATAAATCCCTGAAGGTAAATTATGTACTGGAATGGATTTACTTTTCACAATTCCACTGAGCAGCGTTTTGCCGGTCAAATCAACAATAGTGTACATTGCACTATCACAAGCAGTAACAAAAAGCTCATTTTTACAAATCGTAGGATATATTTTTGCACTAAATGAGTCAATCCGGTTCGAATCAGTAGTTGTATTTTTGAATACAATGTTTTTAATATAGCTATTTGAAGATAATTTCAGTTGTGATGTCGAAGCAATCAGATTGTTGCCTACTCTGAAGTTGTCAAACGTAACATTCTGAACTTTATGGCTGGCGTCATAGCCATATATTGTCGAGGGCAAGGTCAGGTCACCTCCTGTAATCTGGATATTCTTCAAATAAACACTGTCAACAACCCCTCTGGTAATGGTATCTACTGCCCCTGAGGTCATTATGACTGATAAATATACATAATTTTCTTTGCAATCTTCAATCCGTATATCATCATAAGATACATTCGACACACGGGCATTTTCGTTATTATGAATGGCTATAGCAGCTCTTCGGTTGGTACTTCCATCAATGGCTGTTCCCTTATGAATTACATCGATGTTGGAATAATGAATGTCGCTGGCTGTACTCTGACCATTGGCATCGGTAATTCCATTCAGTTCATAACCTATCTCAAGTGCATTTCCGTGATGGCCGTTAAAAATAACAGCTCCGTTTACCTGAATATTTTGAGGATTTCCAACCCCCAGGTTATAGCCGGCTTTGGTGCTTTTTACACAGATACAATCATCTTCTGAACGGAAAAAACCGCCATTAACCTGCACATTCTGGCATCCAACGATATCCATACCATCAGACTCAGTATCCGGAGTACTTATTGATTTTATGTTGTTTATGGTCAACTCACTACAGGTTCCGAATACTACATTCCAACCTTGTATGCTATGAAATACAACTCCTTCAAAAGTAATGTTACTTCCACCTACTACTCTAACAGTACGTGAATTGGTTGGATTTACCGAGGAATCAATGATTCCTCTTCCTCTTACCGTAAAATTACTTACCCCGGTGGAGGTAATATTACCCTTTACAATAGCTCCTCCGGCAATGTAAATAGTCTGACCGGCTTTGGGCGTTATGTTTCCGGTATAAATTTGTCCGGCAGCATAATATTTCACATTCGGATCAGACGGACTTGGTACATTTTCTTCAAGCGGATTGCTAAAAACATAGAGAGGTGTTGCAGTATTACCGTTTATTTCAATACTCAAATTACAATTTGAAGGCACATTCATCGTGATAGTGCGTGCTGCTGTCTTGGTGTAAGTCAGCCCCAGTTTTAATGGCCGGATAGTAACTGTACTAATATCCACATTCGTCGTAACAGTTACCGGCACTGTAACTGAAGTTGAAAAACTGGTAAATGCACCTCTCGATGCTCCACTACCTGTTACATAGGTTGTTTGAAATACAAAGGAACTCTGACCATTTACCAATACTGCATACTGAGTGCTGGCGGTTGCTCCCGCAGGTGCCGGATATACTACAGTCTGACCTATGATATTTGAAATATCTAACAATGTCAGAATCAGTAAAACAAGTGAAAATCGAATTATATTGCTGTTATTATGCATCCTTGTTGTATTGTGAAGTATTATTTGTATGGATAACTGTACAAAAATCCGACATTTTTGAATGATCCTCTTATAAAATTGTACTTTTAATAGGTGGTAATTGTTTGCTAATCATTCATAAGCCGATATAAGCCATGAAAATAGATTTTTAATTAATGTCAGTTCGATATAAGAAATTAATTCTCAAATAAAATAATATGACTTTATCTAACGGATCATTTTTAAAGCTTCGGAGAAGCGTGATTATGGTAGAATAATTATTTTAAATATGACAAAAGCTCCGAAGGAGTGATATTATGAAAATCAGAAACAACATCAAATCATCCAATTAAACAAAACCATCTACCGAACTAACGTTAATCATTATTTAATACAGTTTCAATAGCATTCAGTTCATCAAAACTAAACTCAATATTTTTCAGACAAAGTAATGAATCTGCCAGTTGTGAGGGCTTGCTGGCCCCAATTAAAACTGAAGTTACCCTTTTATCTTTCAACAGCCATGCCAGTGCCATTTGTGCCAGTGACTGCCCTCTTACTGACGCTATTTCATTCAGTGCTCTAATTTGGTTGATACGTTCGGGCGTTATCATATCAGCTTTCAGGAAATTACCAATGGCAGCCCGTGAATCCGCTGGAATTCCATTCAGGTATTTATTAGTTAACAGACCTTGCGCCAACGGTGAGAATGGAATACAACCCACTCCGTATTGCTCAACCACATCAAGCAAACCTCCTTCCACCCAACGCTCGAACATGGAGTATTTGGGCTGGTGAATAAGACATGGAGTACCCATTTGTTTCAGCATTTCGAATGCTTTGGCTGCTTCGGGAGCGTGGTAGTTGGATAATCCAACGTACAATGCTTTTCCCTGACGAACAATTAAATCGAGCGCAGCCATGGTTTCTTCGAGCGGTGTGTCGGGATCAGGGCGGTGGTGATAGAAAATATCCACATAGTCGAGTTTCATTCGTTTCAAACTTTGATCCAGACTGGAGACAAGGTACTTTTTTGAACCCCAGTCACCGTAAGGACCATCCCACATAGTATAACCGGCTTTGGTGGAGATTATTAGCTCGTCGCGGTAGTTTCTGAAATCTTCGTGGAGTATTCTTCCAAAGTTTGTTTCGGCACTTCCGGGAGGTGGCCCATAATTATTGGCAAGATCGAAATGGGTGATGCCGCTGTCGAATGCCAGATGCAGGATACTGCGGTAGTTTTCTACCACATCCACATCGCCGAAGTTGTGCCACAAGCCCAGTGAAAGAGCTGATAGTCTAATACCACTGTTACCGCATCGGCGGTAAATCATATCATTGTAACGGTTTGAATTTGCAATATATTCCATTGTTTTTTTGCTATTTTGTGATAAAAACATTGCTGCACTCCTGCACTTTGACCCCGAAATTATCAGAATAACTGGTTGTATTTTGAATATCCATGAATTTATTGCGGCGTACAATTAATCCGTCCACATTGCTGAGCGAAATATTGGCTTCGCTGACGCTTTTGGAGATGATATTGTCTTCAATCAGTATGTTTTTGTAAAACTGTCCGGGTGTTTTCCGTAGCGTAATATCAATATCCGCCTTATTTCTTAATACCTGATTGGTTCGGTCGAAGCGATTGTTGCGAACAATTATATTGCTGGGATTCGGACCATGAAACCACCGATCTCCAAATTCGTCGTTTGAACTTAAATATAAACCGGCATATCCGGTATTGCTGAAATAATTGTTTTCGATAAGACCGTTTGGCCAGCTGGTTAAGATCCCTCTACAGGCTAGCGTGGTTGCTTTCGTGTTTCGGATAATATAGTTTCCGCTACCTAATTCCCTATTCCGCAATCCGGTTTTTTCGGGCAGATTAGCAGGCAAATCTTCTTTAAAACTTACAATGGCAGCAATCTGTTTGTCTTTGGCGGGATAAAACTCCGGAAGCCATTCCACCGACGCAATTGTAAGCTGCTGCCCTGTTTTTTCGAACTGTTCATTCAGTAGGTCGATTTTTGCACCTGCGAGTAAGGTGTAACGGGCTGAATAATACTGAATTCGTTCACACAAAATGGATTTTTTTCCTTTGATTTTGATTCCACCAGCCACGAATCCATCGCTCAGGTGCATGAAATCATCCATTTCCGAATCCACCACATTGTTTTCGAACAGAAAAAAACCGCGCGAATTATGAATTTCGAAAGTTCCGTGCGACGATTTTGTTCTGCCGGTTCCGGGGCGGGGAATAATATTGACCGACGAAATCTCCAGATACTTGTTGTAATCGCAAGAGAACCCCCTGTGATTCAATGCCGTGTAAATATTGATGTTATGAAAAACGAGATGATTGTTTCCGTTGGCTTCCACGCCGTATGGATCGTAATTGGTATGAAAAGTAAGATTGGAGCATTGACCGATTCGGGCAATCTGAACACTTTTCTGATTTGCCAAATAAACCCGAATATGATGCTCGCCGATAACCGTATCTTTCCGTATTTTACCGGCACCCAGTTCACCATAGCCGGGACTGTTTTCATACAGTACAAAAGGTTTAACTTCAGGATTCCGCATATTCGTAAACGGATTCCAGTCTTTCGAAGTGGTTCCGCTTTCCTTATTTAGTTTGGTTTTAGCAGGTAATCTCAGATTCGGAACATACAGGTCGATATATTTCTCTTGGGTATTTATCGATTCAATATAGCCCAAAGCCGAGACCGGTGCTGCAGCCCAGTCCCATTCGAGTGTCAGGTTTTCAATGCGCACCCGTTCGCAATTGGCCACATAAAGCATAGCTCCCATAGAAACAATGCTTGAGTCCATAACAATAAATTCAGCACCTTGTCCATCGAAAATAAAATCTTTCATCCCATCAAGGACAATCTGACGGGTTACATAAGGTGTTCTTACATTGGCAAGTGTATAAGCCAGACTATCCTTATCGGGTTTGGTATTGATGGAACGCAGGTAATAGATTCCTTTGGGTACAGTGAGTTTATAAGCACTGTTTTGTTTACAGTAATCGAGAGCTTTTCGGATGGCTGCCACATTATTTTCGGGTGTTCCGTGCTCTTTCAGTCCGAAGGCTGCTGCATCCACCACTTTTCCGCCTTTGCGGGGTGCTTCAATAGTAAAAGCAGGACATCCGGTGATGCTTTTTTCTACCTCCTGTAAAGTTCTGTTTTGAGCGCTTAGTGCCTTAAATAATAACAGCACAATCAGTATTAAGATTGGTTTTTTCATTCCTGGTTTTTGTATGATTATTTCACTATTATCTGTGCATTTTCGATTTGAAAAATACTATCATTGACCGAATGCATTGCTTGCCCCTTGTACTTCAAATTCTCAAATACTACATTCTTAATCTTTCCTGTTTTCCCTCCATTGATCACAACAGGTACATCATTTCCTTTTGTATATTCGATATTTTCAAACTTCACATTTTCAATGGAACCGCCGCCCGAACCATGTGAATTACCTTCAATTAATTCGAGCCAAATCAGGTTTTCATAAACAGATTCTATGCGAATGTTTTTAAACAGAATATTGGAAATTATTGAATTTCCGGAATGATGCATTGAAATAGCACCCCTTTTAAATTTTCTTGCCGAGGTTTCCTTACGAATAATATCAATATTCTCAAAACGTACATCTTTCACAAAATCGCCATCCAACTCCCAACCGAATTCTAAGGCATTTCCCTGCTTGCCACTCCAAAATACCGAATTCAGGATATTTATGTTACTGTCATTCCCTGCAAACTTCCATTTCTTTGTTTTTAAGGTAATACAATCATCTTCGTTTCGCACAAAGATATTGTCAATCAGGACATTCGATGTAGCCAGCAAATCTACACCGTCCGAAAACACTTCGGACGAAAGAATTTTGATATTTTTCATAGTCAGATAGTTACATTCAAAAAAGGAGGTAGACCAGCCATTGCGACTCAGAACTATCGGGCCATTAATTTCAATGCCACCCGAATAATTAAACCTGATTCCATGTTTTGATACACGGCCATCAATCACCCCATAACCCAGAATACGGATATTTTTGACATGCTCCCCGAAAATATCGCCTTTGAGTACCGCGCCATCTTCCAGAAAAAGCGTCACATTGTCTTCTTTGATTGTATATTTTCCTAGCTCGTGAATGCCTTTTTTGAATCGTATCGTGTTTTCCGGCAAATCGTTCCATTCTTTGGGATGAGGTGGATTTACAAACAAATAGACAGGGTGAGCATAATCATCGTTAATCGTAACAGCTACTTTACAAGGCGTTACAGCTATCAATCGAATGCTTTTCCCTTCAATTTTGTATTGTATATTGCGGATGGCCGGTTTTATTTCAACACTCGAAATGACTGCCACATCAGTATTCAGAACTATATCGGTTGGAGCATCAGCCGTAATTTGTACAAACTTTCCTAATGCCATGGTATCGGTCACAAAATCGATTCCTTCACGAAGTAATTTGTTGGCTGCGTAAGTTTGAAGAGAAAAAAAGATAAGCAGTGTAAGCAGAATGGTTGTTTGTTTCTTCATTTGATTGTAGATTATGTAATTAGCTTCGATAATACTAAGTTCTCACCTTAATGGCCTGTATACCATCTACAAGTGCTAATCTGAGAATCATCATATTATTTGGTTTGGCTTTAAAAGTGTTTGAATCGCAATTACCGTCCATCAACAATAAACCCGAGATATTGTATAAAGCAAATCGTTCTTCGGGATAAAGTCCGTTTACCTTCAAAACATGATCAATCACCGATACTTTTATCCTGTTTTCAGTTGAAACTGACCCGAATCCGGTTGCGGGAGCTGAATAATCGAACGAAATGGATGATTGCATAGTCCATACATCGCCTGCAGAGGCATTTGATGCAGATATTTTGCTGTAATATTTATGGTAATTGGTGGTATCCCAAATAAGTGTATTCAAACTTGGTGTGAAAGGTAAAGAAACGATTGAACAGTTACAAACCACCGATGTGCCCAAGGCTGTATTCCAAAGGTTTATTTGTTGTTTGTCCGACGAAAGCTTGTTTGATCCATCGGATGCAAATATAGCTGTAGTCCCGTATTGATTTGAGGCCTGATACGAAATATCTTTATTTACACAAAAGATGCCATAATAACAAAGATTGATCGGCACATCCGTATTCCAGGTTACTTTATTGTAGCAGCTGTACCCTTTATTTTCAAACACGGTACGTTTCTCATGAAAACATTCAATCGGATTTCCCGGGGTCGGAACGTAAGCAGGATTGCTTAAATCAGTTCCACCTGTACCCGTTTGATGCATCGTTGAATTCTGCAAATAATAAAATGAAGAGCAGGCAGTTAATGGAATATTGCTTGTTGCAGGAACTGAAACACCATCGGCATAGAAACTTATAGTACTCGAAGGATCAATATCAATCCGTTCATCACCATGATAACCTCCTGTAAAGTCACCCACATTGGGTCGGTTCGATTTCCATACAAATTCATTCTCCCCGGAAGTGAGAAGTTGCTGGGTTCTGGTCATTGTTGAACCATTGTAAGTCACTAAATAGGCTTCCCACATCCGCCACAAGTCACAATTCTTATTGCTGTCGATATTATGATATATTCTGAATTGAAGATAAACGCCATTATCATTGATTTTCTCATAAATATAGAAACTTCCGCTGGTTCCCGAAGTATAGGAGTAGAACATAGAGGGTAAGGTTGTTGCACTAACACTCAGGCTCAGCAAACCAACTAAAAATACAAGGAGGATTTTTTTCATTTTTTATTATTGTCTGCTTTTGTAATTTTATAAAGCAACACCCCGTGAGCCGGAATTTTTACTTTCAGAATATCCTCGAAAACACCCAAATCCTGCTGCCGCCAAACATCGCGTACCATTCCACCCGGAATTCCCATTTGCGAAAGTGATATATCTTTGTAGCTCAGGCTGTAATTCATCATATTAAAAATTCCCAGAGCTACACTCCCATCTTCGAGTTCCTTTGCGTACATCTGAAATTTGTATCTGGAGCGATTGCAATAAACCCGGTGCGCTTGTTTCCCCAATGGATCCTGATTGATATCGAGCACTTCGTCGTTGGTGAGCAGGCTCAGCGTAAAATCATCCATGGAAGCTATGTCGCAACCAATCAGAAGTGGTGCGGCAAGCAAACTCCATAAACTGACGTGGCTGTATTGCTCATCGGGAGTCAGGCGGGAAGGATGAAGTTTCCCCCAACCAACATTACCAACCACCAGCATATCGGGGTCGTTCCAGTGGCCGGGTTTGGCATAAGGATGCAAAAGATATTGATTAAAACCAATTTCACGTACACTTTCCCAGTTATCCTCAATATCGCCGGTTGTACGCCAGGAGTTTGCACCCACACTTTCGCCCCATTTCCATACTTCGCGCATGCCATACTGGCAAACACTGTAATAAATATCGCGATTTTGAGCACGGAGCGCATCATACATTTTTTTGTAGGGTTTTTGATAAGCAGCCAGCGAAGTATCTTTTTCCTGATCAAAAATACCACCATACGAGCACCAGTCGGACTTTACATAATCCACGCCCCAGGCTGAGTATGTGGTCATGTCCTGCAATTCGTGATTATATGAGCCGATAAAACCGAGGCAGGTTTTCATTCCCGGCGATGTATAAATTCCGAATTTCAAACCCCGCGCGTGCAGCCAATCGCCCAATCCTTTCATATCAGGGAAACTGTCATTGGTCTGAATGCTGCCATCGGCGGCTCTTTGGCCTTCCCAGGCATCGTCAATGTTGATATAGGTCCAGCCGTGATCGATTAGTCCTTTATCAATCATAGCCTGAGCCGAACTGAGTACTTTTGCTTTCGAAACGGCTTTTCCCCAGCAGTTCCAGCTATTCCAGCCCATTGGTGGCGTGAGTGCTATTTCGTCACCCACTTTCAGGGTCAGACTTCGTTCAGCTTTTCCTAAGCTGTTGGTAACTTTCACCTGCATCTTATAATCGCCACGAACAGACAATTTACCGCTGATAATACCACTTTGCTTATCGAGCTTCAGCCCTGCAGGTAAACCACCGACTTCGTATTTCAGGGGTTTTTCGCCCGATGCTGCAATTTTATAAAGCACCGGAGAATTCGGACGAACACCAATGACTTTTGCAGCGTTGATGCGTGGTAATTTTGACACAGGCGGAGTGAGAATCTGAGCCTGCAATCCGTTAAAGATAAGCAGTAAGCTGAGATGTAATATTATTATTCTGATTTTCATTTTCTATTTATTAAAGGATATCTCTATTCAAATTAAAATTATCGGAGAATAAATTTGGCACTTTCGGTTAAGTCCTGCGAGCTGACACGAATCATATAAAAACCTTTTGGAAAATGAGTCAGATCAATGGATAGTTCTTCGGCCGGATTTTCGACACAAGAACTGTATTGCAATTTAGCAGTAAAATCAACAATCTGAATTTTAAGGGTTTTATATTGTTTCGAGAGTTTCAGGTGAATGCAATCGGTTGGATTGCTCGGATAAATCGAAATCGAATTATCATCGAAATGATTTTCAATTCCGGTTGGTAGCGGTTTCAGAATAATGTTTCCGGTATTCTGTGTGGGTGTTATCAGGCTCAGATTCGTAAGCTGTGTATATCCGCTTTTGGCAGCTGAAACACTATAAACGCCCGATGCTAAATTGCTGAAGGTGGCATTTCCACTCAAATCAGTAGTAGCTGTAAGTGAAGAGGAAAAGGAACTTAATGTTACAAGCGCGCCCTGAATAAGTGCATCACTGGTATCCTTCACATTGATGCTCAGGTTATAAATTGCTGCAGCCGGTAAAATATTGATTGCATCGTTCCATCTGTCGGTTCTGAAAGGACATGCGGTAATTCCTTCCTTATTCATCAGATTTGGTTTAGCTGTGTTGCTATACGCAAAAGCCACTCTGGCCGGATTAGCGACACTAGCTGCCGAAACCAGCAGGTCGTTTCCGTCAATAACAGCAGTGGCCGTCACAAAATTATTATCAGCTCCTGCAATCTGGAAATTATCGAGGGCTAAGTCGTTGCGACTGGCCAAACCACTGCCCACCGAGGCCGGATGAAATGAAACCCTGATTTTATTGGTTTCAACTTTCATCGATTTATAAACCGGACCGGTATACGTTATATTCTGTCCGTAAAGTTTAGCCTCTGCCCAACGTGCGAGCCTAATACCCACATCTTTTTTATCGTGTGGATGAATCTGGCTTAAATCGGCATCGGCAAGATCCAACGTTACTGCCATTCCTGTATTAGGAACAGTAAGTAGTTTGGTTTGCTGATCTCTGAATTCAGGAGATTTGGTGGTATGAGCCGGCAACTGGACATAATAGAAAGGTACATCACCTTGTCCCCATAATTTCCGCCAATCGTTTATCAATGCCGCATTCAATTTGAAATAGGAAGTATAGCTGGATAAAACCGCATTTGCTTCTCCCTGATACCACACAAATCCTTTTAACCCAAATGGAATAACCGGTGCAATCATACCATTATATAAAATCGATGCAGCAGTACCAACTACTAAGTTCGGATTATTATCGTAAGGATCAAGGAACAGAGATTTCAGTTCAGCATCGGCGGCTAATGCTTCGCGTCTGATCCAGGCCTGGCAACATGAACCACTCACTGCAGGCGATAAAAGCCCGATTGGAATGTTTATATTTTTAGTATTGTATAATTCCCGGGCAAAATAATAAGCCACCGCAGAAAAGTTAGGAACTGTAGCAGGCGAACATTCCACCCATGAACCACCATTATTATCACAAACTTTATACTGTGAATTCGGGTCAATATCGTTTAAACGAATATTGGGATAGTTCGCCGCATTAATTTCGTTGATTGAATCCAACACATTGGTCATGTGATAAACCATGTTCGACTGTCCGGCGCAAAGATATACATCGCCAATCAAAATATTGGTAAGCGTAACCGTATTATTTCTACCAACGA
This sequence comes from Paludibacter sp., assembly GCA_037132235.1. Taxonomy (GTDB): domain Bacteria; phylum Bacteroidota; class Bacteroidia; order Bacteroidales; family Paludibacteraceae; genus Paludibacter. The sequence goes on from JBAXPM010000027.1 coordinate 34,835, forward strand.
ATGCAACAATATGTTTCGTTTGGATATCCCCGGCAACAGCTTTTGGTGTTTGTATTTTAGTTCTCCATTTTCCATTACTGTCAACGATGGCAGAAGCAGTTTGTCCCCAACTTGCTGTTATCTGAACAATATCATTGGGCAATCCCCAACCCCACAAGGGTACCTGCATATCCTGTTGCAAAACCATATTGCTTCCAATCACATTGGGCAGTTTAATGCTTGTTCCATAAACACTGATTTTGAAATCAGCTTTCTGACCACCATCCTGACTGCTAAGAGTGATAATCGTCGTGCCTGCTCCTACTCCGCTTATTATACCGCTTATTGAATCAACCATTGCTACTTTCACATTCGATGATACACATCTGAATGCTTTATTAGTGGCATTTAATGGTAAATATACCGGAGTTAACTGAAAAGTTTTTCCTATGGCAATTGCTGCACTGTCTGGACTGAACGAAACTCCGGTAAGAGCAACAAATTTTGATACCACCACTGTAGATGAGTCAGCAAACGAGCCATCAGCTGTTGTGGCGATTATGGTTGCTGTTCCTTCATTTTTTGCAGTCACCAATCCTGTGCTGTTGACAGTGGCAACATTGGTATTATTCGATTGCCAATCGACTGATTTGTTGGTTGCACCCAGTGGAGAAACGGTTGTGGTAAATTGCTGAGTCGCTCCGATTAACAAGGAAGAGGATGTAGGGCTGAGAGTGATACCCGAAACCGGAATTGTGCCATTTGATACAGTTACGATGCAAGTGGCTATTTTATTCCCATCCTGAGTGCTTGCGCTGATGGTGGTATTTCCGGGAGTCACACCCTGAATTAATCCGCTTGCATCAACCGTGGCTATTGCAGTATTGCTCGAAGTCCATTGAATGGTTTTGTTTGTTGCATACGCTGGAAGAATGGTGGCAGTCAGTTGAAACAGTGAATTCACATACACGTTTGCAGTTGGATAATCTAAGCTGATGGATGTGACTTTTTCAAAAGGATTAATTAGCAGTTGAGGTTTGTTAGCTGCATTTTCCTTACTGTTGAACGAAGCAGTCTGATTCACCGGATTTGTATCCTGATCGAGCATTAAACTAAACACAAAATTTCCGTTAGATAATTTAGCCAGCAAATAATCAGTAATATCCCATTCGTAATAGCCGGTTGATAAAGGATATGGAATAACGCAGCTTGCTATTCGTGATACGGTCTTTGTTTTCGGACAATTCGTGTAAGTAATATCTGTTTCCGTCCAGCCTGCGTCAGTTTCAGAAAGTGTAATGGTACTTGGTATAGTAGCTCCACCGTTTCCGGAGAGATAAAGCCTTAATTTTGCTTTTGCCAGCGTACTGATTCCCTGACTAGTCAAATCGAATTTGAGGAAACTCCACCGGGTAACTGTTGTGCTGCCACTCACGAATTTTACCTGTAAACTTGTTGCTGATCCGTAATTACTAACATTAGGTACGGGAGTTCCGCTTGTTGCCCCCCAAACATAAGCATCGGCCACAGGACTTATAACGAGAGCTGCTTGCTGTGAAAACACAAACAGTGAACTGAAACTTAATATCGCCATAAAAATTATTCTTATCGGATCGGAAATAATTTTTGATTGCGACTGTGTTTGTATTGGTTTCAAAATACGTGACTTTTCGGGTTAAGTGATTTTCGGTAGCAAAAATAGTTACATCCGCCTTCAGATTATTACACTTTTATACTTTTTATGTATCCTAATTGTTTTAATTAGCTTCTGAAACCTTAAATCAATAATTTATAAAGGTATTCAAAACCTGTATTCATATCACTAATATTTACTTTGCATTGAATTTTTTCATAAATCAACGCATCTTTGCATTGAATTTTTTCATTTTATATGCCAATGGAATTCCATTAGGAGCTGAAATTAACCCAAAGTATCGCAGAATGTTATTGTGCGATACGGGATTATTTCAACGGGTATTGGGACTCGACACTTCACATATATTACTTTCTGATGATTTTAAAACAGTAAATCGTGGTGCTTTGGCAGAAATGTTTGTTGGATTGGAATTGTTGAAATCAAGTTCCTGTTTCGACTCCAAACAGCTTTATTGTTGGGCAAAAGAAAAGTCGAAAGGGAATGCACAGGTTGACTTTATAGTACAACGTGCCGAAAATATTATTCCAATTGAAGTAAAGTCAGGCACACAAGGTGCTATGCAAAGTTTAAGGTTATTTATGGCTGAAAAGAAAATTCGGAAAGGGATAAGAACTTCATTGGAAAACTTCTGTAGCTACGAAAATATCGATGTGTATCCGCTGTACGCTATCAGTAATGTTCTGTTTTGATATAAAGTAAATTTAATAAGCACTATCTTCTAACCAATCAACTTGTTAACCTGTCTACTCGTCCACTTATTTACCCGTTTGTTCCTTGCGGTAATCGAGTGGTGTTATATCAAAACTCTTTTTAAAGCATTTACTAAAATATTGAGGCGTTCCGAAACCGAATTTATAGGCCACTTCCCCAATAGTGAGTTCGGGGTTGTTTTTGAGGCAATGTGCTGCCTTTTTGAGTTTTATATTCTGAATAAAATCATTAGGTGTCATACCGGTGATTCCCTTAATCTTAGAATAAACCTTGTTACGACCGATATTCATTTCGGAGGCAAGATAATCAATTGTAAAATCTTCTTTATCAATATGATTTTCAACAATCGACAACACTTTTTCCATAAACTCCTGATCTAAAGTATTATGTGTAATTAACTCCAGATTATTGCTGAGCTGGTTGCTGTACTTTTCTTTCAGCAGTTTGCGCGAACGAACCAAATTATTGCAACGAATAACCAAGTGCCTTAAATTAAAAGGTTTGGTAATGTAATCATCAGCACCAAATTGCAATCCTTCAATCAGATATTGGTCGGAAGTATTGGCAGTAATCATAACCACCGGAATATGACTGGTTTCGATATTGGACTTTAATTTTACCAACATTTCAGAGCCCGACATTACAGGCATCATTAAGTCGGACAGGATAATATCCGGCTGAAATCTGGCTGCTTTTTCGAGTCCTTCTTTTCCGTTAATGGCAAATTCAACCTCGTAGAATGACTCAAAGGTCGATTTCAGAAGGTTAATAATCTCTTCATTATCATCCACAATCAGCAGTTTAAACTTTTTGTTATGATTTGTATCGGTGAACTCTTCGATCATTTCCTTAAAATACGATTCATCTTCAACCATCGGGTTGTTATTCCTATCCATTGGATACGCCTCATCGTCTTCCACAATCTGTTCGGTCGAATAATGGCTATTCCCGGTTTTCAGCAATACTTCAAAAACCGAACCCACTCCGGCTGTACTTTGTGCCGAAATATGTCCGCCGTGCAAATCAATAATCCCCTTCGCCAAGGCAAGTCCGATACCCGTTCCGGCAATGTTGGCCTGATTTACCTGATAAAACCGGTCGAAGATATTTTCAATTTCCTTTTGCGGTATTCCAATGCCCGAATCGCTGACCAAAATTTGTACGTCGCTTTCCCGACTAACAATTTTCAGCGTAATTTCGCCACCCGATTTGGTAAACTTGAATGCATTGGACAACAGATTGTTGAATACCTTTTGTAACTGAATGGGGTCAAAATAAACAAACAGTTCCTTCTGGTCACATTCGAAGCGGTAATGAATTTTATGCATGAAAGCAAAATCGTTGAAAGTCAGAAAGATTTCATACACAAAATCCACTATATTCATTTTCCGTACTTTGATTTGCAGATAACCCTGCTCCTGTTTCCTGAAATCGAGCAGCTCGGAGAGTAAATGATTAAGTTTGGAGGTGTTTTTATATACCGACAGTAATTTATTCGAAATCAACTGCGACTCTTTTGATTCGAGCAGTGATTCCATCTGTCCCATAATCAGAGTGATAGGAGTTCTGAATTCATGCGAAATATTGGTAAAAAACTGCAACTTCGACTTGTTCATTGCCTCAATTCTGTCTTTTTCCTTTTTTTCAAAATCCAGCGTCGATTTCAGATTTACATCGGCCTTGTAGAACCGCAGCCACAAAATGAAAAGTGTCGTCAAAATCAGGAAATAGATCAGCAATGCCAGTGTTGAAGTGTAAAACGGAGGATTAACACGAATTTCCAGACTTATCTCGTCAGTCAGTGTATTGGAGTTCAGGTAGCGTCCGTGTACCCTGAGTTCATAATTTCCCCGTGATAAATTGGAAAAGTCGATGCGGTTTCCGTTACATTTTATCCATTTATCGCTCAGTCCGTGCATCAGGTATTCGTATTCGCAGGCATTGGCTTTGATGTAATTGGAAGAAGCAAAAAAGATGCTGATATTGGTATCTGAGCTTTTAAAAGCCACTTTTCGGGTATACAGCAATGAATTTTTCAGAATACCGGTCTTGTCGTTGGGTTCTGCTTTTTTATTATTCACTTCCAGTTCCGAGAAATGGATAGTCGAAGGTTTATTTACATTGCTTATTTGCTGCTCATAAAACGACACCAGTCCGTTGATACCGCCCCAAAAAATTTCGCCGTCAAATGCCACAAAAATACGGTTTCCCTCATTGATAGCGGTGAGCGGCACTCCATCCTGCAAGCGGAGGTTTTTAAATACTCCTGTCGAACTCTGATACCGCGCAAGTCCCTTATTAGTCGATATCAGGATATTACCATATTTCGATTCGGCCAGATCATAACAATAATTACTCAGCAGACCGTCTTTATCAGCCTGAAAATTATGAAACTTATCTTTATCCGGTCTGTATAAAAACAAACCACCACCATTGGATGCAAACCAAAGCTGATGCCTGCTGTCTTCCATAATGGAGGTTATACCAATGGAATTCTTATTACCCGAACCGTTTAGAATGGTGTATGTGCTGGTTTTGTGACTAAGCAAATTAGTTTTCTTAACCTGGTTTGAATTGTAGGGATAATACCAAAAATTATGTTGTGAATCAATGTAAATCGGGTTGTTCCAGATTCCTTTTGAGCGAATCAGGTTCTCGGGTACTTCAGTCAGGGTATTGGTCGTTAATGAGTATAGATACAACTGCTGGCGGGTAGATATATATACCAGATCATCGTGTTGAGCCAGACTGTAGACCTGATTATCGGCCAGTCGTCTCTCTTCGGGCATTTGCATGTTGTAACTTACAACTCTGCCCGTTTTCTTATCGAGTATATCCAACCCGCCAAAATGACTTCCTATAAAGAGTTTGCCATAGTTTTTGGCATAAAGAAGCACCTTAATATTTTTATTTTGCCCCGAATTTTGTCCCTGATTGACGCAACTAAATTCCCTTGTTTTGCGGTTTAAATAATTTATCCCGCCACCGTCGGTTCCAACCCACAAATTGCCGTTGTCATCTTCGGCCATTCGGCAAATAATGGCATTGTTAAGTGTTTTGGAGTTATTGGGAATAGGATAATAAAAATTAAAGATATTGACATCAGGATTAAAGTAGTTCACCCCACCGTAGTAAGTTCCAACCCATATCGAACCCTGCATATCGCAAAAAACCGGAAGCACCGACGAATGCAGAATACTGCCCGGTTGCGAAATATTCTGGCTAAAACACTGAAAACCATCTATATTCTCGATGTATTTATTTAATCCGGTAAAGGTACCAATCCAGATAGTTCCGTTTTTATCTTCACATATTGAGCGCACATCATCCGACGAAAGTGAAAACCGGTTATCGTTCGAATGACGGTAGTTTCGGGTAATTTCATACTTCTTGTTCAGCTTAAAAAACCCATTTCCAAGAGTCGAAATCCAGAGATTCTTTTTGCGGTCTTCGAATATCGAGCTTACATTCACTGCCGAAAGAATAGGAATAAATGTTTCTTTGCCCTCCAAAAGATACAGATTATTTTTTGTGCCAATTAAAATACTGCCCCCGGATGTTTCAGATACTATTTTTGGAGCAATGTCCTTGTTTAATTTACAATAGACCGATAAAGTTTTATCGGGTAAAAGCTGGTACAACCTGTCTGACGTAAGCACCCAAATTATAAGCCCACTACTGCTTTTGCAAATCGAAAGAACATTTTCGACATGTAGGGTGCTGAATTTCTCTGTTTTCTGATCGAAGTCAACTAATTTTCCATCACATACAAAATAAATATTCCCCGCCAAATCTCCTGTAATAGAATTTATTACATTACCCGGTATGGTATTCTCTCCCGATTTGAGATTGAAGGAGGTAATTTTATATCCATCGTAGCGGTTAATGCCTTCGCGCGTACCAAACCACATCATCCCAAACTGATCCTGATAGATACTGTTTACCGTAAGTTGTGAAAGTCCGTTCTGAATGCCCAAATGCTCGAAATTGACATCCTGGGCATAACTTACATTCAAAAAAATTGAACATAAAAAGATGGATAATATCTTTAAAGAGATATTGAAATAACAGGTTCTCAGCTGTTTTGTCGTCATGTTCGATAATTATTCTCCAGAATAAATAATCTTTATAGTATGAAGAAAAATATAAAAGTCAAAATAATATTCTAAAACCACCGCGTAAAGATACAATTTCTTTGTTATTTCAAAAACTTATTCTTTTTAACAACAACATTAGTATCAAATAAAAACTAAATGGACTAAGTTCGGATATGTTCCGAACTCAGTCCATTTATATTATTTTAAGCCATTATACACCAAGTACTATCGATGGTTCGATATTAAGCAATTGGCTTATAGAGCGTGCAATTTTAAGCGTTGGTTCGCTTTTACCAGTTAGGTATTCGCTAACACGAGAAGGAGAAACACCTATTTTACTGGCAAATGTACGTTGTGTCATTTCTTCTTCTTCTAATCTCATTCGCATAACATCGGCAAGTGTTGGTATACCGATTGGGAAATGTATTTTTTCATATTCAATCACTATATCCGACATAATCTTTAATTCAACAGCCCGATGATCAGTGCTTGCTGTGTTTTCGGTTACAAAAGGTAAGAGTTCTTCTATTCGGGCAAGAGCTGTTTCGTAAACAGCTACTGTTATTTTTGTTTCCATTGTGTGTATATTATATTGTTTTACAATCTATTTTATCATATTGAGCATGTGTTCCTACAAACCGGATATAAATGTATTGGTGTACAAACTGAATGACTACTACCAGCCTATAATTATTTCCTTTTATATTAAATACGTATCGTTGGTTTCCTATGCTATCAACACTGTTAAAGTCCTTTTTTATATCTGCAAAGCATTTCCATTTGGCTGCACTTGCAATTTTATACCATAACTGCAATCCAAGTTCTGCATCAGGATGTAAGTTATAACAGTCTGCCAATCTTTTATGTGATACAATATTCATTCCATTTTGTTTTACGGTACAAATATACGGTATTATTTTGTATTTCAAAACTATTTGCATTCAAATTTCAATATTTAATTTCAAAATAAATATTATTTATAACAAAGAAAGCTCCGATCTTCACAGACCAGAGCAATCACACTACAAAATATTCATTCCTCTCTGCCCATTTCGGGCGTTTGCGCCTTTTGCTACTTTTGGCGCGACAAAAGTAGTCCGAAAACGGCTTTTCACCCCTTCAAATAAGAAGCGAGAAGCCTATTTTCAGCCCTTTTCAGGCACTTACAGCGTCAAACTTAACCCCTCAATCATCTGCAAAAGTGCGGGGTTTTTCGTTCCCATACAGGTCAAAAGTCCTGTGTCCACATTTTTTTCAATCGTGATTTTGTTCTTTGTTACGCTCACTTTCACAAAATCGCCCTGCTCAAAACCGTACTTTTTTAAATACTCCCCTTTGATGTTTATGGCGTTTGTATATTTGTTCCCTTGTGCAGCCCTGCAAACTGTTAGTAATTTGTCCATTTTTTCAATTATTAATTCAGGCTGTAACGGTCTGTTAATACTTCCATGAGTGCAAAATTTTGCGGTATCAGGTTTGGGATGTCCGTTTTGCCAGGTTTGTACAATTCTGTCGCGATGTTGTAAATATCCCAAAGCGAAAAAACGGTGCTCTCCTGTGCTTTCTCCAAATAATCTTCTGTAAATTCCGAAATTTGCGCCTGTGTCAATGGGTAGGTTTTTACTTCGCTTCTTAGTGCTGCGTTGTCGCTGTCGTGTGCTACTCGTAAAGATGTCAAAAGTCCGATTAATTGAAAAACGTCGTTTTGTGTGCAGTTGATTTCTTTCATTTTCTGAAGTATGCGTAAATCTGTTTCTCTGTAATCGAAAAAGTTAGACATCCAATCTCCCACACTTTCAAAAAGCTGTTCATCTGAAATGCCATCTTTGCCGTAATTGCTTGCGATGCGCTCCTTGTTCAAAATACATTGATTGTGACAAATGCGAACGCATGGACCAAAAGCAATTTGTATTCCGTCCTGATGGTAAGCGATGACGATGTTAGATGTCATTTCGGGCGTTTCTTGGTCGTGTATTCTGATTGTTGTATAAACACGTCTAAGGATGTGCGCTTGTGCTGCGTTTGCTCCGTGTATGGCTTCCACCTGTGGCAAGATAACAACACCCGGATTTTGTCGGCTCCGGTTCTGGGCTGCAAAAATTTCTTCTACTTCGTAATTCAAACCGGAATTTTTGCAAATATCCATTACCCGGTTAATCACTTCGTAATGATAAACGCCTCGTAATGGGTTGCCGTAAATATCATTTTCTTTGTGTGTGGCTTTCAGCGTGTCGAGGTCTAAAACTTCGATGTTGTTGTTTTGAAAATCAAATTTTGTGTTCATGGTGGTTATTTGTTATTATCAGAGTTATACACTTGCAAATCAGAAAAAACGGCTAACATTGGAAAGTACT
>JBAXPM010000028.1:0-43223 GCA_037132235.1 Paludibacter sp.
ACTATTTATACTTTTATGAGCGAAAAACGGGACTCGAACCCGCGACCCCGACCTTGGCAAGGTCGTGCTCTACCAACTGAGCTATTTTCGCAATTGCGGTGCAAAGATAGTGCGATTACCCGAATTTACAAATATATAAAGTAAAAAAATCACTTTTTTTGTAAGTTGAATTGTGGATTTAAGAAAAAATCTTAAAATAAAATTTCAATGAGATATTAGCAATTGCAATTTTGATACGGAGATGGTTGGAATGGTTATAATAGGACAATGGAAATAGTTTGTAATTTAAAAGTCTTTTCAAATAGAATTCTTTTTTTTCTTTCTCAATTGATGAAATTATACTTAAAACACCTATAACAATGACTGAATTCAAACCTCTGTACCATTTTTTCACATTTTTATCTGGTTGATTTTTAGATTCTTCTGACATTAGTTCTATTGCTGTAAAACAACCTTCTAATTTTTTTCCAACTGAAGCAGCAGTTGTATTCATTAACGAACCTCGTCTTTGCAGATAGAAATATGCCGGAATTTTTACAGATGAAACCCGTTTTGCACACATTAAAACCCTTGGCAACCATTCAGTATCATCGATATAAAAACCCGGTTGAAAGTATACTTTATTTTCATTTATCAACGATGTTTTGTATATATTAGCCCATACAAAACAGGCATAACCCAATTTCTTACTTAAAAAGACTTTCCCATCAACGACTTCTTCACTATAATCTGCCGTATTTTTTGCACCTTTTGGCATTGGCAAAATATTATATTCTTCGTCAACCATCGTAAAACCAAACCGCAACATATCCAGATCATCAGTTTCCATTCTTTGGAGCAGATTCTTATATATATTTTCCTGCAAATAATCGTCAGGGTCAATAATTGTCAGATATTTGCCTTGGGCTTCCTTCATACCCGTGTTACGAGCAACGCCCGGTCCCTGATTTTTCTGAGTAATAACCCTTATATTTTTATGCTTTTGGGCATAAGATTCTGCTATTTCGCAACTCTTATCAGGACTTCCATCATTTACTAAAATAATTTCATAATCAGTCTGTGGAATATCCTGATTTAATATACTATCCAAACATTTGGCAATATATTTTTCGGAATTGTATAATGCAGATACAATACTTAGCTTAATCATTGTTCAAATTTCTCTTTAAATTAAACGTAGCATTTTAAAAAAATCGAATTTCAAATTTTCTCACCTTTATTAATCCATTTCTCAATTTTAAATAGAAATCTCTCCAAAATCCAAACGCAGCCATAAGCCCATTTATGCCTTTGTAAGCGTTTTATCTGGTCAATATGAAAAGCCCAGCGTTCATAATCTTTTAGTATTGTTTCCGGAAAAATTTTATACATTTCCTGCTTTTTTTCACGATTGGTCAAGTCTAAATTCGTGCTGCTTATTCCTGTCATATCAAAATTTATCACATCAATATCGACGTATTCGGGCTTGACACCACCATGAATAATAACTTGCGTATACCATTTCCAATCGGATACAACTTTCAATTTATCATCGTACAATCCAAATTGATCAAAAAGTATTCGTTTAATTAAAACAGGTGAATGATTTAAAGTTGCAGTATACATGCCTAACAAGGTTATTTCCTCACCATTAAAACATCTGTCACGAAAAATCCTGTCAGGTAATTGTTTAATCATATTGCCGTACAAAATTTGAACAGCATTTTTTTCAGATTTTACTTTCAATTCCTTCAACATTCTCTCTACAACTGTCTCGTTTACAAATGAGTCACTACTGTTTAAAAATTGAATATATTCACCTTTGGCTAATAAAATTCCTTTATTCATGGCATCGTAAATACCTTTATCGGCTTCACTAATCCATCTCATTTTTATGTCCTTTTTTAAGCTTTCAAACTTCTGAATTACTTCTAAGCTACCATCCTTTGAAGCACCATCAACTACAATATATTCAAAATCAAAACTTGTCTGATTCATTACACTTTCCATGGTTTTTTGCAAACCGGAAGCATTGTTGTAATTAATGGTTATAACTGACAATTTCATCGACTTACAATTTTCTATTTACGATAATCCCATTTTCTTTTAAAATATAGGCCGGATTTCCAACGACTACACAGTTATCGGGAATTGATTTAAAAACTACCGCTCCAGGCCCTATAACACAGTTATTTCCAATTGTAATATCACCGGCAATAACCGCATTCGTAAGAATTTCAACATTATCTTTTATTACAGGCTTACCGCCTTTTTTATCACCCAGTGTTACATTATGAACTATTCTGCAGTTTTTACCGATTGAGCTTGCATTTAAAATAGTTCCATAAGCATGAAAAAGTAATAAACCGCTTCCAATCGGTATTTTTGTAAGTGTTAGATGTTGCATTCCAGGAGCGAGAAATTTTATTAACCATTTATGTTTACCCAAACGATAATAAAAAAGTGAGCGGAAAGAACGGTTGAAGTACAAAAAATACAACAAACTCAGAACAGTTGATTCACTAATACTGTACTCCTTCTTGTAAGCGGAAAGATCTTCAACTATCAGAATTCTGTTTTTTGACAAATAAAACAATATCAAATGGGGAAAAAACCGCAAGATATTGAGACAGACAACTATTTTATTTACTATTCCCATGGCAAACAACAATTGTTATTTTTTTATGATTTTAGCATAGACATCAGTAATCTTCTTGACAATTATTTTATTGTCGTAATTAGAAACCGAGTCACGTCCGGTAGTACGTTTTCCAAATGCTATTGCCAGTTTAATTTTTTCAGCCACATCGACCGGCTCAAAAGTTGTCAGATAACAGCCTTCAGTACCGTTTAACAACACCTTTATGTCTGCAACATCTGTAGCAACTATCGGACAATTACAGGCCATGGCTTCTTTTACTACTTGCGGAGATCCTTCACTTTTGGTAGGAAGAAGCATTAAATCAACCCCGCAAAACAATGCATTGACTTCTTTGCGAGTATAGCCCTTCATCTCAATCAAATTAATATTGTCATTGGCAAGTAAATTTATTGCTTCGTTTGCCAATTTCACATTCTTCCTTAAATTTGCGAAAACGCCTCCAAAAAGTATATTAATTTTATCCTTAGGTAAATTCATTTGTTTTGCAGCTTCAGCTTTTGGGATTAATTCCAGTTCATCCAGATTAATACCGCATGGTAATATCATTGACTTTCGAGGCTTCTTGAAATAGGTAAGCTGATAAATATGTTCAGCCACATAAATATTATATGCCGAGAATAGTGATGCTGTAGAAGATATGAGATTTCCTAACTTTGTAAGTGTTTCTCCATTATGGAAAGTTATAACCACAGGAACTCTTCTCTGCATAACTGCCAATGCGCCACTAAGTCCGAAATGAGCATGTACAATATCGTACTTTTTTTCTTTTAACTTTGTCTTTAATTCACCAAGGTGACTTAAATATCCGTTAATTCCTTTCGATGATATTGTAAAATAGTCGACTTCACAACCAAATTCTACAAGTTTATTACCCTGTTCAGTGATAAATGGCATAATCTTTCCAGAGTTGGCCGAGCATACAATTAATATTTTCATATTGTATCAATTTACGTTTAATTGATTGATATTTAAGCGTTAGTTGGCAGATGTAATTACAAGTGATTCTTATTTTTTATCAAGATGAAAATTAATTCTAAAATCATAGACTTTAAAAAATCTGAAAAGAAAAGGCAGTATAAATAATATAGCAAAAAATAATGCAAATAATTTTAACGGGCCTAATACGCAGTAATAGGTTGATAACGATATAAATGTAGCTATCATAAGCAATACACTATATTGTACAGCATTATGTCTGTGGTTTTTCAAAACAATTAATTGCCAAATAAAATAGAATACAAACAATACTACAAGATATAATATTATATTCAAAACCCTTATTATTAAAATTACATTGGGCGTAACAAACATATTATGAATCTTCAACACCTTGCTTAATAAATTCTGTTTGATTTGTTCCTGAGACTGAATATTATTGACATATATTTTTTTATCCTCCAATCCCGAAAAAGTATCAAAATGAACATTGTTATTTTTCTTCAATTCCTTTATAATAGATTCTAACTCATTAAATGAACCATTATTAACAAAACTATAAGGATGTAGCATAACTACAATTATACCTCCAAAACTCTGGTTATTGACAACCAGCACATCTAACTGGGTAAAATCATCAATTGATAATGGATAGAAAACAGCTTCTGACCAAACATCATAAACTGAGGAAGAAACAATAAATATATTGTTGGCTTTTAAGGCATTAGAAGTATTTACATCATGAGAATTAAAGGGTGGTATATATGTTATTATATTTGTTTCAAAAATTGAATCTAATAAACTCTTGCCCTTTTTTATACGTCGAAACTGCTCTTCATAACTTAATCCGGCAAATTCCCCTTTTGGCGTCATTCTTTTATGATTTAAACCATGAAGTGCAACTTCAATAGTTCCTTTTTTTACACCTTCTTTCAAATAATCAAAAAATGGATATTTTTTATCTTTAATCAGGTTTTCATTTCCATCGCAGGGAATAACGCCTAAAACAACAGGAATACTATATTTATGTAACAGCCTGACAACCTTTTCATTAACAGAATCATTTACCATAGTAAAATCATCATATCTGATAACAATATTAATTCTGGTCGAAAAACCACTTAAAGAAACAAGACAAAAAATAAAAATTAAGGTTGATTTCATAATTATATTTTTTTGAAGTGAATATTTTTTTTTCTAACATGATAAACATCAAGTTGTTATTTACATCTTATTTAAACCATGAACCATTTAAATTAAAGAATCTTTTAATCCTTTTATTTATTCTGAAAGGTAAGCGTTTAAAGCCAATAAAACCATATTCATAAGGTTCAAAATACAACTGTTGAAATCTCAGGTCAGCTTTTCGTATTATATTGGTATTTCGTGGATGTACAATTGATTTTATAGTTTCTGCTTTTACTTTTGCGGCAATACTGTTTTCATCAAACGTATGCGTTGCTCCTTCCTCAAACCCGATATTAGAGGAAAGATTGAAATTTGGCGATATTCCTTTACCTTTTTTTAACCAGATACTCATCCAAAACTGTTGATCCCAACTCGTATCACCATAACCATCTTTCTGAATTTCAAGAAGTCTTGCATACCAGTATTCTCGTTCTCGCAAAGTAACATTATAAAAGCTTAGCGATTTATAAAAATCTTTTTTTGAAATTTCACGAAGATGATAATCAAAATCATTCCATGCTCTTCTCCACGTAGCCCAGGCACAAAGTGTTCTGTTCATCATCGAAAAATAGTAAGTTCCATCTCCATAAATCTTATCATCAACTTTCATACTCCCAATGGCACGAATATCTTTATCATCCTTATAACGTATTAGTAATTCCGAAGCATAATTAAAAAAGTCATCGGCAGGAATCGCATCATCTTCTATTATTATGCCTGCTTCTACCTGCTCAAAAAACCATGAAATACCTGCTGCAGGCCCTGGGCCACAACCAAGATTTACAGTTGAGTAGAAAGTATGCAACTCACAATTCCAATCAAGCGGCTCTTCAAAAATCGCACGAACTTCCTTGCATTTCTCAATATCATTAAGATTGCCATCGCGTGAACCATCCTGAAATATATACAAACTGTCGGGTTTCTGTTTTTTAATAGCATCGAAAACCTGTCGTGTATGATCGGGACGATTAAAAGTTATCAGTAGTATTGGAGTTGAAAATGACATATTATACAATATATTTTGAAATAAATGGAATTTTACGAATAATTGAAATGAGAATGTAAGCCAAAGTAAATGTACCTAAACAAATAATAGGTACAAATAGGATTGGTTCATGTATGAATCTGGTAACTCTGGTATAAATATTTGCCAACAGGAAAATATGTATCAGATAAATACCAAAGGTTGAATAAGATATGGATAATATAATTTTTTGGGTAGCAGTTTTCACATTGAATTTGATATTAAGCACAAACAAGAAAATTGCAGTTGAAATAAGAATCACTAATGGAGAAAAGTATGAAAAAAACTGTTGATTTGTTTCATTATTTTTTAAGGATAAACTAACTGATAAAAAAACCATAAGTAAAACTGAGATAATTCCGGCAGGATAACTGATTTTTTGTAGCTGCTTCGATTCTCGGTTAGTATACAACAAAAAACCCAACACAAAAAACCCTACATAATCCATGAAAAAATAATGCTCAATATCAATAACTTTAAATTCGGGAGTAATAAATTTGGCTATAAAGGCAATACTTTGAAACACAAACCAAACAACAACAAAGTAGCGCAATAATTTTTCTGGTATTATTTGAAAAAAAGGAATTACCATATAAATACCAATTATCATAGGCAAGTACCACAAGTGTCCAGCCTGATTTCCCAATGGCAAAAATGCAGTATGAAAAATTATCCCATAGAAAACCGACCAAAAGATTAATGCAATCAAAATCCTCAAAATGTATTTTGTGAAAAGCTTTTTAATAGTAACAGGTTTTGCCGGATTCAATAAAAAACCTCCACTAATCATTACAAAAACAGGAACACACCATCTGGCAAGCAAATCGGATAAATAACAAACAAACCAATCAATACTCCCAATACTATAAGTTATACCACTTGTCAAGCTGGTACCGGATACATGAACAACAACCACAAAAAAACATGCTAAAATCCTTAGAACATCAACATTAATATCCCTGGTCTGCATATTAGTCTTATCGTTATTTAATTCGGTTGAATTCATATAATTCGTTCAATGTAATTAAATCGAACATGTATTCTCAAGATACTTGTATTTCTTACTAAATCTTACTTTATAAGCTTTGTATGCAACAAAAAGCAATGCTCCGGTGGTAAAAAGTTTTTTTGCAAATAACTGTTTCACATAACGCTCAATTTTCCTGGAATCTATGTAATCTTCATAATCCGCATTAAGATTTTTTGAAATTAATTTTGCAGTTCTTCTTATTGTGAAGATAAGTTTTAAATATTCACCAAAACTATAGTTGTGAATTTTATTGTCGAATGGAATATATGTTTCATAAGGGTGCAGAATGGAATATTTTATAAATTCATTGCCTTTAACTCCTTCCTTTCTTACTTTGTTCAGAAAACTTTCTCCAAAAGCATAAGTCATGTTTCGGAACGAGCAAAAATGCAAAATCCGGGCATCCCTGTCGAAGAGCGGATGGGTGTACATAACGCAATTCCAGCCATTATCAATTCCCTTAATTATATGACCACATTCAATATTCGACTTGGCAAAAGATGGCTGATCAATTGAAACACCTGTTTTAGTTCCCTCGAACCAGTATGAATGCCATTTGTTGAAAAATTCTTTATTTTTCTCAGTATCTTTTGCATAAATAACTCCACTACTGAAATAATAATCTTCTTTAGAAATATCCCAATCCAGTTGAGAGCCAAGCTTTTTCACCTTTTCATATAATGCCGGATTAAATTTGGCAACCGGCAAATGTGAATCCGGAACAGCTCCGAGTTCAAACGGACAATCATCTATTTCTCTTAACGAACGGGTTGTCAACGTATCACAATCTACAAACATCAAATCGCCATTTATCAAATTACGCACACTTGTTTTCAACCAGCGAGAACGTTCCATCATAGACATTTCTTCCGGAAGTTCAACTACAATTTTTTCGGAAATATATTCAAGAATTTCAGCTCTTTTTCCACTAAAAAGTTTATCAGTAACATTATCCGTTACTAAAACTATATAAGCATCCTGATTATGATGTCGGGCAGTATATATCGAAAGTAAGGCTTGCTCACAGTAGCTTTTTTCCGGAGCTGAAGTCAATACATATACAAGTTTTGTTATCATAAAAAACGAAGGTTAGACACTAAAATTCTTTACAATTTTATGTTAGTTCTAAAATGGTGCTTTAATGAATACAGACATCGTTCAATATGTGATTCACATTGCATAAAACTTATCAAGTTTAATGTTCTGTCTTTTGCCCAGTACTTTGGGAATTCTTTTGAGATAAATCCTGGCAACAAATTCTTTTTAAGCAACTTACGCAAAATATTATTCTGATATGGACTAAAAATAGATATATAATCCATATAAGTTTTCTCCATAAATTCATTATGGTGTTCTTTCAACAAAACCGGATTTGCAATGATTGAATTTAATTCTTCAATCTTTTTAAAGAATTTTTCTTCTTCTTCTTTATTCATCAGCACAATTCCCGGTGAATCATTTCCCTGTATATAGGGAATTAGTTTAAAATTTATTTTATCAGCTGAGAGAGACAATGAAACCTGACAACCTTCGTTCCATATCCCGTTTCTTTTTTGAGCTGAGTCAAAACTGAAATTTCCAATTCCATAAAAAATGGGTTTCCCGTTATAGATTTCGTACCCACTGTAACAATGTTGGTGATGATTTATAACTGCATCCGCACCGGAATCAACAAAAAAACGATAATTCTTTTGCATTCTTGGAGTTGGTAATTGATAATGTTCAGAACCTCCATGAATAATAATCAGAACGAAATCCGCTTTCTTTTTTGCTTCTTTTATATGATAAAAATTTGATATTAAGTCTATTGGATTTGATCCACCATCCGATTCTGAAGCGATAGTAAATTCAGTTTCACAGATATTTATTATTGCTACTGTCTTATCCTTTATTTTCTTATACAAGATTTTTTGTGCATCGGCCAGGTTTATGCCGCCTCCTACAAAATCAAAATTTGCTTCCTGCAAAGCATTCAATGTATCAGTAACACCCGGATTTCCAAAATCGGAGAAATGATTGTTTGCTAAAGTAACACAATCAAAACCTGCATAATTTAGAGCATCTAAAACTTTTTTATTTTGTTTTAGATTAGGTCCACATTTATCGATTGGAATTGCTTTAGAATCTGAGAGTATAGTACACTCAAGATTTACCAACGAGTAATCTGATTTACTTATTAATGATACCAGATCATCCCCGAATATCTTTGCATATTCATTAGAGTCAATTAATTCTGAGACTCTGGAATAGGGGCAAAAATCACCTGAAATTAATATGTTTACCATTGTTTTTATCGTTAATTTACAATTTGCTTCCCGACAGAAAATATTTTATAACTATTATTTTAAACCGGGCAATTTAATCCAACTTCCTAATTCATAGTCCCATGAATCAGGTGTGAATTCTTCAGTTCCACCACCGGGATAAAAAGTTATCTCTCCAAAGTAGATTTTATTTAGAATGTCATAAAAATCTATTCTTACAAATGGGGCACCAACTTTTTCTGCAATTTTTTCAGATAGTTCTACCATCTTATCATAATTGGGTGGTTTTGGTAATGAATCTTCGGTTTTATAATGCCTTTCGAAAGGAAGTTTTTCCCAATTTTCATCAAAAAATGTTATCTTTAATCCATTACCCGAATATCTGTCGGTACATACAAATGAACATTTTACTTTATTATTAAAAACAAGAAATTTATAATCTTCTAATTCTTCTCTACCACTATCAACCATATATTTTTCGGCCATAATTTTGCGCTTTACACCTTTGTATGCCCATTGTCTGTTTTGATATCTGTAATAATCCTGCTTTACAGCCTTATTGAGTTTCTTCTTTGCAGCAGTATAATCGAATGTCTTTTTATCTTTACAAAGCACTGTACTTGCAGCATCGTGATTACATTTCAGCACAAACTGGTCAGGAAGTTGATCAAAATCAATATCTTCAAACCGATCCCAGGCTCCATAAGTTGGTATAATGTATTCTTCTCCAATAATTCCGGCAACATAATCTTTAGCAGTATATTTATCTACCATTTTATGATATTCCGGATTCCGGTCGTACATTTTTAACCATTGAATCTTTTCATTAAAAGACAATGGATTCTTAAAATCCAGCTTTCTTCCAAAAACCTGTTTATACCTGAATTTTAAATACACTTTATCTGATAAACAGTAGTTTAGAAAAAAATCAGTAACGTAATTTTTGGTATTTCTATACCATTTTTTGGGATGAATGAACTTCATAAATATATCAAAATAATGATTATTACCGATTTAAAATCCGACTAATTCTCTCTTTATACCACTTGATGCTTAAAATCTTTGTTTGAAAATATCTTCTGTAATTAAATTTCAGCCATACAGTTGGCACAAATATCTTACAGCGTTTACTTCCAAAAATTGAAAAAACAAATTGTGTAGTATCTATAAAACCCATGTATTCAATCCAATACCAACGCTGCGTTAAAGCGTTGTAATCAATTGAATTTTCAGTTATTACAGGTGTTGATTTATTAGTTTCAATACATTGTTTGAACATCGTATTAAATTGTTCAACTGTAAGCATACACTCATTCATTTCTTTTCCCTTTTGGACACGATAATCCGCATTATCAATCAGTTTTTTTGCTTCAACTAATAATTTTTGCTCATCTGAAAAAGAAATCTGAATTGTATGATTATGACAAATCGCAGCCTCTGTTTCATCATCGGGCGTACCAGGCAGGTAGAATTGAAGTATTGGCTTTGAATTTACTGCAGCTAATTGCGACATTAATGATCCGGAAGCCGGACAGGTACCCATAAATATATCGCAGTGTTTGAAAACTTCATCAATATCCGCTCTAAAACCGGTATAAATAAACCGATTTTCGAAATCATTCTCAGTGATAAAATTATCAATAAACTCTTTTGTTCTGTTTGTATCAGCTTTGGTAGCAAACAGGATTATCGCTTTGGGATTTTGGTTTAATATAGATTTAACCAGCCTCCAATAAGTATTTTTAGTATCGATAGTTTTATAAAAATCGCCACCTGAGAAAATGACTACCTTGTCTTTTGTGACATCGGGAAAGCCCTGAAATGGGTTTTTATCAACAATTGGATAAAATGGCAAGTAAATCAACTGCTCTTTATTAAGACCTCTTTTTTCAAAAGATACAGTGGCACCAAAAGATCTGAATTCAAATGAATAGTCAATACCCTTGCTCCCCAACCAAAAGGTTTGGTCAGCAAGGTTAATAATATACCTTGATATTTGCTTGTCTAAACTATATAAAACAGGTATACAAACTGAATTTGACGTTAAATGTAAAAGAACCTTAGATGGTTTAAAGGAGTAAATTTTAGCATAGATTTCCTCTAACCTTTTGATTCTGTTTGAATTTTGAGGAATAATTTCAATAGTTACATTTGGATAATTCTTAATCTTATCTAATGCAAAACCTAATTGAGAAGATGAAGAAAAATCTTTACCTGTAATATACAGAATTTCAAAATCACAAGCGAGAAGTGCCTCAATATATTGCAAAGCCAATACAAATGTTCGACAATAATCGTCAAAAATAACCACCCTGTTTTTCACGGGGATATATTTCTCTGATTTATCTGAAAATATACTAAATGAGATTTTCTGAAGCAAATCTTCAAGTTCAGCATCGGAATAAATCCAGTTAAACTGTTGAGCTAAGACAGCTGCTTTATCGATATAATCAAGAGATTGCTCTAAATTCCCTTTATAATACTCATCGATGGCAATTTTCTTAATTGCTTCGTAACTTCTGATTATTTCTTTAAGGCTAAGTCTAATCATCTAAATTTATTAATTACGTCAACAATGTATATTAATTCTTCTTTCTCAAGTACCGGACTCATTGGCAAACTCAGTTCTTCTGCATGTATTTGCTCTGTAACGGGGAATGAAAGATGATTAAATTCACTATAACATTCCTGTTTATGTGGGGGTATTGGATAATGAATAATGGTTTGAATATTGTTTTCAGTCAAATATTTTTGTAATTCATCCCGGCGTTTTGTTAGTATTGGGAACAAGTGAAATACATGAGCATCCCTGTCATTTACTTTTGGTAAAACAATGTCAGGATGTTTTATATTTTTGATATAATAATCGGCGGCTTGTTTCCGTAATTCTGTATCCTCATCTAAATATTTAAGTTTTACACTTAAAATGGCCGCCTGAACTTCATCTAACCGACTATTACGTCCGGTATATTTGAAAACATATTTCATAGTTGAGCCATAGTTGGCCAAAGCTCTTACCACCTTTGCCAGTTCATCATCGTTAGTGCTAACTGCACCACCATCACCAAATGCTCCCAAATTCTTCCCTGGATAGAAACTATGTCCTGATGCATCACCTATATTTCCAGTTTTTATGCCTTTGAATAAGCATCCATGAGCTTGTGCATTATCTTCAATTAATTTCAAATTGTATTTTTTGCAAATATCTCCTATTTTCTCCGTGTAAGCACATTGTCCATAAAGGTGAACAATCATAATGGCTTTTGTTCGTGAAGTAATGGCTTTTTCAATTAAGCTATCGTCAATTTGCAGGGTATTGATGTCCGGTTCAACCAAAACCGGTTTCAGATTATTCTCAGTAATGGCAAGTATAGAAGCAATATACGTATTTGCAGGAACAATCACTTCATCACCTTCCTGCATTATTCCCATTTCAATATAACCACGTAAAATCCAGATAAGCGCATCCAGCCCATTTGCTACACCTATGCAATGTTTCGACCCAATGTATTCGGCATATTTCGCTTCAAAACTCTCATTTTCTTTGCCCTGAAGATACCATCCGCTTTCAATAACACGGTTCACAGCCTGTTTAATCTCTGTATCGTATTTAGCTGTTATTTTTTGTAAATCTAAAAATTTTATATTTGGCATACAATTCATTTTTCAGTTATCATTTTTACGGAACTCCAGATACTCATCATAATCCATCAAATAATCATCTTTATCATAGACTTCCGATGCCAATACCAAACAAACAGAACCCGATGAAAAGTCATCAAGTGTTCGCCAGATACCCGGTT
Source organism: Paludibacter sp. (assembly GCA_037132235.1). Lineage (GTDB taxonomy): Bacteria > Bacteroidota > Bacteroidia > Bacteroidales > Paludibacteraceae > Paludibacter. Next base: position 12,887 of record JBAXPM010000028.1, read on the forward strand.
CAATTAACAAACCCTGATAAGGTCGATTGAGATTAAAAGTACGTTTGATATGACCGTCATCAAGTGTAACCGTAAAACTACCACTTAATGCTACAATTAGTTGTTTTAATTTTTTATGGGCATGTCCTCCACGAGACACACCACCGGGGATATCATAAAGATAATAAATACGTTTAACATCAAAGGGGATAGTAACATCATTCTCCACCACACATATATCTCCCTTTCGTTTACTATGATGCCTGTCCAGTTCGATAATGGTACAATCGTAGACGTTCTTTTTCATTTCTTATATTTTAAGAATTCATAATAATCTCTGATAGAGTCATTTGGATCATAAATTGTTGATGCAACAATCAGAGCAACAGAGTTTGTTGAGAAGTTATTTATCTCACGCCACGTTCCTTTGGATATTAAAACAGCGTTATAGGAGCGATTAAGATTATGTGATGTCTTGTGTTTTCCATCGTCAACAACTACATCAAAACTTCCTGATAATGCAATGATAAGTTCCTGGGTTTCTTTGTAGGCAAGTCCACCTCTGACTTCTCCACCAGGAACATCGTAAATCCAGTGAACCCTTTTTATTTCAAAAGGAATCTGATTATTGTTCTCCAAAAAGGAAAGGTTACCTCTTTCATCCAAAAATTTTGGCAAATCAATTACTCTTAACATATGCTATAACATTCTATGTTTAAAATTCAAATTTGGTCTTACCAGGCCGGGTTTACGTCCAAGTACAATCATGCTATTTCCTTCATTACTTTCCTCAACTTCAAACATATAAGTCAGATTTCCCCATAAAATATGAGCTTCATTTTCACCAAACCATACTTTAAAATAATATCTGCCGGAATTTAGTAAACCTGCCGGAATTTTGAAGGACACTTCCTGTTCACCAACCTGTGAATCTTTGTTTGGAGAAAAATTCATCCAACGATGAAAGACCACAATATCGTCCATAGTTCTTAATTCAAAAGTTACATCTATCATCAAATTGGGACGATAATTGAAAAATTTAAGAATTACTCCTATTTCAGTTTCCAGATTGAGGACTCTGCCTTCAAGCGGTTTGACTTCCATAGAACGAATCCGGATACTGTCATTTCCGGGAGCTGTACTTAAATCTTCGTAATATAATTCTTTCGTCTCACCATAATTGATTCCGGTATAATAATCAACTGCATCGTTTATGCCTCCAACAAAATCAAGCATTCCATTTTTCAGTACTATCCCTGTTTTACACAAGTTTTTTACTGCTGCCATGTTATGACTTACAAACAACACAGTTCTACCCTCACCTTTACTTACATCCTGCATCTTGCCGATGGCTTTTTTCTGGAATTCAGCATCACCAACAGCCAACACCTCATCCACAACCAGAATTTCAGGTTCCAGGTGAGCCGCAATGGCAAAACCCAACCGAACCATCATACCACTGGAATAACGTTTAGCCGGAGTGTCTAAATAACGTTCAACGCCGGAAAATTCAACAATTTCATCCAATTTCCGGGTGATTTCGGATTTAGTCATTCCCATGATTGAACCGTTCATGTAGATATTTTCACGTCCGGTCATTTCCGGATGGAAACCTGTTCCAACTTCAAGTAATGAGGCAATTCGTCCACGAGCTTTTATAGTACCAGTGGTTGGAGCTGTTACTTTCGAAAGAATCTTAAGAAGAGTGGATTTTCCCGCCCCGTTCTTTCCAATTATGCCCAATACATCGCCTTGTTGAATTTCAAAGTCAATATCTTTTAAAGCCCATACATAATCACTTTCACCTTTCGTGGCGCGATCGTTTACTTCACCAATTTTAAGATATGGATCTTCTTTCCCGAGTAAATTTACGGTATACCATCGTTTAAAATCGTGACTTAGAGTTTGAGTAGAAACAAGACCAAGGCGGTATTGCTTTGAGATATTTTCGAATTTTATTGCTGTCGGCATAAAAATATATTAAAAATTTAGTGATTAATATGACAAAGATAATTGTTTTTCTTAATTCTGATATATTTTGCTTACTAATAATAACTCCCGGTTACTAATATCCTTACAAAATAGATTATTCCCATTAATGTGTGTATGCCAAATAACGCAAGTAAAACTATATTTTTCACGGATTTTCTTTCAGTTTTAAGGTCTTTCAAGAGGGCAAGTAATGCAACAAAAAAGCAAAGCCATGTTGTTATTACTATTTGCCAGTAAAAGTTTCCATGGGAGGCTCTTGGCCCTGATTCAGAGATAAAAAAGAATATCAATACCGATACAACAAAAGACAAGAATGTATACCAAAACAACTGATTTTGAATCAGTTTCCGGAAATTAATGATTGTGTATATCAGCGGGAACAATAATGAGAAAAACATTGAAATCGGGATATTTATCATATCTTCCCGAAGTTCAGGATTTCGGTAAAATGGCATAAAAACTACCGATGATGTATCTTTTATTACCTGAGTGTTTATCTTGTAAATTATAATGAATTGACCGATAAGCAAAATTCCACCCAGAAAAACAGGAAAAATACCAAGCCAGAATTCTTTTTTTAATTTATATTTATACAACAACATTAGCGGATAAACACATATAAATACAAAAAAGTAACTTGGTTTGATAATAAGATTCAACGCAATCAAAAGAAAAATCCAATAGTTTCTTTTGCCATCGAACTCCTGTAACTGTCTGAATGACAATTCGAACAGAAGCAAAGCAACAGGGAATAAGAACAGCAAAGTGGAATTATGCCATATATTAGGTGTATATGTGCCAATATACATATAATAATCGCCCAGAAAATAACCAGGAACAGGTATAACAAAAATAAAAAGCATACTAATAGCTGCTACAACTGCAAGCCAATCCATTCGCTTATCGTCGAGTGGATTTTTTATTTTATTTAGGGTGAGGTAATAGCGGTAAGTTCCTGCCAGAGCCAATAAGCCACAAAGTGCCATCTCGGTTGCTTTAACACCAGCCGTAAAAAAAGAAAAAACATTCACCAACAAATATACCAAAAAGTTACCTGTATAAGGAATTTTTCCAATACACATATCTCTTGCAAATTTTGCATGATCATGCATATCATTATAATCGGCCGGTATTACTTTAAGCAGTGCATAGAACGCTGCAAAAAGGAAAAGAAATAAAATTGGAAGTATGTACTTATTTTTGCTTTTCATTCTTTATCGTTTCTCGAAATGGCTATAGATTACCTGAATTATTTTTTTCAAGTCTGTTTCACTCAGTTCGTAAAACAAAGGTAAACGAACAAGACAATCAGAATAACAATCACTGTTTGCAAGTTCTCTACCATCATGTTTATCAGCATAATATGGACTGCTGTGTAAGCTCAGGTAATGAAATACTGCCCAGATTTCGTTATTTTTCAATGTTTCGATGAATGTAGTTCTTTCTGCAAGAGTTGGAAAAACCAGATAAAACATGTGAGCATTGTTTGTTGCGTATTCCGGCAATTTCGGTAACTTAAAGAAACCTTTATCTGCAAGCGGCTTTAATGCTTCAAAATATCTGTTCCAATGCTCCTTTCGTTTGTTTTGAATTTCATCCAGATGTTCTATCTGAGCCCAAAGGAAAGCAGCAATTACTTCGGAAGGTAAAAAAGAGGAACCTATATCCACCCAACCGTACTTATTCACTTCACCACGGAAAAACTCGGCGCGGTTTGTTCCTTTTTCCCAGATTATTTCCGCTCTGTGAATAAACCGTTCATCATTGATAGCCAACATTCCACCCTCACCTGAAATCAAATTCTTTGTTTCGTGAAACGAAAATGCGGCTAAATGACCGATTGAACCTAAAGCAGCCCCCCAACCCCCTGAAGGTGGAGTTTTAGTGTGGTTGTCAAGTTTTAATGCATCTATAGATGATTTTTTTTGTTCCCCCTTTAGGGGGTTAGGGGGCAGATAATAACTATCCACTGCTTGAGCAGCATCTTCCACTACCAATAAATTATATTTATCGGCCAATGCCATGATTTTATCCATATCGCAAGCCATTCCGGCATAATGAACCGGCACAATCACTTTAGTTTTAGAAGTAATTAGTGATTCAATTTTGTCAGCATCCAGATTTGGATGATTTGCCTGACTGTCGGCAAAAACGATAGTTGCACCCTGACGCACAAAGGCCAATGCTGTAGAAACAAACGTATAGCTTGGAATTATTACTTCATCACCCGGTTTTACATCACACAAAATCGCAGCCATCTCCAATGCATCTGTACAGGATGTTGTCAACAAGCATTTCTTAAATCCATAACGTTCTTCAAAATATTGCTGGCATCGCTGCGTGAACATCCCATTTCCGGAAAGTTTACCTGTAAACACCGCTTCGTACATGTAATGAGCTTCCTTACCTGTGAGATATGGTTTATTGAATGGAATCATATTTTAAGTTGACAGTTATTAGTTGACAGCAAGTTTATCTTAATTTATTTTATATAAATATCCCGATTTGTCAGAATAAAGTAGTTTATGCGTTTTGAGGTTCAATTCTTTAGCTGAAAAAATATATTTCGACTTTAGCCCGTCAGACAAGCTATCCACAACACTAATACCAATTCCAGCCGGAACATTTAAAACCATATTCTGGTTAAACGACTGAACTACAAGCGTATTATCAAAGTTATTTGTTGGATTATCAATAAATTCGATTTTTCTCAATAAGACGTTTTCAGTTATCGGGGATAATCTTCCTTCGTTAAATGATTCCCAGATTTGTGGCTTTAATAGCGAAACAACTAAAACCAACACATTGATTACCAACAAACTGTACAATTCAAATTTATTGGAATTAAATATCAGAAACAACATACAACCATAAAGTACCGGTGCAAAAACGCGATAATCGCGCCAATCAAATACATCGTAAGCTGCAAAGGTTATTATCAAAACAAAAAACAAAATCAAATTTACAACAAAAAAATCAATTCTTATCTTTTTTGGTTTAAATTGGAATGTACCGGACTTTATAAGGCTATAAAACAAGACTATAAGCAAAATATATCGTCCTGCAGTCTGCAAAATATTGTCTGACAAGGGATTTATGAACTTGATTATATTTTGAAAAAAATGAGAGAAAAACAATTCTGTTTTTCCAATTATACCATTGGTTGTGAACAATTCATGCAAAAATGAATCGGGAAAAGGGGAAACAAACAGACCGTTAATTACAAATAATACTACACTGAAAATAAGCCATATAGAAATAAATAGCAGAAGTTTTCTATCAAACATAAACTCCCTGTTTCTAATAAATAAAATAGGCAAAAACAGAATAATATAAATAATCCGGATTAACGAAAACACAGTACAAACTGCAATTAAAGCAAGCAACAACTTCTTTTCACCCCGTTGAATAAAACGATAAATAAGCGCAAAATAAATAGCTATCAGCGCGTAATTTAGTCCTTCGGACATTGATGTAGTAGAAAACAATAAAAATGGGACAAACGTAATTGTAAGAAGAATAATGAATGTAATTTGTTTTACTGTCGGTTTGAGTATCAGAATAAGAAAAAGAAAAGCCAATGACATGAAAAATGCATTGGCAACCACAATAGAATATACTTTCCAACCAAAAACTTTTGCAAAAAGCGCATAAACCGAAACAACTCCAAATCCATGTGGTCCAAAAGTCGAAAAGGCAGGAATTACCTCGTTATAAGTATAATAACCGTGATTAAGTCCTTTTTGGCTCAGCGATAAAACTTCATGCCAGTATTCTAATTCATCTGACCAAACCGGAACTAAATTTGTAATAGAATGTCCGGTAAAAAATGATCCAAGTAATAGCACCAACCACGGCGAAACAATCAATACAAAACCAAATAAAAGGTTGACATTAAAGATTGATTGTTGAGTTTTGAGCATTAACCACTTATCATTAAACATTAACCATTTTCAGAACTGTTGCACCCCAGGAATATCCAACTCCAAACCCGGCTAACAATATATTTCCATGAAGTTTATCTTCTTTTTGAGCTTCATATAATGCAATTGGAATGGTGGAAGAAACAGTATTTCCCACTTTCTCCAAACAGAAATAAAATCGTTCAGGTTCAATTTCAATCAACTTCCGCAAGTAATTCATCATGTATTTATTGGCCTGATGGAAAACATATAACTGAATTTCCTCTTTGGTCAGATTGTTTTCTTCTAAGGTTTGTGCTACTAAAACAGGTACGGCTTCTGAGGTAAAATTAAAAATCTCAGCACCATTCATAAAAAGGTAATCCGATGAAGCAAGGTTACCGGATTCATCAATATTTTCGTCATTCAGAGCATCTTTTTGTCGCATTCCACCTTTTTTCACAATTAGATTTTCAGCGCCACGACCATCAGTTCCAAGACAGAAGTTTTCAATTGAAGCAAAACCATTAGTCGAAATAAGCGTGGCAGCTGCAGCATCACCAAAAATTGTACGGTTTCCTTTGTCCTTGGGATGAATATGTTTAGAATAAGTTTCGGCAGTGAGCAACAACACATTTTTAGCTATTCCGGCTGCAATCAAACCTTTAGCCAAAGAAAGACCATAAACGTACCCCGAACATCCAAGATTAAAATCCAGAGCACCACAGGAAGTTGATAAATTAAGCCGGTTCTGAATAATACAAGCTGATGTTGGAAGGAAATAATCGGGACTTTGCGTGCAAAAAAGCACAAAATCTATGGCGCTTCTTTCAATATTGTGTTCTGCAAAAAGCTTTTCAGCTGCCTTTGTAGCCATATCAGAAGCAGTTTCATTTTCAGCGGCAATATGTCGTTCGGTAACACCTACTTTTCCGGCTATTTTATCTACAGTCCATTCCGGAAACTCTTCTACCAGATTATCGTTAGTAACTATTTTTTCAGGTAAAAAATAGGATATTGCTTTTATATATGCTTTCATGGAAATAAGTGATTTGTGTTTAGAGTTTAGCGATAAATGTTTAGAGTTTTACGTAACCACTAACCATTTAACGTTAATCATTTTATTGAAGTGTATATCCACCATCAATCAACAAACTGCTTCCGGTCATCCATTGCGTAGCATCCGAAAGAAGATAAACCGCCGCATATGCCACCTCTTCGGGTTTTCCATATCTTTTCAGTGGATATTTCTGACGGTCGGCTTCAAGTTGCTCATTACCAATAGTTCCTGATTGTAATAAATCGGTTTCAATCATTCCCGGATGAATGGCATTTGCACGAATTCCACGTGGTGCTAACTCAAGTGCAACTGCTTTCATAAATGCAGTTACCGCACCTTTTGATGCAGCATAAACCGAGCTACCAATATAGGCACAATTATTACCATTAATGGAAGAAATAAATACAAGAGAAGCCCCTTTATTCAATTTCTTTTGCTGAACTATCAGTCTTGTTAGATTAATTGGTGCCAATGCATTGATTCCTAATACTTCATCTACGTCGTCTTTTTCGGTAAACTGCAAAACAAGGGGCTTTGCGATACCGGCATTATTTACTAATCCATCAAGTTTCGGAACTAATTCAACTAATTTATCGAGATCAGAAGACACAGTCAAATCGGCACCTATAAATAAGTGACCTTCTCCGGCAAGCATTTCAAGCGTTTCTTTTAGTCGTTCTTCATTTCGGCCGGTAATTATCAACTTCGCTCCTGCCCTCGAACATTCCACAGCAATTGCACGGCCGATACCAGCCGTAGCACCAGTAACAAGAATAGTTTTATTTAGCAATGAAAATGGCGACATAAACTTAAAATATTAATTTATTGGCAAGACTGACTTTCTACTGAATCTTAGATTGCACCAAATCGAATAACTCCTGAACCGTTTTGGTTTGTTTCATTTCATCCGCCTTTAAAAGTACTGAATATTTTTTTCCAATCATATTCATAATTGCCAATGCATTGAGAGATGACCATTCGTCCAGTTCACGGAAACGGGTTTCCATAGTAAATTCCGATGCATCAGTATCGTCGAATTGTGCGGCAAAGTTTTTGATAAATTCTATCGCGTCCATATTTTTTGTAATTTATTGTATTTTAATTATTTTCAAATAAAATCCTGAATCAGATTATTTGGGTCTGGAGTCAAAGGCGTTGATTTAGTAAGAAATGAACTTCTGTCTTTTGTATCCTTAAGAATAATAGAACCGGCACCCAAAATATTATATTCACCAATCGTGGTTTTATCTTTGATAGTGGTACTTAATCCGATAAATGAATTCTTTTTAATAGCACAAAAGCCACCCATCATTACGTTGGAAGTAATAAAACAATTATCTTCAATAACCGAGTCATGACCAATTTTGTTTCCGATTGCAAAAATCACATTGTCTCCAATTTTTACATTTTGCATAAAAATATTACCTTCCATAATGAAACAGTTCTCACCAGTTTCAAAGTCATTCCAAACTGAATTTCGGGAGCAAACATAACTAATTAACTCATAGCCTTTTGCTTTAGCTTCTTTAAACTTATTTTCCCGTGTTATATTTAGTTTGTGATATCCAATAGCCACAAACATTGCATAATCTGCAGGCGGATAAATTTCTTGTACTTTCTCAAAATCAACAACCGGCAAATTCAAAAAAGTTTTTGTTTTATTATATTCTGCATCAACGGTATAAGCTACAATTTCAAAATCAGAATCCTGCTTCAGGTAAAAACTTACCTGACTTGCAAAATCACTCACTCCAAAAATCACTACTTTTTTATTCCTTGTCTGCATTTTTCACTATAAACTATAAACTGCCAACTATCAACTATTTATAAATTTCCTTCACAATAAATGTCGGTCTGTTCTTGGTCTGATTAAATAATTTATCAATATAAATTCCCAACACACCTAACGAGCTGACTATCACTCCAACCGAGAATAACAACGCAACAATTAGAAATGTAAAACCGGAGAGTACAACTTCAGGATTGATTAGCTTATATATTAGAAAATAAAGACCTGTTATGATACTGATTGCTGAGATAAAAAAGCCAAATTTAAACAACACTACCAATGGATAAGAAGAAAATGAAGTAATGGCCTGCATACTCAATGCAATACGTTTTCCCAGTGTATAAGTGCTTTTCCCTTCGCGCTGTCCTTTTTTTATCGTTATTGGAACTTGCTTGAAACCAACCCATTGCATCATTCCGGCCATAAAAATATTTTTATCACCCAGTTTAATCAACTCATTTACATATCTACGGCTCATCAAACGCTCTGTGAGCAGGTTTTCGGGGATTCGGGTATCAGTCAGACTATTGAAAAAACTGTAAAACAAACCACCAACAGCCCTTTCAACAAACGAACCTTTACGGGTTTCCTGAACTCCATAAACTACATCACATTGTTCTTCATTAAATTTATTATAAAATGTTGGAATATGAGTTGGTGGCACTTCCAGATCACAGTCTATTAGAAAAACAGATTCACCCGAAGCACAATTCAGTCCGGCCATAATGGCATAATGATGACCAAAATTCCGCGACAAATCCACAGCCACAATGTTTTTATTCGTTTCTTTTAGTTGAAGTACTTTTGCCAGCGAATTATCAGGCGAACCATCGTTCACGAAAACAATTTCATAGTTATCGCAACTAATTTCGGTCATTGCCGCTTCACATTGAGCCACAAATTTATCCAAAAATCGCTCTGAGCGATAAAGAGTTGTAACTATCGATATATGAGGTATTTTCATATTCTGAAACGTTTTTCGGATTGATATATCAGGTATCCGCTGCGATCGGCACTACACTCTATATTTTTAAGATTTGTGTCGGTAATTTCAGCTTTTATAATTTCTTTGTATTTCTCAGGATGCTCAATTACAGGCAATAAATGTTCGGTTTCTTTACACAGGAAGTAAACACCGGAGCATTTTTTTGAATGAATTTGTGGTTCTTCAAAATTTCCTAAAGCCACATTGACAACAGCTTCTACAAAATCAAAACTGGTAGAAAGTTGCACCAAATCAGAACCGATAAAATCACCACCCATCCTCGCTCCTACTTCAATGGCAAAAACGTCTCCTCCATCAGTTATTTTAAACTCCGAATGACTTGCTCCAAACCTGATATTCAAAGCATTTAAAGCTTTTAAGGTTTCTGATTTTATTTTCTGTTGAATCTCTTCAGACAATTGACTTGGCTGATGATGTTCTAATTCAACAAAATAAGGCGCACCGGTAGTAACCTTATCTGTTATAGCCAAAATGTAATGTTTCCCTTCCCAGGAAATGCTTTCAACACTCACTTCCTGTCCCGAAATATATTCTTCAATAATTGCCTGATGGCTGAAAGATTCACTTTTAGCACGTGCTACAGCAACCTGCAAATCACCTTGATTCTCTATTTTTTTCACACCACGACTTCCGGATCGATCAGTTGGTTTTACAATTACAGGAAAACAGAAATTTTCAACAGAATAACCTTCGTCAGAAATAACAAACTTTGGAGAAGAAACATTAAATTCCGCAAACCGACGACGCATTTTATATTTGTCGGTACAAACCGCAGCATCAGCGAAACTATTTCCGGTCAAACCCATTTTTCCGGCCACAAAATTCACGGTAGGAACAGCGGCATCGGAAGCTATGCTGGTAATTCCGTCAATATCAATCGATTCACAAATTTCAAGAATCTGCTCTTTTTCAAGTATCGAAACCGGATAAAAAAAATCTGCAGTTTCCTTACAAACAGCACCATCCTCCCACGCAAAACAATGGGTTTCAAGTCCCATTTCCTTTGCTTTCAAAACCAGGGGTAACTGCAAATAACTTGCACCAATGATTGCTAATTTTTTCATCTTAAAATTTCACTGTAACAATTGTACCTGCAATAATCAACACCAATCCGATTACCTTACCAATTGTAAAAGTTTCACTCAATAGCCATACTCCTAATAAAAACACAATGGCCGGTGCCAGACTCATAAATGGATAGGCTTCAGTAATTTGAAATTTCGTCATAGCCATCGACCAACAAACCGAAGCGATAAATGCCGATAAAAATCCTGAAAAAATAAAAGGATCAAGTAAAAACTTAGTATACGAGACCACCATATCCCAAATCCCGGATTGTGGCATACTCCAGTGTAACTTCAAAATCCTCCACTTCAAAATCATTTGTCCGTAGACAGTGAAAAACAGGGTGGCAAAAATATAGATGTACCTCATAGTTACGAATTACACGAATTATTACTAATTTTACGAATTATACTAATTTAAAACGCGTTTGTATGTCAGACTTTTTTCTCCAAAATTTACCAGAAGTCCTAACTTGAATTTTGTTGATTTTAAATAGTTACGGGTTTGTTCAAAATTATCACTATGAATAAACGCATTAGATTTTAATTCAACAATGATTGAACCAAAACAGACAAAATCTGCTTTAAAATGTTTTTTTAATTTTTCTCCATCAAAATAGATTTCTAACACTTTTTCACGTTTAAAGGGAATTCCATCTTTTGTAAATTGGATTGAAAGTGCTTCCTGATAAACAGATTCTGAAAATCCCGGTCCCAAAGTTGAATGAACCTTCATGCATGAACCAATAATTTTATAGCTCTCATCCTTAAATAACAATTCCGCCATCTTAATTCGTCTGATTCGTCTTAATTCGTAAAATTCGTGGTTACACAGTATCCATGAACGATCGTTGTACTTTATTGAACACCACGATTCCTATTCCGAGTAAAATAACCATAAATCCGAAACTATAACCCAATTGTCCCCAACTGAATGTGCCGGTTCCCATGGTGCCATATTTGAAGGTTTCCACAAGTGAAGTAACCGGATTGAGCGCCATGATCCACTGCCGTTTTGGCGACATGGTGCTTAAAGGATAAATAATTGGAGTGGCGTACATCCAAAGCTGAACAATAAAAGTGAAAAGTATTGTTAAATCGCGGTATTTGGTTGTCATGGACGAAATAATGATTCCAAAACCAAGCGATAATCCAGCCAACATAATGATTATAACGGGCAAGAGTAGAATATAAATATTTGGTGTAATGTGAGCTCCCATAAAAATATAGTATACATAAACAGCTCCAAAAAGCAAAAACTGAATTCCCATGCGTACCAACCCCGAAGCCACGGTAGACAATGGTACAATTAATCGGGGAAAATATACTTTACCAAAAATGGCCTGATTGGTTGTAAAAGTGGAAGATGTTTTATTTAAACAATCGGCAAAGTACTGCCAACAAACAATACCCGCCATATAAAACATGGGCTGTGGAAGTCCATCAGTAGGTATTTTGGCAATGCCACCAAACACCACCATATACATGATGGTGGTGATAAATGGTTGAATAAAGAACCATGCCGGACCGAGTATGGTTTGTTTGTACTGAGTAATAATGTCGCGCTTTACAAACATTGAAAACAAATCGCGGTATTGCCAAATCTCTTTAAAATCAACTTCAAACAACTTGTTTTTCGGTTTAATGACGGTATTATACTCCATAAGACTGTAAATTTAGTGGGGAATTTAATGCTGATAATTTAAAATAAAAGTGATACAAAAGTACTCAATTTTTTAATGCTAACAAGACGTTTAACGGCTTATGTACACAATTCGTTGAAAAAAGAAAGGCTGCACTTGTTCAGTACAGCCTTTCAATCTATAGTAATTTACGTAAATTTAGTTTACAGATACTTTTCTGGTAGCACCGTCAACACGTAATACATACAAACCTTTGTTCAATGTTTGTGAATTAAATGTTCCTGTAAGTTTTTCAGATTGAACACGGCGTCCATCCATAGTATATAATTCAACCGATGATACTACACCTTCGACAACGATTTTGCTGTTGTTTGTATAAACTTTGTAGTTATCCATGTTAAGTTCATCTACTTTAGTATCAAATTTTTGTTTCCAACCGATAACTGTAATTGGTACAGTAATCGTTGTTCCGGGAGTTGCAGTAGCTTTACGATTTGCAACTTCTACACCAAGAGCATCAACTTCTACAAAACCACAACTAGGGTCTAATCTGTTGTACATTTTAAATTCCATACTCTGAATATTTTTAGCTGAGAAACTAAATGTACCATCTGTATTTTTCGTACAAGCTACACCATTAGTTTGACTCCAACCCTGGAAACTACCAACTGCCCAAATCTTAGGAGTATTAGCAGGTACAGTTACAATAAAATCAATATTTCCTAATTTGGTTGGGTCATAAACTGCCTTCCAAGCTGTAACTACAGGTGCTATTTCAGGATATTTGTAATCTCCGGTAGGTGCACTTTGTTCAAATGACCAGTCTGGACCACTACAGAAATGATATGCTAATTTATTAGCATCCGGGGTATAAATGGTTTTTTCAAAAATAATGGTTCCATCAGGATTAGTACCCATATTTACCATTTTACAACTATCAACAGGAGCGGTAGGTCCAGCCCAATTATTAAATGTTCCAACTATGTAACATTGAAAAGTTCCCGCAGGTACTAATACATCAATAGTAACTTTCATTGGTTTTGGTGGTATGTCTGCCCAAGCCATTGCCCATTTTGCAACCACATCTTGGCCTAAAGTACCAACAGCAGTTTCTGATGGATTAACACCATTAGGGTCAACATAAGCATTTGTACCAGTATAAACACGATTTGCCCTGATTTCAGAACCATCAGCATGTTTTTCTACATACGCCCAATCGCCAGGACCACTACAATACTTGTACTGCATATTGGCAAGAGTTACACCTGAAGCAAAAGTAGCCTCGTCAAGAGTTACAGTGTAATGGTTTGCATCAACTTTAGTTAATTTAATAGACTTGGCTTGATCCCAACTGTTTAAACTACCAATAATGTAGCAGGCATTAGTACCATCAGGTACAGTAACATTAAATACAGCAGTTGCAGCAGAAGCCAACTGACTGGTTGCAAACAAGCTCATTAGAGCAATTGCGAAAGTAAAAATTCTTTTCATAACATTGTTTTTTTTAAGTAATTAAATTGAAAATTAATTTATGGTTTAATAGAAAATAAATTCGAGTTGATATGATTACACTGACAAAATTAAATGTTTGCAAATAATATTAGTTCTAAGTATTTAAATATATTGTCAAAATCTTATGCAAACGATTGCGAAGTACTTTTTAATTAAAATTGGAACGGTTCATTTGCTTGTGTTAAAAGTACACTATAATTTTTGAACAAACAAACATTTTGTAAAGTTTTTATTGAAAAAATTAGTAGTTTTACTGAAAATGCTATACAAATCTTCTTAAATCAATATATTTTAACCTTTTTAAGTAGGTTGCATACTTATTTAAAACTTTATAAACCGGGCAAAAACGCTAGAAACACCATCAAACAACCGCACAAAATAAAGCCCTGAAGGCAAGGCGTTGGTCTGTATTGTTTTTTCGGAAATTTCAGATATTTCATGGCTAAAAATCACCAAACCATTGAACGAAACCAATGATAGGCTTGATTTTTTTACAATTGGGAATTTTACTATAATATTATCCAGGATGCGATTATATGAAATCGACATTCGATGGAGTTCATCGCTTAGTTTCTTATTGTCTTGTGTATTATTATTCCAAACAAAGCTACAAGCCGATAATGCTGGAATAGTATATGAGAATGAATTTGACCCATTTAAAATTTTAATACTTTGGGGCGTAGCTGACATGTTGTAAGTAATCAATGCCACGCTTGCATCCGTATTTGTAAACGCAGCTGATACTAACGAAGAGCTTGTAGACGAAACTCCAATACGAACTGCACCTGGTTTTACAAATTTGGCTACCTGGCCAATAATATAATACGATACATTTCGGGTAAAGGTTGTAGAATTAGTAATTGTAATTGCTCCCAAGCAGGTATTGCAACCACCCGGTGTGTAAGGTCCTATGGAATTGTTATTGGCCAAATTCCATTCCAACACGGCTTTAGCCCAATTATTAGTTGCGCCAATAACCACATTTTGAAGATGCCAACCCAAATCGCCCGAAAAACTACCGCCCGATCCGGTATATTGCTCGGTGAAATATACATTTTTATTCGTCGCATTTTTAACGGTAGACATGGCTGAAATACTGCCGGCATATAGATGAAAAGCTGCCCCATCAACATAGCTGCTGTTGTTACAAACATCAATTGGATAAGCGGTATTATCGCAGTTATGATCAAATGCAATAATTTTTACAGCCGAATAACCTGCCGTTGCCATAGCGGGGCCCAAATTTGAATTGATGAAATTTTTCTGCTCGGTAGAATTCATGGACATACTCGGATTATTATTTGGGTTTTCAGGCTCGTTTTGAACGGTGATTCCCCAAATAGTAACGCCTTGCAATTTCATGGCGGCAATATATTTAACAAAATAATTAGCATAAGCAGTATATGCTGAGGTATTAAGTGTCCCGCCAATCCATGAATTATTTGATTTCATCCAACGAGGTGGCGACCATGTCGTTGCAAGAATTTTAATGTCGGGATTAATTGTCAACGCTTTTTTTAATATCGGCAAGAGATATGTCAAATCGGGTCCGGCCAGTGAGAAATTAGTCATCGAAACATCGCCCGAAGTTTCATTGTAGCTGTAATTGGACGAACTTAAATCGGAAGCACCTATGCTAATTCTGAGCATGGAAATGCCCAAGCCAGTATTTTTGTCAAATAATTCGGTTAATAATGCGTTTTGTTGTGCTTCGGCAAGCGATGAAATTACTTCTGCACTTCCTTCGGTGAGGCAAAATCCAAAACCATCAATACTTTGGTATGTAGTTGCAGCATTGATTGTTAGCACATTACCTACAGTATTAGAGTTTGGAGTAAAACTTACAGTAGATTGTTGTTGCAGCAGTTTAGTTTTATCACCCGACGTAATCCACGGCGTTACAACCTGACAAACAGCTAATTCTGTAAAAAAGATAACAGAAATTACGCCAATATTTTTCGCCGAAAAAAGTTTCAAAATAAGTTTATTTAGTAGTTTGTATATTTTAGCTAAGTGAAATTTCATTTAATGTAAATTGTAATTTGTTACTTTTTCCAACGGCACGAAACGATACTTTTCGACGGAATAATGTAAATGAATGAATGAACAGCGTCGTCAATCGTAACTTTAATGGATGCGGTATTGTCATTTTGTAAAACCATGCCGTACGTTCCATCGGGATTTGTTACAGCGGTATAATACAAACCTGAAGTTTGGTAACCACTTGTGCCAATGCGGGTTGCACCAGTCGAAATGGCCTTTGACAAATGTCCAATTACATAGAAATGCGATTTTCTATCGAGCGTTTTATAATCCGATGCGTCAATTTCGACTGCGCCATAGCAGGTGGTACAACCACCGGGACGATTAGGGGCTCCTTTTTGATCCAACATAAAGTTCCAAACAATTACAGCTTTACAATAATTATTTAAGGTACCGATGCCTAACTCACGCATGCTCCACATTAAATCTCCATCGAAAGAGTAATTCCAAGTTCCGATAGACATTTCTGTAAAATACAAATTTTTAGAAGGATATGCATTATGTACATTCAACAATTCGCTTTTATCGCCACCGTAGGCATGATAAGCAGCACCATCAACGTATTTAGCCACTTCAGGGTCGGCATACATTTTGGTTGGATAACTTATCTGGTCAGGTATATTATCGTAGTTGTAGTTGTGATCAAAAGCCATAATTTTTGTTTTAATACCGGCTTCAGCAAATTTTGGTCCCAAGGCCGATTTAATAAATGCAGCTTGCTCTTGCCAGGACATGTACAACGAAACAGAATTTCCACGGTTAAGCGGTTCATTTTGAATGGTAATGGCATCGATTGGTATGCCTTCGTGCTGGAAGGTTTGTATAAATTTTACAAAATAGGTGGCGTAATCCTGATAGTATTTCGGATGGAGTTGACCACTTGTCCATGAATTATATGGTTGTAAATCAGTCAGGTTATTCACTTTCATCCAACGCGGACAGGTCCATGGTGAACCCAAAATTTTCAAATTAGGGTTAATTGCTAAAATTTCTTTCAAAACCGGCAACAAATCCCTAACATCGTAGGCGCTGAGGCTAAAATTTTCGATGCCTGGTGTATCACAACATGTATATTCGTCCATAGAGAAATCGGAAGCACCGATTGAAATTCGAATGTAGCTATACCCCATGCCGCTTACCGGATCAAAGGTTTCTTTGAGAATGGCAGCTCGATTGGCAGCAGTCATTTTAAGTAAATTGTAACAAGACGAACCTGTTATAGCAGCCCCAAATCCATCTATTTGTTGGTAGGTTTCGGTTGGTTTAAAATTTATGGTTGTCTCCACAGCCATATTGGGTTTGGTGCTAAATGCTATTGGAATATTTACATACAGCATTGATTTATTTGCCGTAGTTACATATACATCCACATCTTTTTGCACGGGTGGAACTATGGGAGTAATTACTTCTTCGGTTTTGCACGAAAACAAGGAAAGTCCGATAAAAGCAATTAATGACAACAAAAATTTATTAGCAATCATAATAATATTTCTAAGGAAATTTAATTAAGGCAATATGGTTTGATTTTTCGGAACGCAAATTACGCAAATTTTCACAAATCAAGTTGATTTTCAACGTGTTTTTTTCCTCATTGTGTGTAAATTAATTATATTTATTTGAAATACAATCAGTTACAATACAAATGGACTTGTGATTACTTGCATAATCTGCGTTCAGCTTACTTTTAAATGCTGCATTAAAACCTATTTTAGTTTTTCAGCCGTGAAAGTCTTGGTATTTTCATTAACAGTAAACCGATAGACCCCATCGAGTACCGTTGCACTTAACACTTTCACATTGCCTTTTACGCCAGTTGGACCCAAAAATGGAGGTGTAAGTGTATAGGTATCTACCCACAATTCATGACCATCCCACCAGCCTCGTTTGTGGAAAAATTTAAAGTCGCATTTTCCATAAATATTAGCTACATCGGTGCTAGGTTCATTTTTGCAATACATGGTAACCTGATAAATACCTTCGGCAATTTTACGTGTTGCATAATAATCGAGCGGACTATTCCAGTTCCAACTAGCGGTAGTTGCATACGGCGATTGCGGACGGCCAAAACCTGTACCACATACCCAAACGGCATCAGGGTAAGTAGCTTCAGGCTGCGGTTCGATATATAAATAGTTTGAAGTAGTTAAGAAATAGGCTTTATACAAACCCGTTTTTCCAAGGAATTTAGCTGTATTGGCACCAGTAACCTGAAAATAATCAGGCGAAATATTATTTGTCAGGTTTGTAATATTCGAGAATGTAACTTCTACGCCTTCACCAAAATATATATTTCCACCTCGGAAATCAGTATTATTATTTAACGTTTCAGGTTTTCCAGGTAAATCAGCAATAACATCCAATGTTTTAACCGGTTCGAGCAATTTACCACCCACTTTAACCTGAAATTTCAAGGCATCAAAAGTGAATATTGAAATCCCAACCAGAGTGCCATCCGTTACACTAAATGATTCTCCCTTCGTATCAATCAGACCAATGCCATCGCCCACCTTACCAAATACTTTTCCAGTCCAATCTATTCGTTTAAATTTATCCAGTTTGGTGGCAATTTTAAAACTAAGTGTTGTTTTATATAATAAATTTTCTGCTTTTACCAGCAAGCTATTTGTTGGGTCAGGAAGTAATTCGGCAGATGTGCCACTTCCAAAATCAGGAACCACATAATAATGATCTATCACAGGTCGTTTTGCCGTGGTTGTGCTAACTATTGAATCCTTAGAAATACCACTCACATTGGTTTGCGTCAAGTAAATTTTAACGGGTATTCCATCAGGCCGGTTTGCCACAAATGGAACAGCAATTGTACGACTAACTGCCGATGAATTTCCTTTTGTACGAATTGTTTCTGAACTAACCACTTCATTATTACAAACCACCCGCAAAACTAAGGTTGACAAAGGCGCTACTTTATCAGAAACAGCAATTTTAATATGAATGGAATCTCCATAGGTAATTTGCGTTTCTTTAACCATAGCTGTATCTATTTTAGGTGTAGAAGCTGCATACCTCACTACCAAATCTTCCGGATTTGTGCATGCCCACAGTACTGCCGATAAACCAACAATCAGGATGTATTTAAATATATTTTTCATGATTTCTTATTTTTATTATAAATTATAATCTGATTAATAACCAGGATTCTGAACCATAGAAGGATTTTTATCTATCTGTGGCTGTGGAATTGGTAAAATTGTATTTTCAAGAGTTACTTGATTCATTGGCAAACGGCCACTATCACGACTATTCAACGTATTCATAATACTAAATACCTTGCCAGTGCGAACCAAATCAAACCATCTTTGGCTTTCAAACGCTAATTCCAACCGACGCTCATTCAATACATCATCAGCAGTAACAGTAGATAATAAACCAAGTTTTGCACGAGTACGAACGGTATTTACCAATGTGGTGGCCTTAACCGCATCGCCTAAGTTTACGTACGCTTCAGCTTTCAGCAATAACATGTCAGCTAATCGAAACTTAATGATACTGTGAAATTTAGACCGTAACTTATACATAAATGGGTATCCTTTGGCCGGGTAATGATTGCTCCAGGTTACATCGGCGCGAATAATAGTTTGATTCATGCGTTCTGTATCACCGGCTTTGGTAAAAGCATCAATCAAATCGCGGGAAGGAGTATACCATTTTGCCCAATCGTATTTACTGTTAGCGTCGGACACATCGACTCCACAAAGCCAAGTAACCCAGTTTCCACCACCTGGAAATGTAATTTCGAAGATAGATTCAGCTGAATTACGATTTAGAACATCGGTATTTGAGGCATTCATATTAAACAAATCGCCAAATTTCGGCATCAATGTTACATCTTTTTCTACTTCCGTAACATATTGAATCACTTTGGTATAATCACGTATAGGCTGTTCGGCATATACCTTTGCTAACAATGCATAAGCCACAGTTCGTGAAAATTTAAACTTGTTTGTTTTATCAATGGCAGGCACGCCACCGGGATCAAGAGCTTTGTTAATATCAGCTACAATTTGACGATAAACTCTGGCCGAGGAATCACGGGCTGGATAATAAAGTTTATACACATCTTTGATATTGGCATTTGAAATAGCGGGTGGTTGAACGAGAACTAATGGAACATCGCCCCATAAACGAACTATATCAAAATACACCATGGCACGCATAACCAACGCTTCAGCTTTCCATTGTTTCCGTTCGGCTTGAGTTAACGTGGCATCGGGCACAGAATCAATGTTACAAATAACATTGTTTGCAGCACCAATTAATTGGTAAAAATAGTCCCAATCACGGTTAATGTTTTTGTTGATACCATCCTGTCGTTGCTGCTCCAATTGAGTTAATTCAACATCGGTAGCACCCCGATATGAATTATCGGCATGTGTGTCCGAATATATCAACATGTCTAATGCATAACCCTCAATACCAGGATTTTGAGTCATAATATTATACATATATGTGTAGGCTGCTAATGCTTCATTTCTATCCTTTAACTTTATTGCATTGCCGCTGGCATCTTCGGTATATGTTTTTTCGGATATTGGCTTTAAATTCAAATCACACGAATTAAATGCCGTTAGAATTGCCAATAAATAAGCTAGTTTTATTCTATTTTTCATATTCATTTACGTATTAAAATTCAACATTAATTCCTACAACATAACTTTTTGATTGTGGATAGGTTCCATAATCAACCCCTTGAACTTTTGCATCACCACCATATTGATTTACTTCAGGGTCAAAACCTTTATACTTTGTCAGAGTCAATAAATTTTGAGCTGTGAAATACGGTTGTAGTTTGGTAATTCCAATCTTTTTCAACAATTTACCAGCCAAGTCGTATGACAAAGTTAATGATTTTAGACGTAAATAACTTCCATCTTCAACAAAACGAGTGGATGATAGTAAATTTGTTTTTTGCTGTGTGGCGCGTGGCATATAGGTAACCATACCGGGGCGTTCCCAACGATCAAGTACAGCAATAGATTGATTTTTAGCATCATACATACCTTCAGTTTCCATACGCGACACATTGTAAATTTGATTTCCTTGCGAGCCTTGTAAGAAAATGCTCAACGACAACCCTTTGAACGAAAAATTATTGGTCATACCGTAAGTAAATGCTGGATTTGGGTCACCAATAATAGTTCTATCGCTTAATTTAGGGCTGCTAGTTAAAACGCCGTCATTTCCTAAATACATCAAATCGCCCGTTTCGGGATTAACTCCTTTGGAAATATAGCCATAAAATACTCCTAAGGACTCACCCTCTTTTAGTATAGAAGTACTTTCACCCATGGAAGTTTGACCACCGTATTGTGTACCTGTAAAACTTAAATCTTCCACCTTGTTTGTATTGAATGACATATTGAAATTAGTTTCCCAATTAAATTTGCCAACAATATTTTTAGTGTCTAATGTAAACTCAATACCTTTATTGCTCATACTAGCCTGATTTCTTGTAACAGTCAAGTTTGTTGTTTTGGGCATATCGAAAGTAATTAAAAGTCCATTTGTTAGTTTATTGTATGCATCAATCGAAAAATTAATCCTATTTTTAAGAATAGTTAAATCAATACCAATATTGGTTGTGGTAGATTTTTCCCAACCTAAATCTTCATTTTTCATAAATCTAGGTGGAGACACGCTGATGTTGGCGTTGGCATTTGGATTTGCAGATCCTGTCCAATCTACCCTACTAATGGAAGGGAAATAAAGATAGGAATAATTTGAAATACCTGATTGATTTCCTACCTGTCCCCAACCTAGGCGTAATTTCATATCATCCAACCAATCCAAGCCTTTCATAAAGTCTTCGGAACTAATGCGCCAAGCGGCTGAAAGTGATGGAAAAAAGTCCCACCGATGATTTGGATGTAACTTCGATGACCCATCATATCGTAGATTGGTAGTAACTAAATACTTGCTATCAAAATTATAGGTGGCGCGCGCAATGTATGAAAGCATTTTCGATTCGTTGGCTTGCGTGCCGGTGCCCCAAATATCGACTTTATTTCCGTAATTAAGGGTTTGTACACTGGCATCGGCGTAATTGGATACACTCTGATAACTTTGATTCCAACTATTGTATGAATAAGAAGAACCGGCCATTACACTAAAAGCATGTTTTTCAATCTTTTTGTCAAAAGTAAGCACATTATCAAAGGTAAAACTAGTGAATAATGACCGTGTATCGGAAGCATTTCCATGCGTCGACCTTCCATAAGCTGTGGCAGTAGGGTCTAGAAAAGTGGTTCCATTGTAATAATTACGCTCCATAGATAACGAAGATTTATATTTTAAATCTTTCGTAAACGAAATTTCTCCAGCTATACTACCAATAAATCGATTATTGTTAGATTTATTATTGGCAGTACGCGACATGTTTTCAACAGGACTTGTGGTTTGAGCACCGTAAAAATTATCATAATATTGCGTTGGAATAGTCGGATTCCATATCGGTGCATAGGTTGGTGTGTTAATAACCGAAAGAATTACTCCGGCACGATTAGAACCTGTGCCTGAAATAATACCGTTGTTACTAAAATCGGAATACGTTAAATTTGTTGTCAGTTTCAACCAACTTTTAATTTGATTTTCAAGATTAACTCTAAAATTGAACCTTTTGAAATAAGCCACCGGAATAACACCCGATTCGTTGGTGTAACCACCCGAAACAAAATAGCGCATTTTATCAGTAGCATTCGAAATTGACAACTGATAATCTTGCGTTAAACCAGTTCGGAATGTTTCTTTGAACCAATCGGTTTGGTCTGTCAAGCCACTTGGCAGGGTAACTGCACCAATTTCGTTCATTAATTCAGTATATTGACTTGTATTTAACGATTGTAATTGTTTAACTACCTGAGTAGCTCCAACATGAGCATTCAATGAAATTTTAGCTTGTCCTTTTAATCCCAATTTGGTGGTAATGATTACTACTCCATTGGCACCACTTGAACCATAAATTGCTGCTGAAGAAGCATCTTTCAATATTTGCATGCTTTCAATATCATTTGGTGATAAAAAGTTAATGTCACCCATGGGCACTCCATCAACCACATACAACGGGTCATTACTCCCATTTATAGAGGAATTACCACGAATTCGAACAACCGGTGCTGATCCTGGCTCGCCATTTGCACTTATCACTGTAACGCCAGCTGCTTTGCCTTGAATAGCCGATGCTGCAGAGATTAAGGGGCGTTCATTTAAATCTTTGGTAGAAACCGTGGAAACCGCCGTAGTTAAATCTTTCCGCTTTACCGAACCATAACCTACCACCACCACTTCGTCCAGAGCTTGAGTGTTATCGGTCATTACAATTCGGATATTTTTAGAATTTCCAACCGTCTGTTCAACGGTATTCATAGCCAAATAGCTAAATACCAATACATCATTACTTTTAGCATTGATACTAAATTTGCCATTAAAGTCACTTATCGTAGCTGATTTTGTGCCCTTAACAATAATGCTTGCCCCAATAACGGGCTCATTTTTAGAGTCAACTACCACACCACTTATTGAAGCGGTTTGTGCTAGTAAATTGAGCGAAACAGCCAATGCCAAAAGCATAGGAATTACTCGCCTAAACCAACGTCTGCTGCAATTTTGCACGACTGTTTTTTCTCGATGTGTGTTTTTGTTTTTCATTGATTATTAAATATTTGGTTTGTTATTTAAGTTGAATAGAAACACTGCTTTTCAAATCGGCCGAGGAGGCAGCGTTGCGAAGTATAAATTCACCCGGCTCAACAGTCCAGCCATGTATTTTTTCGTTATAATAGGCAAGATCCGATGCTTTGATTTCCAGCTCCACAGTTTTGTTTTCACCAGCTTTGAGATATACTTTATTAAATGCTTTCAGCTCCTTTGCCGGACGCATTACCGATGCATTGGTTTGAGAAACATACACTTGTGTGGCTTCAGCACCATCTACTTTTCCTGTATTTTTCAAACTAAACGATACCCGAATGGTTTCATCGGGAGCGTATATTTTTTTGTCCGTTATAATTCTTCCGTATTCAAAAGTTGTATACGACAGCCCAAAACCAAAGGGAAACAAGGGCATAATTTTCTTTGTATCGAACCAACGATAGCCAACCAAAATATCTTCTTTGTATTCTTGCAAATTATTTTCATTTCCAGGATAAGAAATTTTTCCAAACGAAATGGCTGCATTGTCTTCAAGCTTTTTAGGGAATGAAAATGGTAATTTGCCTGAAGGATTTACTTCGCCCGAAATCACATTGGCAAGGGCATTACCAGCCTCCGAACCTAAATACCAACCTTGAACTATGGCGGGAACATCTGTAAGCCAAGGCATTGACACGGCATTACCACTATTCAAAATTACAGCGGTATTTTTATTAACTTTAAGTAGTGCAGTAATTAATTTATCCTGTCCAAACGGCAAATCCATGGTGGTTCGGTCGCCACCTTCACTGTCCTGTAAGTAATTTTTGTTTAACCCACCAACAAACAGCACAATATCTGCGTTTTTTGCCACTTCAACAGCAGCACGAAGTAAAGAATCGGCATTTATTTTTGTGGCATTTTCTTTAGCATATTCATTATCACCAGACTGATATCCTTTTGAATATAAAATACAAGCATTACCGTATTTTGCCATCAAACCATTCAATGGCGACACTTCATAAGCCACTTTAAGCGACGAAGAACCTCCACCGATTACCAAACTGCGTGTTGCATTTTCGCCAATAACTGCTATCTTTTTGTATTTATTCATCGGAATTGGTAGAAATTGTTTATCGTTTTTCAACAATACAATTCCTTCTTCGGCAATTTTCCTAGCCGTTTCTGAGTGCTCAGGACTTACAAATTTGCCAAACGGCCTATCGGCACTCATGGTAGTGCGGAAAATAAGGCGCAACAACCTACGGATTTTATCATTCAACACAGTTTCGTTGTATTTACCGGATTTCAGTCCACGCAAATACGGATTAGCCAAATAATATTCGGAGTAGGGTGCAGTTCCATCGGTTGTTAAACCATTAGTTGAAGTACCCATTTCAAGATCTAGTCCATTATTTACAGCTTGATCGGTACTATGAACTCCACCCCAATCGCTGATAACAACACCATCAAACTTCCAGTCAGTTTTCAGTATTTTGTTCAGTAACAAATCATTATGACAACATTGCTCACCTCTAAACAAATTATATGAACCCATTATCGACCACGCTTTTCCTTCCATAACAGCAGCTTTGAAAGCTGGTAAATAAATTTCGTACAAGGCGCGGTCGGATACTTGCACATTGGTTGCCATGCGGTTTACTTCTTGATTATTCAGGGCAAAATGCTTAACACATACAGCTACTCCATTTTGCTGAACACCTTGTACATAAGGAACAACCATGCGCGATGATAAAACAGGGTCTTCACCCATGTATTCAAAATTGCGCCCATTAAGTGGGATTCTATAAATGTTTACGCCAGGGCCAAGAAGGACATTTTTGTTGCGGTAGCGAGCCTCTTCACCAATAGCTTTGCCATATTTTAAGGCCATTTGAATGTTAAAACTTGCGGAAAGACAGGTAAGAGCAGGAAATGCAGTACAGGAGTCGTTTGTCCAGCCGGCACCACTCCATTTATCCCAAAAAACTTCTTCACGTATACCGTGTGGACCATCATCAGTCCAAATCTCGGGAATTCCTAGCCGCGGCACACCTTTCGCACTAAATTTAGACTGTGCATGACACATGGCCACTTTTTCTTCCAATGTCATCAGCGAAAGTGCATGCTCTATTCTTTTCTCAATGGGCTGATTTACATCTAAATAAACTAGCTTTTGCGATTTAATAGCGTTAAAGGGCATGAGGCATACCATTCCCAAAAAAGCGATTCGGTTTATTTTCATTTGTATTAGATTTTTGATTTAGTGTCAGAAACACAATAAGTAATTCCGGTGCAAATATAGAATGTATTTTTTTATTCTCCAAATAAAAGTGTGTTTTTATTACACTAAGTACTGATTTTTTTATCTCAAAATAAATATTGTGTAAATTGGACACTATCAAAAATATATTTATAGTATCTTTGCATTGAAATTACATTCAGTATTAAAATCATGGTAGCAGAACAGGAAATCAACAATTTTGCATTCGAAACGATACCAACAATTTCGGTGGATTGTGTTATTTTCGGCTATGATAATTCCACACTTAAAATGCTGGTTCGCAGGGAGTTTATACCAATGGATGGAAAAATTCACGTAGAATGGAAACTTCCTGGTAATCAGGTTCGCAGGAATGAAAATCTGAACGAAACTGCTGCACGTATATTGAAAGAACAAACCGGTCTGGAGAGTATCTTTGTGAAACAATTCATGGTTTTCAGCGACCCCAACCGATTGAAAACACGTCCGCAGGATTTTGAATGGATTAAACCACGACTGAAAGATGAGCGTGTTATTACAGTTGGATTTTACTCGCTGGTGAACCTGAGCGATGTGGATAACAGCACCTTAATTGAAGATGCAAACTGGGCAAATGCCTACGAGGTGACGGAATTAATGTTCGATCACAACGAAATCTTTGACGAAGCGCTTAAAAAACTGCGGTACGATCTGCTTCACGATCCGCTTGTATTTGAATTGTTACCCGAGAAATTCACGCTCACTCAAATGCAGAAACTTTACGAAGCTATATTCAATACCTCTTTCGACAAAAGAAATTACCGTCGAAAAATAAATAAAATGGCTTATCTTATTCCACTCGACGAAATTCAGACCGGTGTTTCGCACAAACCTGCGCGCCTCTACTCCTTCAATCGCGAAATCTATGAAAAGACTCGCACCGAACGCTTTGATTTTAGAGTGTAAGTAAATTTTGCTGACTGCTAACTAAATAGATAGCTTATCTTTTCCCTGAATAGTATTTTTCAGTTTAATAATGAAAATATACACGATAGGGACAAGTGAAAGTGTGTTTGCCCAAATAAGCGGAGCATCATTTAGCATGATTCCATAAACCAACCATAGCGTAATAGCCACAACCACAATGCAGTACATAACCAGTGAAATGCTGTGTGTATCCTGTGTTCTGAATACTTTGATGGCCTGTGGAATCTGATTCAATACTGAAAGTATCATTGCCAAAAAGCCTACAAGTTGAACTGAAGTCATATTTATTTGTTTTAGGAGTTGAATTTTGGCTTGCAAAAGTACAAAAGAAAATCGGTTGACGACGTATCTCTTCAATTTTTACTAACTTTGTACACTCTTTTCCGAAACATCAAAATGATTGACAACAACATATTTAATAATAAAAAAGTAGCTTTCCATACCCTTGGGTGCAAATTAAACTTTTCAGAGACATCGGCCATCGGCAAACAAATGACCGACGAAGGTTTCAGCAAAGTCCGACCCGGCGAACAGGCTGATGTGTGCGTTATCAATACCTGCTCGGTAACCGATACTGCCGACCACAAATGCCGTCAGGCCATAAGCAGACTGAATCGACAGCACCCAAATGCAATTATGATAGTTACAGGCTGCTATGCACAACTAAAACCTGAAGAAATTGCAGCCATCGACGGTGTTGATCTGGTGCTGGGTGCAAACGAGAAGTTCAGCATTCTGGATCATTTGCACAAACTCGAAAACAGCGAAAAAGTCGAAGTACACCGCGAAGAAATAAAACGTGTCAGGGAATTCAAACCTTCCTGTTCGCGCGACGACCGTACCCGTTATTTTCTGAAAGTTCAGGATGGCTGCGATTATTTTTGTACCTATTGCACTATACCCTTTGCCCGTGGACGCAGCCGTAATGCTACGATTCCTGAAACCGTTGCCATGGCTGAAGAAGCTATTCGTGACGGTGCCAAAGAAATTGTTCTTTCAGGTGTTAACATCGGTGATTTTGGCAAATCAACCAACGAAAAGTTTTTTGATTTAGTAAAGGCGCTTGATTCGATAGAAGCTGATGTTCGTTTCCGCATTTCGTCGATTGAGCCTAATCTGCTCACCGATGAAATTATTGAATATATCGCTACAGGAAAACGTTTTATGCCCCATTTTCATATTCCACTTCAATCAGGGACAAACGAAGTGCTGAAGATTATGCGCCGAAAGTACGACCGTGAACTTTTTGCTCATAAAGTAGCTAAAATCAAACAGTTGATGCCCGATGCCTTTATTGGTGTGGATGTAATTGTGGGCGTTCGTGGCGAAACGGATGAATTGTTCGAAGAATCGTGCCGCTTTATTGACTCACTGGATATTTCACAGCTGCATGTTTTCACTTATTCCGAACGCGCCGGAACTAAAATGCTTGAAATGGAACATGTTGTTGATTTAAAAGAGCGGAAACGCCGAAGCGATGTACTTCATGCTTTATCTGACAAAAAAACAAAGGCATTTTACGAAAGTCAGCGGGGTAAATCGTGGCCGGTATTGTGGGAAAGTCGCCATAACGGTGAGAATATGGTTGGTTTTACGGCGAATTACGTGAAAGCTGAACGTCCATATGATAAAAGTCTGGTCAATAAAGTAGCGAGTGTGACTCTGGGAGAATGGAATGAAGAAAAAACAGCGATGAAAACTGCCCCCTAACCCCCTAAAGGGGGAATTTAGAAGGGTGAAAATTTCTGAATCAACTTACAAAACTATTAAATAAAAAATCAAAAATTCCCCCTTTAGGGGGTTAGGGGGCTTACTATATGCTTGCAAAACGAATTATTCCCTGCCTGGATATCAAAAACGGTAAAACCGTTAAAGGTATAAATTTTCTCAATATCACCGATGTGGGTGATCCTGTTGAATTGGGTGCGTTGTATGCTCAAATGGGTGCCGATGAACTGGTGTTTCTGGACATTACCGCCACCAATGAAAAGCGCAAAACCCTTTCGGAACTGGTAACACGCATTGCCAAACACATCAATATTCCATTCACTGTAGGTGGTGGAATTTCAAGTGTGGAAGATGTGTCGGTGTTGCTGGCTTGTGGTGCCGATAAAATTTCAGTAAACACTTCTGCCGTATGTAATCCTCAATTAATAAGCGATTTGGCAGCGCAGTTTGGCAGTCAGTGTGTGGTATTGGCCATCGACACTAAATTTATTGATGGCGAATGGTATGTTTTTCTGAATGGCGGGCGTATTCCTACCGACATAAAAACGGTGGAATGGGCTAAACAGGCTGTGGCACTTGGTGCAGGCGAAATTCTGCTGACTTCGATGAACAACGACGGCACAAAAGACGGTTTTGCGTTAGACATTACCCGTGCTGTTTCCGAAGCAGTAAATGTACCCGTAATAGCCAGCGGAGGCGCAGGAACAATGGAACATTTCGTTACTGTTTTCGACGAAGGAAAAGCTGATGCAGCCCTTGCAGCCAGTATTTTCCACTACAAAGAAATCGGAATCCCCGAACTGAAATCGTATCTGAAAGCACAGGGCGTGGAAGTGAGAATCTAAAGCAAATCAGGGACGGAGTTCGATATACTTCAGAATTAATTCAACAACTTCTTCCAACGGCATTTTACCGGTGTCAATCGACAGGTCGTAATTCGAGGCATTCATCCATTCCTTATGCGTAAATGTTTTACAGTAAGCAGCTCTTTCTTTGTCTGATTTTTCAACCATTTCCGTTGCCTCATCGTTCTGTACATTGTATAACTCCTGAATCCGTTTAATCCTGAATTCCTTATCAGCATGTAAGAAAACACTGATATGTTTCGGTTCATTACGTAAAATGTAATGCCCGCAACGGCCTAAAATTACAGCAGGATGTTCATGAACGATTTTTCTGATTATTTCATCTTCAGCATCGAATAATTCCTGATCGGTGTACTCCAAGGTCGGTGCTACTGAAGGTACGGTAATAACATCGGTTTGGGGCAGCGATTTCATAAACGAATGCCAGAACGAAAGAATTCTTTCCTCGCGCGATTCCAGGTTTGTTTCAAAAGTTGAAAGTCGATGGGCTGCTTCGCGCAGGATGTCACGGTCGGCAAAAAAGATATTCAGCTTATTGGCAAGCTGCTGACCAACAAATGCACCTCCGGCACCTAACTGGCGACTAATTGAAATTGCAAAAGACTTTGATGGTGTCATGGTTATACCTCCTATTCTTTAGTAAATGATTCATTCCTAAGTACTAAGTATAACAATTATCGAACGCTGTTTGTTGGCTTTTTTAGTAAAATAAATTGTGCTTATAATTTCCTGAAATTGGGATAAAAAATGGAATTCTGTTGCAATCCGACCGATTCCAATTAGTTTTCTTCCTATACATGCTTGTTTTCGTTGGAAACATGGATGTGTCTTTCCCTGAAATAGCTTGACCAAAAAAGTCAAGAACAAAAATGGAAAAGCA
>JBAXPM010000029.1:0-42045 GCA_037132235.1 Paludibacter sp.
ATATCAAAGAGTTATGAAAATATATATCTATAAATCAGTTTTTAGAAGTACCCTATAGTTATTTAATCACACATTTTCATTAATTGAGTATTTATTTTTCTGATTTTCAATAATTTAACACGGATATACTCCATTTTTTAAGTTGTAAAAAAAGAAACGCAAAGTATTGAAAATGAATTCAAACTTTGCGTTTCAATACTAAATTTTCTTGTAATAATTGTGTTTGTTGTCTCTTAACAAATCAACCAATCAACCAATCAACCAACTACTCCACCACATTCGGTTTTTCGAGTCCGTAGCCCATTTTCTTGTCTTCGGCTTTCAGCATAAATGCAAAAACGATAGCCAGCACTCCGAAGCAGGCAAAAATAAGCATAGGAATCGTGTAATTGTATTGAGTAAGATGTTGTTCTTTTCCGTCCACCATTTTGGTGAGTGTTCCGGTAATACAGTATTTGTCGAGTACTGAACCAATCAACAGTGGAACAAGCATCAACCCCCAGTTTTGCACCCAAAAAATCATGGCATATGCTGTTCCAAGCTTGCTGTGAGGTATAATTTTGGCAACCGATGGCCACATAGCCGAAGGAACGAGTGAGAATGCAATACCAAGCAGCATTACCAGCCCGATGGCAATAGGAAAACTATTGAGTGATGGGATGGAGAATAATAAATGTACACAAACCAGCAGGATAGAACCAACCACCATAATGCTGGCAGCTTTTCCTTTTTTGTCGGAAATACCACCAAAAAGTGGTGTCAGCAAAAGAGCACTAAATGGCAGTAAAGCAGGAATATAACCTGCAAAAGTGTCACCTACCGAAAATTTCTGAACAATCATGTTAGTTGCAAATTTTATAAACGGAAATACTGCAGAATAAAACAATACGCACAGAATAGCAATATACCAGAAAGCACGGTTTGAAGCAATTTCTTTTATGTCGGCAAATTTAAATTCTTCGTCAGCTTCTACACCGGCAGCAATTTCTTCATGATCCAGTCGTTTATCCAGCACAGTAAAGAGTATAAATACCAGCAAACCGATTAAAAGTAAAATGATTGAAACGATAACCGGTGTACTCACATTTTTTGTCAGATTATAAAGCGGGAGCGGAGTAAACATTGCCAAAGCCGTACCAATACGGCCTGTCGACGTGTTCAATCCGATAGCCAACGCCATTTCTTTACCACGAAACCAGCGAACTACTGCCTTATTGGCAGCAATTCCAAACATTTCGCAACCTACGCCGAAAACTGCAAATCCTAAACCGGCAAACACAGCAGACCTTGAAGTTGCTCCCAAAATTTGCCAGTCGCCAATGGCTATGGTTATTGACCCGTTTATATGACCCGAAATTGCCCAGTATTTAATTCCTGCACCAATCAACATAACTGCAATAGCCAATACGCCGGTGAAGCGTGTGCCTAATTTATCGAGAATCATTCCGCTGAAAACCAGCATCAGCAGGAATACATTAAACCAACCGTAACCACTTGTGAATAAGCCATATTCGGTGGCACTCCATTTCAAATTGGTCTGTAAATATTGCTGGAGTGGTGCCATGGCATCGGTAAGATAATACATACACATCATGGTAAATGATACCAGTATCAGCACTATCCAGCGGGCTGATTTGGATTCGCGCAGTGAGGAAGAAATTTTCTTAGTCATAAACTATTTATTTAAATAAGTGTTTTTAAAATGAAACCCAAATTTTTTTTCAATTTAGCATTGATAATTGGAAATTGATTCATTGAAAATTGAATTTTCGGCTGCAAATCTACTCAAAAAAATCATTTATCTTGTTAAACTGCCAAAATTGCCGAATAAAAATGTAAAATTCAGTTAGGTATAGTTTTTGAAATCAAAAATGCAGATTCATAAATCACCTTAATTATTAATTTTTAATTATTCATTGTACATTATTTCGCTATATTTGTCACATTAAACTGAGGAGAACTATTATATGTCAGTCAACTATTCTGAACAATTAAACAACGTGCTGTTGTACAGCTCACAAGAAGCTGAACGTCTGGGGAATAACTATATTGGTCCCGAGCATTTGCTGCTTGGCATTCTGAGAAACGGAACCGGAAAAGCTATCGATATTTTGAATGAAACACATATTAATCTGTCGAAAGTAAAACAAATCATCGAAAGTCAGATTCGTACTGATGTGGAACCTACCGGCGCTGAATTGCCAACATTGAAAAGTACCGATCGTATCAAGAAAATAATGGAGCTGGAAACCCGCTCATTATCAGCCGATACAGCCGATACAGAACACCTTTTGCTTGCAATTCTGAAAGAAAAGAATAATCTGGCCGGTGATATATTAATTTCTGAAAGTCTGACATATAGTCAGGTGAAAGCACTTATTGAAGCACCTCACGATATTCCAATGATGGGTTCAAGTTTTCATGATGAAGATGATGACGAAGAAGATCCACGTCAGAAACGTAAATCTAATCCTTCAGCAGGTTCAAAACAAAGTGATACACCGGCGTTGGACTCTTTTGGGACGGATATTACAAAAGCAGCCCTTGAAAACCGGCTCGACCCGATTGTAGGTCGTCAGAAAGAAATAGAACGACTTGCTCAGATTTTGAGTCGTCGTAAGAAAAATAATCCGGTATTGATTGGTGATCCCGGCGTTGGTAAATCAGCTATTGTTGAGGGATTAGCACTGCGGATTACTCAGCACCGTGTTTCGCGTGTTCTGTTTGATAAAAGGGTTATTTCTTTGGATATGGCTTCTATTGTTGCCGGAACTAAATATCGCGGACAGTTCGAAGAACGAATTAAAGCCATTCTGAACGAATTACAGAAAAATCCGGATATCATTTTGTTTATCGACGAAATTCATACCATTGTAGGTGCAGGTGGAGCTCCGGGTTCGCTGGATGCTGCCAATATGCTGAAACCGGCACTGGCTCGCGGTGAGATTCAATGTGTCGGAGCAACAACACTTGATGAATATCGTCAGAGTATTGAAAAAGATGGGGCTTTGGAACGCCGTTTCCAAAAAGTTATGGTAGACCCGACAACATACGAAGAAACGCTGTTGATTTTAGAAAATATTCAGGATCGCTACGAATACCACCACAATGTACGCTATACACCCGAAGCCATTAAAGCCTGTGTTCGCCTGACCGACCGGTATATTACCGACCGCTGTTTTCCCGATAAGGCTATCGATGCACTTGATGAAGCGGGCTCGCGCGTGCATATTGGCACTGTCTCAGTTCCTGCTGAAATTGAAGCGTTGGAACAACAAATTGAAGAATTGAAGAAAGAAAAACTGAAAGTTCTTTCGGAACAAAAATACGAGTTGGCCGGTCCAATCCGCGATCACGAAAAACAAATTCAGTATCAACTGGAAGATGCCGTGAAGCGCTGGGAAGAAGAAGCTCAGAAACATCCCGAAACCGTTGATGAAGAACAGGTTGCCGAAGTAGTAGCTATGATGTCGGGTATTCCTGTACAGCGAATTGCGCAGGCCGAAGGATTGAAACTTCGTCAGATGAAGGAAGTGCTGCAACATAAGGTTATTGGACAGGATGAAGCTGTAAATAAAATAGTTAAAGCCATTCAACGTAACCGTATCGGACTGAAAGATCCGAGTAAACCAATTGGTTCGTTTATTTTTCTTGGTCCTACAGGAGTTGGAAAAACACATTTAGCCAAGATTTTAGCTGAATTTATGTTCGATAGTGCTGATGCTTTGATTCGTGTGGATATGAGTGAATACATGGAGAAATTCAGTGTTTCACGCCTTATCGGTGCGCCTCCGGGATACGTGGGTTACGAAGAAGGTGGACAATTGACCGAGAAAGTACGCCGGAAACCCTATTCTATCGTTTTGTTTGATGAAATTGAGAAAGCTCACCCCGATGTATTTAATCTTCTGTTGCAGGTAATGGACGAAGGTCGACTGACAGATAGTTTGGGACGACGCATTGACTTTAAAAATACAATTATCATCATGACTTCCAACATTGGAACACGTCAGTTGAAGGATTTCGGTAAAGGCGTGGGATTCAATACAGCCATTGATGTAGCTATGGATTCTGAATTCTCGCGGGGCGTGATTCAAAAAGCATTGAACCGTACTTTTGCACCGGAATTTTTGAACCGTGTAGATGAAGTTGTTATGTTCGATCAATTGAGCAAAGAGTCTATCCGCTCTATAATCGATCTGGAACTTAAAGGATTGTTTAGTCGAGTAACTGCTATGGGTTATAACCTGGAACTGACCAACGAAGCCAAAGACTTTATTGCTGATAAAGGTTACGATGTTCAGTTTGGTGCCCGTCCGCTTAAACGTGCTATCCAACGTTATCTGGAAGATGAGTTAGCTGACATTGTTCTGGCTGGTGAATTGGTTGTTGGTGATACAATACTGATGGAATTAAACACTGAAACCAGTGAAATAAAAGCACGTTTAGTGAAACAAAATCAAAATACTGCATTGAAAGAATAAGATATAAAGTAAATTTTACTTAATCCCCATTATTTGAGAAAATAATGGGGATTTTTTTATATAATTTAATATAATATAATAATAAATAATATTAAATTAAATATCAACATAAAAACCACATATTTTTAGTTGAAAATTTAGTATTTGATTGAAATTTAGAATGTTATCCTGGAATAATTATGATCAATGTAGTAAGAAATACAGCAAAAACATTTTTGACAATGTGTTAAATAAATAAAATATTTATATAATGTGCTATTCTATAGTTCTTTAGTTGTTCCAGTGCGATTTAAAATTCAACCAGCAAACCGAATTTTAAATTTATCATTCAGTGTTGTTAAATAACATAGTAATAATTACATTGTAGTTCGGAAAAAATGCTACAAATAACTGATAATCAATATATTAAATAAATAATTACCTTTGTATTATTCTAATAAATTATAACTGAATAGTTATTTTTTTCAACAAAGCAAAACACAATAAATCCATGAAAACTTTAAGCATTAGAGCATTGATACTCATAATGGCAATGAGTTTTAATTTATTGATTTCAACAGCTCAAACAACGAAAACTGTAGGTGGTGCCGGTGCCAATTATTCAACTCTAAAACTTGCTTTTGATGCTATAAATTCAGGTAGCGTTACGGGAGTTATTACTCTGCAAATCACAGGATCAACTACCGAAATAGTTTCAGCTTCGATAAATGCAAGCGGAATTGGCAATGCAAATTATTCATCTATTAGGATATATCCAACCGGGTCGGGTTATTCGATCTCATCAAATTTTAATTCACCCACAATTAACCTGAATGCTGCAAATAACATAACCATAGACGGTAGAGTGAATTGTTCAGGTTCAACTGCAGATCTCACAATAAAAAATCTAAGTACCGGAAATTCATCACCGGCAATTAGATTGGTTAATTCAGCACAAAATAATGATATTAAGTATTGTAATGTATATGCTTCAACCATAAACACATCTACGGGAATTATTCATTTTTCTTCAGCAACAACAGGGACAGGTAACAGCAATAATATAATTGAAAATTGTAATATTTCAAATGCAGGAGGTAACAGACCAATAAATGCAATACTTGTTTCAGGGTCAAGCGGGCATGAAAATAATGCAAATATAATCAGAAACAACAATTTTTATGATTTTCTAAATCAATCATATAATTCAAATGGAGTTAATATGAATTCTTGTGCAATCGGAAATATAGTTTCCGGGAATAGTTTTTATGAAACAACAAATTTCGCTCCCACAGGAAAATTTTCTTATCGTGCTATAAGTATCACAACTTTAGAAAATCAGATAATCAGCTCAAATTTTATTGGTGGAAGCGCACCTCAATGTGGAGGAACGCCTTGGATTATTAATTCAAACTTTGCTCACTATTGGTGTGGAATTTATGTGTCAGGCGGTGGTTCAACTTCAGCTCAGATTGAAAATAATTTAATATCAAATATTTTGGATACCAGCACGGAGGATAATCCATTGGATGGAATATATATCAATGCCGGAAATGTAGATGTAATTGGAAATACAATTGGTTCTTCTACGGGAAATAATTCAATTGTTATATATACACCAGTGGCTTATGCTACCAGTACATTAACCGATGGAGTCATAACATCCATAAATATTGTCGGTGGCGGAAGTGGATATACTGTTGCACCTGCAGTAACTTTTTCAATAGATAATGGTGGTACAGGAGTGGCAGCCGAGGCAGAAATCACAAATGGGGTTGTTACAAAAATCAATATATTAAATGGTGGAAGTGGTTATACTTCAGCTCCTTCGGTAAGCTTTGAAGGTCAAACAAATATGTATTCCACTTCACACGGAATGATACAAAACAGTAACGGAATTGTCAATATTTCGAATAATAATATCGGATCAATAACTACTTATGGTACAGATACTTATTCGCATGGTTGGGAGTCGGTCTATGTGAGAAGTGTAACCGGAACAACAACTTTCGATGGAAATCTAATAGGAAGTCTGACAACACCAAACAGTATCCACACCGGCCAGGGATCGCCAAATTCCCGTATAAAACTTGATCTTTATGGAATATACAGTTCAAGCGTTGGAACAACAATAATAAAAAACAATACGGTTGCCAATTTGACAAATAACTATACAGGAACTAATACTGGTAGTCGTACACGTGGTATTCAAACCATTGCGGGTTCAAATACGATTCAGAATAATACTGTTAGAAATATAACCAGTTTCAGTGCTCAAAATGGTTCAAGAACTACAGCGGCAGTAATTGGCATTTCTCAAATTTCGGGTACTGCGGGTACAACACAGATAATCTCAGGCAATTTTGTAAATAATATTATAAGTACTAATAGTTCCGCCAGAATTGATGTTTATGGAATTTTATATATAGGTCCAACCTCAGGAACTAATTATGTTTATGACAATTTTGTGCATTCAATCAGTGCAACTTCAACAAATACTGCCTGCGAAATCGATGGAATAGTTTTAAACCTCGGTCTTACGTCTTGCTTTAACAATATTATTAATTTAGGGATGGGTGTTAGTACCGGCTACAAGTTTAATGGTATAGTGGATGACAGTGGTACGAACAACTTCAATTCTATTTATTTCAATTCTATTTATTTGGGAGGAACAGTTAGCGGTACTACTTCTTCAACAGCTGCATTGCTTAATAATTCCAATATCACAACCCGTATTTATAAAAATAATATCTTGTATAATGCCCGTTCAGGTGGTTCTACAGGAAAACATTACTCGGCAATATTAGCAGGTAATTCGGGTTTGACGATAAACTATAACGATTATTATGTTTCGGGGACAAATTCAGTTCTGATGAAATATGGATCAATTGATGAAACTACTTTAGCAGCTATAAAAACAGCAACAGGACAAGATATAAACAGTTTAAGCACTAATCCACTTTATACTAACGCAGGTGGAATAGAAGCGATGAATTATTACTCTGCAGCCCCACTGAATGGAATCGCAGTGTCAGAAATAACAACTGATTATGGAAATTTAGCCAGAAACCCAACTCCAAAAATGGGCGCTCTTGAAACAAATAATTACGTTTGGCAGGGAGGCATAAGTACTGATTTTGGAACAGCAGGTAATTGGATTGGTGGATCAGTTCCTCCCAATGGTTCTGAAATTACTTTTGCAACAACTCCTGTACGAAATTGTGTTTTAGACCAAAACAGGATTCTGGCAAATATAACAAATGCACAAAGCAATTATAAATTTGTACTTAATGGCAAGCAACTTACATTGACAGGAAATTTAATTTTCACAAACGGTGCTCAAATTGATGCAACTACAACATCTTCAACACTTGTTTTTGGTGGATTATCAATGTTGCAAAATATCCAATCATCATTATTTGTCAATAATATCATTGATGGATTATCAATCAATAATTCCAATGGAGTTGTCTTAAATGGAAATCTTATTGTAAATCAGTTACTTACTCTCAATAGTGGTAGTTTTACAATAGGTTCAAATACATTGACATTAAATGGTTCAATTTCCATAAATTCAGGAACATTAGTTGGTGGCAGTTCATCAAATTTAATTTTTGGTGGCAGTGCTGCGAATACAGTTTTACAAGCTATTTCATTAAATAATTTGAGCATAAACAGGGCAAATGGAATAACACTTGGTGGTCAGGTCAATCTTGCCGGAAATTTGACTGTGGAACAGAATTCAACCATTGAATTGAATAATTTCAACCACTTTGTATCGGGAAATATTGTGTGCAATGGACTGATAACCTCAGGCCAGAACACAGGGTCAGTAACTATGAATGGAATTGCAGCTCAAAGCATTGAAGGTGCTAAATCGTCAGAAGCAATATTTACAAATCTGATTATTTCAAATCCGGCTAAAGTACAGATTAATAAAGATGTATCTGTGAAAAACAATATGACAATCAGTTCGGGTTGTGGAATAACAATCAATCCAACTTTTAAAGTGAATGTTATAGGAAGTATATTTAATAATGCCGGAATTTCAGGTATTTATATTAAATCAAGCCCAACAGCAGCAAACGGCTCACTGATTTTTCATAATTCATCAAACTCACCTGTAAATGCAACCGTCGAAATGTATTCAAAAGCTAACTGGAATCTGAATAACCAACCGGGAAGTAAATACCAATGGCAATTTTTTGGAATTCCGGTTAAAACAATGAATATAAGCGATAAATTTTCAAATTGCTATGTAAGAAAGTGGAATGAAACAGGTACAACCGATTATGATTTATGGAATATGATGCCGTTGGGTTCAACTATGACATCATTTACCGGATATGAAATTGTTCAGTCTATTCCAACAACTTACACATTCACCGGTCAATTGGAAAATAGTGATTTCAATTGTTCAATGACTTTTACTTCTGCTTCAGTTTTTCCGGGTCAACATATTTATGGAAATCCTTATACAGCCGCAATAGATATTTCGAAAATTGAATTTGGTGCTGACACAGAGGCATCAGTCTACTTGTATAATACAGGGAATTATATCAATTGGTTAGCAAATTCTGGTTATTCATCTCCTGGTAGCAACCCGGGTCAATATACAGTTACGACTAAACAGACAGCCGGTTTGGGTGGAATTCCGGGTCAAATTCCATCAATGCAGGGATTTCTGATAAAAGCATTAAAATCTGATGCCACAATATCAATTCCGTATAGTTCAGTCATTCAGAATGTAGAAATGCAAAGGGTTTCTGTTTCAAAGAATGACATTCCGACATTAAAAGTTTTTACTCGAATTGAAGTGAAAAGTGCAACGTACTCAGATTGTATGTGGATATTTTCTGATTCAACCTGTAAACGTACTTTCGATAAT
This sequence comes from Paludibacter sp., assembly GCA_037132235.1. Taxonomy (GTDB): domain Bacteria; phylum Bacteroidota; class Bacteroidia; order Bacteroidales; family Paludibacteraceae; genus Paludibacter. The sequence goes on from JBAXPM010000029.1 coordinate 9,352, forward strand.
GGTTGGGATGGCAATAAAATATTTGGTACGGTGCAGAATCCTCAATTATTTGCAGTTGAACCGGATGGAGATTATCAAATAGATGCAGTGCCGGATATGAATGAAACCTATCTTGGCTTTATCGCCGGTCAAGAAACTGAATACAAACTAAGTTTCACTCATCAAAATGTTGAATCAAAATATGCTAATATTTATCTTGTAGATTTGGTTGAAAACAAAACGGTTGATATTACTGAGAATGGCTCTGAGTATAGTTTTACAGCACAAACAACACCAAATTCAAGAACAAGATTTAAAATTATTACAATTAAAAATCAAACCGCTGTTGCAGAAACTTTGCTTAAAATGGAACAACAGCAGAAATCGATAGTTCTGAAAAATAATTCTGAAAATTATGGTGAGTTGATAATTTATAATGTTTCAGGTTCAATCCTGAAAAGATTTTCTTTTTCGTCCAATAGTATGATTAATTTCTCTACTGCAGATATTCAACCCGGAATTTATTTGGTTAAGGCTTTTACCAATGTTGATGAAATTACTGAAAAATTGTTGATTCGATAATGTTCAAAAAAAATCCTGTTAATCGATTGATTAACAGGATTTTTTTATTATTTCCCTTTCGAAAGATAATCCAGAATCAGATTTTTTTCTTCGTCTGTGATTTTTGCTTTCGGTTGCATCCTATTCACGGTTTTACTCCACTCAATTCTGTTATACTTTTCGGGCAGAAATAAGGTATGGCACGAAGCACATTTGCTTACATAAAGCTCACGACCTTTTTTTAAATTATCGATATTGGCAGTAGCGGGTATATTATCCTTTCCGGGTACATAGAGTGGACTCGAGCATGAATTTATTCCAAACAAAAGTCCAAAAGCTATGATTCGGATTTTAGATGGCCACTGAGAATAGTAAGCGGCATTGTAGTTTTTCAAATTCATCGAGGTTTAGTGTTGAGTTAATTGTTGTTCCTTTAAAAGACTGTATTTGAGGCATAACTGCAAAGTTTACCCAAAATTTTTCCTGCACATAAGAAATGCCCAGACCCGAGAATAAAGCACTGTGCTTTAATTCACCTTCGGCAAAAACATTTTGAAATGAGTTTTCAAATGTCAGATGAAAATGCGGATTCAACTCGTAAGCAAACGAAAGGTTCAAATCTGCTTTTCCTTCTTTTTCCCAAACATTCGGAAAAAAGGTTTCTACTTCAAATTCATAACTTGCATTGGCTGCAATATCAAATTTTCCGAGTTTTTTATCGGCAATCAGTTTGCCTTCAAGTTCGTATTCTGATGTTCCTACAGTATATTCGCCATAAAAAGCCAATCCTAACGGATCAGCTACAGGATCAGCCAGTTTATATTTCCATTCATTCGAAAAGCTAACTTCGTGTTCTGTACTAAGAGCAGAACTTTCAGGTTGGGTAATTGATGTGAAATTGAGATAAAAAGAAGTCTGTAGGTTATTTCCCAAACCAATTTCGATTTCGGTTCTGTTTTCGAGCCTCGAGAAGTAATCTACTTTGCCGGTTATCAGCGTGTTACTGACTTCCAACTCGTGTTGCCCTTTGTTTAAAACTGTACTTTGATAAGTGTAAGTGAATAATCTGTCCTGAGCAAAAATGTTGGTTGCAATCACTACAACTGCAACTAAACTAATACCTTTTCTAAAATTCATGTTTTCTGTAAAAATTGATTTTGCAGACAAAACACTGAAAAAGCCAATAATGTTGGGTTTGAAACTGAAATTCAGGGTTAAATACGTTAATCAAAGTCTGCGGGTAACACCGTAAGTAGGCACACTTTCGTGCTTGAAGCGGTTTACTGCAGTAACCACAAAGGTGTAAATTCCACCGAATTTTTTGTCTAATTCTTTTAGATCAATGCAATTTTCAGTTGTACGGGCTACAATATTGGCGGGATCTTCCATATCTCCGGCTTTGCGTCCTTTGAAAGCATATACCACATAATAGACTGTTTTACAGCCACCTTCTTCGTCCATTTCGTCCCAGACGAGGTAAGCTTCTTTGCCATCGCGCAGTATTTTTATATTCTGTGGTTGAGCTGGAGTTTCACCCTCAATGTTGTGATTGAACGGACAAATGGCAGGATATTTATAATAATTTTGTTGCAGACTGTCGTTCAGATTTTGCCTGTTTTTCAGAAACGGTTTGGCACTGAAAAATACTGCACCCTCAATTTGCGGATATTGTTTGTTCATTTTCAGCTGACGACAGATTTCATTGCCATTTCTCCAGGCCTGATTTGCTTCGTGCGAACCAAGTTGTGAAGCATACATGCCGATATAAAGGTTTTTTCCGAACGAATTTTCGCTCCACCATTTCGCCAACACTTCATAATCGGCCACTCGTTTACCAATTTCCCAGTAAAGTTGCGGAACAATATAGTCGATAGTACCTTCCTTAAGCCATTTCAATATGTCGGCATATAAATCATCATAGTTTTGACAACCTGCTTGTGTGGCTGAGCCTGTTGGGTCGGACGACTGATTACGCCACACTCCAAAAGGCGAAACACCAAACTCAACCCATGGTTTCAGACCTTTTATGGTTTGTTGAAGCTCTGAAATTACCAGATTCACGTTATTACGTCGCCAGTCATTTTTTTGGTTTGGTTCAAAACCACGTGGGTTTTTGCGGAAAGTCATTTCGTCCGGAAATTCCTCATTGGCAACACGATACGGATAAAAATAATCGTCGAAATGAACACCGTCCACATCATAACGTTCCACCACATCTTCCACCACGCGGTTCAGAAATTCACGTGTTTCATCCAGCCCTGGGTCGAAATAATATTTATCTCCATATTTCACAAAAAGGTCTTTATTTTTGAAATAAAGGTGATTTTTGTTGAGAATATTCAGGTTGTCGGAATTGGTAACACGATATGGATTGAGCCATGCATGAACTTCAATAAAACGTTTGTGAGCCTCTTCAATGATGAATTGTAGCGGATCATAATATGGATTCGGACGTGTTCCCTGCTTGCCGGTGAGCCAGTGCGACCATGGCTCGATAGCTGAAGGATAAAATGCATCAGAAGTTGGCCTAATCTGCAGTAAAATAGCATTAATGTTATTTTTGGAAAGTCCGTCCAGCATCGAGCGCATTTCTTCACGCTGGGCTTTGGGAGTAAGATTACGTTGACTGGGCCAGTCAATATTAGCTACTGTAGCCACCCAAACCGCCCTGAATTCGCGTTTGGAATGTTGAGCCGAAAGACTTGTAATAATAAATATAAATGAGAGAATTATAAAGCTTCTTTTTGTCATACAGTTGAAATGTTTGAATACAAAAGTAGATAAATTTCACAGTTCAGACAACCCATAAATAGTTTTTTAAGAACTTTCGTTGAAATTCATTGCATAAATTAGAAAAAGGATTAATTTTGTGGAATGGATAAACAAAATAATACTGAAATGAAAAAGCAACTGAAAATAGCATTGGTAGCACATGACAGACGAAAAGCCGACATGGTTGAATGGGCGATTTTTAATGCTGATATGCTCGCAAAACATCATCTGATTTGTACCGGAACAACAGGCAGTCTCATTCAACAAGCTTTCAAAAATAAGGGCGTGAATGTAGATATAACTTGCATGAATTCAGGACCGCTTGGTGGTGATGCAGAAATTGCTGCGTTGGTGGTGCGTAAACAGATTAATCTGGCTGTGTTTCTAATTGACGATTTGAATGCTCAACCTCATGAGGCTGATATTCAGATGCTTTTACGTCAGTGTCGTGTTCATAATGTGCCAATTGCCTGCAACCGTTATAGTGCTGATTTGATGATTACCAGTTCGTTGTGGGATAACGATGATTATGTGCCGCTTGAACCCCGTTATATAAAATTCGACAGAGAAATATAAGCCATTTTAAAGAACTTTTTAACCTGATTATTTCTTATTTTTGCACAAAAAATAAGAATGTGCAGGTACTGATTGATGAAAGACCGGATTGAAAAACTACGTCGCGAACTTGAACAGCATAATTACAACTATTATGTCCTGTCGCAACCTACCATTACCGATTTTGAGTTTGATTCCAAACTGAAAGAATTGCAGGAACTTGAAACTGCAAATCCTGAGTTTTTTGATCTAAATTCCCCCACTCAACGTGTTGGTAGTGATATACTGTCGGGTTTTGAGCAGGTTGCTCATGTTTATCCCATGCTTTCGTTGGGAAATACATATTCCGAAGCTGAAGTGCAGGATTTCTACGAGCGTACCCGAAAAGGACTGAATGAAGATTTCGAGTTGGTTTGCGAGTTGAAATATGATGGTACATCTATTTCGCTGACTTACGAAAACGGTGTGTTGTTGCGTGCAGTAACCCGTGGAGATGGTGAAAAAGGTGATGATGTGACTGCCAATGTAAAAACTATTCGGAGTATTCCGTTGCGGTTACAGGGCAATTTTCCTGAGAAATTTGAAATACGGGGTGAAATTCTGATGCCCTGGGCGGTGTTTGACGAACTGAATGCCGAACGTGAAGCGCAGGAAGAACAACTTTTTGCTAATCCGCGCAATGCAGCTTCGGGAACTCTGAAACTACAAAATTCAGCTACTGTTGCCAGCCGCAAGTTGGATGGTTATTTTTATTACCTCCTGGGCGAGAATCTGCCCTCGGATTTGCATTCCGGGAATCTGGCTGCTGCCCGCTCGTGGGGATTTAAAATATCGGATGCTACAAAGGTTTGTAAGTCGCTCGAAGAAGTATCGGCATTTATCAATTACTGGGATGTGGAGCGTAAAAACCTTCCTGTAGCAACAGACGGAATTGTTATCAAAGTCAATTCATTGGCTCAGCAAAAAAGTCTTGGTTTTACGGCCAAATCGCCTCGTTGGGCAATTGCGTATAAGTTTCAGGCTGAAAAAGCTGTTACACGACTTAATTCCGTTTCGTATCAGGTAGGCAGGACGGGTGCAGTTACTCCGGTTGCTAATCTTGATCCTGTGCAACTTTCAGGTACGGTTGTAAAACGTGCTTCGTTGCACAATGCCGATATTATTGAGTCGCTTGATTTATACATCGGCGACATGGTTTTTGTGGAAAAAGGCGGTGAAATTATTCCGAAAATAACGGCTGTTGATAAAGATGCCCGCATTCTGATTGGCGACAAAGTGAAGTTCATCAAAACCTGTCCTGAGTGTGGCGCCGCGTTGGTTCGGTTCGAAGGTGAAGCTGCTCATTATTGTCCGAATGAAAATGCCTGTCCGCCTCAGATTAAAGGAAAAATGGAGCATTTTGTAAGTCGTCGGGCTATGAATATCGATGGATTGGGAAGTGAAACCATCAATTTGCTTTATCAGAATGGTTTAATGAAAAATATTGCCGATATTTACACGCTGAAAATCCCTGATTTGGTTCGGTTGGAGCGACTTGGCACAAAATCGGCATACAACATTCAGGCAGGTGTCGAAAAATCGAAAGAGATTCCGTTTGAACGTGTGGTTTTTGCGCTAGGAATTCGCTTTGTAGGCGAAACGATAGCTAAAAAACTGGCATACGCTTTTAAAAATATAGAAGCATTGGAAGCTGCTTCACTTGAAGATTTGGTGTCGGTTGACGAAATTGGAGAACGAATTGCTCAAAGTGTAATCCGGTATTTTTCTGAATCGTTGAATATTGAAACCGTTGCCCGTTTAAAGAATTATGGTTTGCAAATGAGTCTTTCGGAGGAAAAACTTCAGGCTCACAGTGACGCATTGAAAGGTCTGTCCATTGTTATCAGCGGTACTTTTGCTAATCATTCGCGCGACGAATATAAAGCAATGATTGAAATGAATGGTGGAAAAAATGTGGGTAGCGTAAGTTCAAAAACCTCGTTTATCCTTGCCGGTGAAAATATGGGACCTGAAAAATTGAAAAAAGCCGAAAGTCTGGGTGTGAAAATCATGGACGAAGAAGCCTTTTTATTATTGCTTAATGATTGATAATCAAAATGATATATAAGATGATTATAATTGAAAAAATATTAAATTTTATCTTTAAAAAACGGGCAATTCATCACATGAATTCCGTAAATCGTGAACCCAGTTTCATTACCTATGACAACGCCCGAACGGTTTTGTTACTTTTCGAAAGTGATTTTATGGAGAAAAATCCAACTATCCGAAATATAATCAGACAGTTACATCATGACGGAAAAAAGGTTTCAGCCTGGGGATTTTCCGATAAGAAAGAAGTTAATTCTGCTATTTTACCCGGATTCAGAATTCTGAATAAGAAACAAACTGATATATTTGGTCAACCTGAAAAATCTTTTCTTGATGAACTGGAGCATCACGAATATGATTTATTGATTGATTTGACCATAAAACCTTATTTGATAACACTTTACCTTGCTGTTTATGCTCACGCAAGTTTTAAAGTTGGAATCCACAAAACAGATTTTAATATCTACGATTTTGTGTTGGATCTTGAAGGCATAATGACCCCTCCTGAAAATTCTGATCCCGATGTACCTTTCGAACATCCGGTTGACGAAACTTTCATTTACAATCAAGTAATTTTTTACCTCAAAAGTATACAATCTAAAGATTAAAACTGTACTTTTGCACCCGAATTGTAATTTATCAGATGATTAATAGCAGATTAAAAGGAATGGGCGTTGCGTTGATAACACCATTCAAAAGTGATGAATCAATAGACTTTGATGCGTTGGCTCGTGTAGTTGAACTTCAAATTAAAAGTGGCACAGATTATTTAGTAGTTTGTGGCACAACTGCCGAGACGCCTACACTTACCGAAGAAGAAAAAGAAGAAATTACATCTTTTATAATACAATGTAATAATGGAAGATTGCCAGTAGTTCTTGGCGTTGGTGGAAACAATACCAGAGCAGTAGTTGAAAAATTACAGAAATCAGATTTTTCAGGTATTGATGCTATTTTGTCAGTAACTCCATATTACAACAAACCTTCTCAGGAAGGACTTTATCAGCATTATGCTGCTATTGCCAAAGCAAGTCCGCTACCTGTGATTTTATATAATGTTCCTGGACGCACCGGCGTTAATATGACTGCCGATACAACCTTGCGTCTGGCTAAAGAATTTCGTAATATCTGTGCGGTAAAGGAAGCTTCCGGTAATTTTACTCAAATCGATGATATTATTAAAAATAAGCCAAAAGATTTCATGGTAATTTCAGGCGATGACGGCATTACTTTTCCATTGATTACGCTTGGTGCTGTGGGAGTAATCTCAGTTATCGGCAATGCTTTTCCAAAGGAATTCAGCCGGATGGTACGGTTGGCTCTTGAGGGTGATTATGCCAGTTCACGACAAATTCATCACCGCTTTACCGAATTGATTGAATTGCTTTTTGTGGAAGGAAATCCGGCAGGAGTAAAAAGTATGCTGGCAGTTATGGGGCTGATTGAAAATAAGTTACGTTTGCCACTTGTGCCAAATACCATTAAAACCTACGAGAAAATAAGGGTAGTGCTGAACGAATTAAATATCAAGTGCTGAATCCTGTATAAACAATAAACCGAAAACCTCTTTCTGCTTTAGCAGTCAGAGGTTTTTTCTTGGAGATAATCCAGAATATGAAACATCTTTTGGTTGTTGGATTCAATAAATTCTGTTTGTGAAAGAATTTTTTCTGCCGATTGAACCGTCTCACTTTCAATCAGTTCATTAGCTCCGTGAATCACCATTTGCTTCATTGATTCCTGTGTAACCTCGAAATGAAACTGAAGTCCAAGCACATTTTCCTTGTACAGAAATGCCTGATTGAGGCATGTTTCGGATTCAAATAATCGGATAGCTCTGGTCGGTAAATCAAAAGTGTCACCATGCCAGTGGAAAACGGGAAATTTTGACTCAAAACCTTTTAATATCGATGTCTCACTGCTTTCAATAGTAGAAAATATATCCAACCAGCCAATTTCCTTTTGTTTGTTTGGATACACTTCTGAACCCAGAACATCGGCAATCAACTGACTACCCAAACAAATGCCGATAACAGTTTTGCCGCTTGCAATGGCTTGAAGGATAAATTTTTTTTCCTCAGACAACCATGGATATTCATTCAGGTCACCTACACTCATAGGACCACCCATCACTATCAACCAGTCAATTTCTTCCAGTTCGGGGAGATTGCTGTTTTCGTAAAATCTGGTACAGGAAAGCGTATGATTGTTTTGATTAATCCAGTTTTCAATACAACCCAATCCTTCGAAAGGAACGTGTAGTAAAGTGTGAATGGAGAGTTTTTTCATGGATTATTCTAAAGCCGGTCGGGAATATTTATTTCTTAAAAGTTGTACTGTCAGTCTTGATTGAAGTGCTGTCTTGCATTCCGGAATTCGCATTATTAGAATTTATAATTGCAGCATCTTTTTTGCGTTTAGAATCATGTTTAATTTTATAAACAACATTCAAAACTACAATGCCAGAAATAATTGCAATAATTAAACCTAATAACAACTTACTGCTTTTTTTCATAACGATGGAATTAAACGATTAATTTATACGAAATTAGACCTCTTTCTCGGACAAAAGCAAATAACTGATATACCAAAAGTAGGGTGCCAGTAATGAGGCTGCTATAACAAATAGAGTTTGATAAATGTCAGGTATAGAAAAATCAAAAAGTGAAACAACCACAGCCAACATGGCGTTGACCAAATGTTTTACTCCCCACAGAGTTTTCAGAAAAATAAATTGCAATAAAAATATACCAAAACCAAAACCTAAAATACTTGTAATGGTTTTTACTACTGAATTTTTTCTGAAATACAATGAACCAACCATAAACAATGACTGAGAAAAAGTAAACAATCCTAAAATAGAGAAAAACACAAATTTAGATTGAGGAATCATAACCCCGTTTGAAATAACTATTGTCGATTCCCAGAATAAGTCCCAATTTACAGGAACAGGCATTTTCAGAATATAATGATAGGTAAGTATAACAAGCAAATTGCCGAGGCAATAAGATAAATATACCATTATAAAATGATAAAAAGTACTTAAAAATATAGTTGTTGTAACTTTTTCGGCATGAGATGCCGGAATTAATAAGTAATGTATTCTGTTTGAACCTCTTGTTAAATCTTTATGAATCCTGATTGAATATATCAAACCGCTGAAAAACAGAACCATAAGTACGAAAATACGATGGTCAAGCATGGTAAAAATAAATGTTATAAAACTCCAGAACTTTATCTCACGATAAAGATTCTCCAGAAAATAACGTCTCAGTAATAAGCTGATCCTTTTAATGCTAAAAGTTTTATTCATAAATTTATCATTCTAATTAGGAATTAAACAACTCTTTAATTCGGTGATGATCTGAAATTACAGCGTTGAAAAGTAATTCCAAGTCAATTTTACTTTTCTCACCAGTCCTGTTCTCTGAGATTTGATGGTATAATCCATCGGTTGTTTTTTCAGAATATAAAATATTGTTGTTTTGTTCTTGATATCCGGAAGTTTTAAAAAGTAACTTGTAGTTAATGTTTTCAACATGTTGATTAAATACAATCTCATGATTATCTAAAATGATAATATTACTTACGATGTCATCTAAATCAAGCACGTGTTGGGTGGAAAGAACTATGCAACAATTCTCGTCAACTGCTTCAGCCATCATTGCTCTGAATTGTCTTTTAGAAGGAATGTCGAGCCCGTTAGTAGGTTCGTCCAATAAAATTAATTTGGCATTGGTAGCCAATCCGAAAGCAATAAAAAACTTCTTTTTTTGCCCGTATGAAAGCTCACTAATGCTTGAAAGATTTGTGTCGATGGTGAACTTATTCAGATAGCTTTTGAATTTCGAAGGGCTGAAATTTGGATAAAAAGAAGCATATACCTCCTTGAATAAAGTAATATTCAAATTGGTGTCAAAAACTTCATCCGGTAACAGAAATATGTCTCGTAATATCTTGGGATCTCGGCTTTTAGATTCTAATCCGTTAATTGTTATTTCGCCATAATGAGGAAATAACAACCCGGCCAAAAGTTTTAAAAGTGTTGTTTTCCCTTCACCATTTTTTCCTAATAAACCGTATATTTTTCCTGTACTTAAGTTAAGGTTAAAGTTTGATAGAAGTTTATCCTGATTCCTATACATGAACTCTACCTTTTTAACATCAACGACTTCCTTCAACTCGTATATATTCATGGTAAAATGATGGTTTTTATTAGTTGTTTGTTTTACAGCCTACAAATATATCTTTTGTGATTAACTCTTCAAACTTTTTTACGTTAAATTAATAATTACTGTATTTTTGAAATATTGTTGGAAGGAATACCTATTTAACTGATTGGCTCTTGTATAATTAACAAAGAGTTAATTCAAACTTAAAAAATGATTACCTTTGTGCTAATTATGAATTTTTAATTGTGAATTATTAATTGAATAAATGCATTCAACTGAAGAAAAACTCGCTGAGTTCCAACGGTTACTCGAAATAATGAGTGAACTGCGTGCAAAATGTCCGTGGGACAAAGAACAAACTTTCGAAAGCCTGCGAACTCTTACCATCGAAGAGACATACGAACTGGCCGATGCCATTATTCGTGATGATAAAAAAGAAATTCGCAAAGAGCTGGGTGATATATTATTACATATTGTTTTCTACTCCGAAATGGGCAGTGAAACATTCGATTTTGATATTTACGACGTGTGCAAAGGCTTGTGCGAAAAGCTGATTTACCGCCATCCGCATATTTTTGCCGACGTAACTGCCAACAACTCCGAAACAGTGATGCAAAACTGGGAAACGCTCAAACTCAAAGAAAAAGGCGGAAATAAATCGGTTCTTTCGGGTGTGCCAAACTCGCTTCCGGCATTGATAAAAGCACATCGCATTCAGGATAAAGCACGCAGTGTGGGCTTTGACTGGGAGCATCGCGAACAGGTATGGGATAAAGTGCAGGAGGAAATAAACGAGTTTAAAGCTGAAATTGCTGCCATGGATAAAGATAAAATGGAAGCCGAATTTGGGGATTTGATGTTTAGTCTGGTAAACGCTGCACGCCTCTACGATATTAATCCTGAAAATGCATTGGAACGTACCAACCGCAAGTTTACGAGCCGCTTTAATTACCTGGAATCCAAAACTATCAGCATCGGTAAAGACTTAAAACAAATGACTTTGGCAGAAATGGATGTTATTTGGGTTGAAGCAAAGAAAAATGAGAGAATGAACCCCTAACCCCTAAAGGGGAATAAGCCCCCTAAATCCTCACATGCGGGTTTTTATGTAAAGTATGTTTTATGAATTGATGTAAAATCGTATGTATGTAATGTATGTTTAATAAAATTACTATATTTGCAGTGTTTATTAAATATGAATTATGAAAAAATATGGATATAATTAATCGTCAAATCTATACAGAGCGCATAATGCCTTTTGTTGGAAAAGGAATTATCAAAGTTCTTACTGGTCAACGTAGGGTGGGGAAAAGCTGTATTTTGCTCCAATTAATCAACGAGATAAAAAAATCCGACTCTAAAGCTAATATTGTATTTATCAATCTGGAATACGATGAATTTCGCCAAATTAGGAATGATGAAGATTTATTTGCCTATTTGCAGGATAAATTTTTACACGAAAAATCAAACTACTTATTTATTGATGAAGTTCAGGATATAGAGGGTTTCGAGCATGTTTTGCGTAGTTTACATGCCAAAAACACTTGCGATATTTTTGTAACCGGTAGTAATGCCAAAATGCTTTCGTCCGAACTATCAACCTATTTAGCAGGTAGATATATTGAATTTCATATACAAAGTTTAACGTATGCTGAATTTCTTATTTTTCATAAATTGGATGATAGTAATCAGAGTTTGATGTCCTATCTTATTTATGGAGGATTGCCTTATTTGTCAATTCTTCCATTAAATGATGAATTTGTTTTCGAATACTTGCGAAATGTATATTCTACTATCATACTTCGGGATGTAGTTCAGCGTGAAAATATTCGCAATGTCGATTTTTTAGAAACACTTTTGCACTATACTGCTGATAATGTGGGTAGTCTGTTTTCGGCAAATAATATTAGTAAATATCTGAAATCGCAACGGACTGATATTTCTACGCCGCAAGTTATCAGTTATTTACGTTATTTATCTAATGCCTACATTATTAATAAAGTAGTGCGAATTGATATTAATGGTTTGAAAAAGTTTGAAATAGGTGAAAAATACTATTTCGAAGATATTGGCTTGCGTAATAGTCAGATTGGTTTTAGTCTGCAACGCGATATTCATAAACTGATTGAAAATGCTGTTTACCTTCATTTGCGAGGTTTGCAATATGATGTTTTTGTGGGGAAAAAAGATAATCTCGAAATTGATTTTGTAGGTGTGAAACAAGGTAAGCGTGTTTATATTCAAGCAACTTATTTGTTGACTGATGATAATACTAAAAACCGTGAATTTGGAAATTTACGTTCAATTCAGGATAATTACCCCAAATATGTGGTTAGTTTAGATGAATTTTATCGCGAAAGTGATATTGAGGGAATTAAGCACTTGCATTTGAGGGAATTTCTGTTGAAAATGTCACTAGATTGAAAATTATCGAAATTTATATCACAAAATTAACAAAAAGGTTCTCTTTTGGAGATTATAGGCCACATGTTATATCCACTCCACATCGAACAAAAAATTGCTTTTACAACGATTCGTCAATTGTTGAAAGACAAGTGTGTGAGCTCGTTGGGCGAAGAAAAAGTGGATGAAATTCAGTTTTCGTCAGTCTATGCTGATGTGATGCGCTTGCTCAGTCAGACCGACGAAATGCTGCGTATACTTACTACCGATGCCGACGAATTGCCGATTGGTGATTTTTACGATGTGCGTCCGGCTTTGTCACGGGTGAGGGTTGAAGGGTTGTTTTTAGATGAGTTGGAGGTATTCAACCTGCACAGAGCATTGGAAGCGGTGCGTCGGTTGGTATCTTTTCTTACAAAGCATGAAGCTGAAGTTTATCCGCATTTACATGAGTTAGTCAGCGGTATTGAGACTTTTCCGCTGATTATCAATCGCATCGACGGCATTCTCAATAAATTTGGCAAAGTAAAAGACAATGCGTCTAACGAATTGTCACGAATACGCAAAGATATTTTTCAGGTTCAGAGTTCCATTTCACGCACCCTTAATTCAATTCTTCGTCAGGCACAGGCTGATGGCTATGTGGAAAAAGACGTGGCACCCACCATGCGCGAAGGCCGGTTGGTGATTCCGGTTTCGCCCGCATTTAAACGCAAGGTAAACGGAATATTACATGATGAATCGGCCACCGGGAAAACGGTTTTTATTGAGCCACAGCAGGTTGTGGAAGCCAATAATCGCCTGCGGGAACTGGAGGGCGAGGAGCGGCGTGAAATAATCCGAATTTTGGTTGAGTTTACCAATTTTGTTCGTCCGCATACCGAAGAAATTTTTGCTTCGCAACATTTCCTCGGGCAAATTGATTTTCTGCGGGCCAAAGCGCTTTTTGGATTGGAAATAAATGCCATAAAACCGCGCGTTGACGATTGCTGCCAGCTGGAATGGGCCAAAGCTATTCACCCACTTTTGTTCTTATCGTTGAAAAAGCAACATAAGGAAGTCGTTCCGCTGGATATTATACTGAATGAAAAGCAGCGGATATTGCTTATTTCCGGACCAAATGCCGGAGGAAAATCAGTGTGTCTGAAAACAGTGGTTTTGCTACAATACATGCTTCAGTGCGGTTTGCTGGTGCCGTTTCATGATAGCAGCCGTGCAGGCATTTTTGACCGACTCTTTATTGATATTGGCGACGAACAATCCATCGAAAAAGATTTATCGACTTACAGTTCGCATTTGCTGAATATGAAATATTTTATCCGTAACAGCAATGAGAAAACGCTGTTGCTGATTGATGAATTTGGAACCGGAACTGAACCAATGATTGGTGGAGCAATAGCCGAAGCCACGCTGGAACGTTTCAACCGAAATCTAGCTTTTGGTGTGATTACCACGCACTACACCAACCTGAAACATTATGCCGAAGATGCTGTGGGGATTGTAAACGGAGCAATGTTGTACGACCGTCAGCACCTGCAACCGCTGTTTCAACTCAGTATTGGAAATCCGGGAAGTTCATTTGCTGTGGAAATTGCGCGAAAAATCGGTTTACCAGAAGATTTGATTGCTGAAGCATCTGAGAAAGTCGGAGCGGAGCATCTCGACTATGATAAACATTTACAGGACATTGTTCGTGATAAGCGCTATTGGGAAAACAAACGTGTGCAAATTCGCCAGAAAGAAAAGAAACTGGAAGAGACCCTTGCAAAATACGAAGCGGAAATGGCCGGAATCGACCGTCAGCGTAAGGAAATCTCCAACAAAGCCAAATATGAAGCTAAAAACCTGTTGAGTGAAGCCAATGCCAGAATTGAAAACACCATTCGCCAGATAAAAGAAGCGGAAGCAGAAAAAGAAAAGACGAAAGCTGTAAGGAAGGAATTGGAGGAATTTAAAGAAAGAATAACCCCTAAATCCCCTAAAGGGGACTTGAAGAGTGCCGATTCAAAACTTCAACTCAATAAAAAAACTATAAAAAAGAACACAAAACCCGAAACTAGAAACTCGGAACTCGAAACTTTCAATATCGGTGCCAATGTCCGACTCAAAGGTCAAACTGCTACCGGAACAATTATCGAAATACAGGATAAACAAGCAATAGTGGCATTTGGAAATCTGAAATCGACCGTGAAGCTGAGTAAATTAGAACCAATCAGCAATAATCAACTAAAAAAAGAATCCAAAAAATTTGAATCGCTGGGTAATGGAACAACCGATGAAGTTCGCCAGCGCAAACTGACTTTCAAATCGGAAATTGATGTGCGTGGAATGCGTGGTGACGAAGCAATACAAGCCGTTATGTATTTTATTGATGATTCCGTTATGGTAGGTGTGGCATCTGTTCGCATTCTACATGGCACCGGAACGGGTGCATTACGTCAACTAATTCGTCAGTACCTTGGAACAGTTCACGGGGTAAAAGCCTATCACGACGAACATATTCAATTTGGAGGAGCAGGAATTACCGTGGTGGAATTTGACTAAAACCGGATAAGTATATTCAAAACGAAGGCTTCACTTTTGATGAAGCCTTCGTTTTTATTTTTCAAACTATTTTAGCAATACCGGTTCTCAAGGTCTGATTACTTTCAAACCAATGCTTTCTGCTGAATTCAAAGTTTTTACTTTAATAATATAAATGCCTTTTGCTAAGGAGTTTGCAGTTAGTTTATTACCGTTATTTACAGTAAGTAAAGCTTTTCCTGTAAGATTATACAATGTGGCTCTTGAAATTTCCTGATTGAACAAAAATGATTGATCCTGATTGCTCCAACGGACATTTACGGATTTTAGCAACGGATTATTTACAGCAGTTTCCAGATATATAGCCGGAGTAATAATAAATGCTTTTGCCGACAAGGTAAAATTATCGGATTTGTTTCCTCCGGTAAATAAAATTCGTCCATCGCTCAACATTGAAAGATTACTGCTGTATACCGGAAAATCAAATCCACTCATTCTCGACGAATTGACCGAGCCTGTTAAATAGTTTATTGTAACAATCCGTAGTATTGAATTTGTATTATTTGCCGATTGAACTAAGTGAATAAGGTTACGCGTTAAATCAATCATTGGAGATCTATTGCTATAGAACGTAAGACCGGGATCATCGGTGTAAGTCATTGGTATTGGATTTTTTGTTTGCATTGGTTCGATAATGCCTGTAACAGGATCGATTGTGATAAGTCGAAGTGAAGTATAGGTCGAATTGTAAACCAAAACTACATATTTCCCATTGGGTAACATTAACTGTTCAGTTTCGGTAGGTAAACCATTTCTAACATCCAATGACGATTCACCATCAAATAAAGATTGGGACAATTGTGAAAATGTATTTGTAACCGGATTGTATTTTTCGAAGGTTAATGCTGGATACAAAGCACCATAAACTCCTACGCCACCGAATACAATAGCACCACCGTCGTTTGTAGGGATGATAATAGGGTTTGATCTTTCAACTAAACATCCACCAGTAAGTGTAAATGTATTTGCCACCGGATCATAAATCTCGGCTTTATCTGCAGATGCATACCAATTTCCAACTATCAAAACACGTCCATCTTTTAAGGTTGTAGCACAAGCGTTAGTTCGCGCCATTTTCATATTGCTAGTGGCTGTAAAACTATTGTTTATCGGATCAAAGATTTCGGCTGTAGCAAGTTGACCAACGCCACTATTGCTTGAACAACCACCCCCAATCAGATATTTTCCATCGGTCAATTTCGCAACAAAACTTCCATCTCGATTATCTGTGGCAGTTGCTATTTCCCATGTTTTACTTGTTGCATTATAGATTTCAGCATTTTTTGTAAGCTTGAATCCAGTTACATGTCCACCTATCAACGTGTATTTGTCGGGTGCAGTAATAACTCGAACTTGTCCCGTCCGTGCTGAAACCAAGTCAGGTAAATTTTCAATACTCATGGGCGAAATTTCAATTAGCTCTGGATAAGTAGCCGGGGTAATAATACAAGCTTTGGGTGATAATGTAAAGTTGTCGTATTTATTACCTCCGGTAAATAGAATTCGACCATCTTCGAGCATTGATACGTTGCTCGAAGCAATACTGTAATCGAATCCTTCCATTTTAGATGAATTTACTGATCCTGTCTGAAGATTAATAGTTACAAGGCGAAGAATCATCTCGGTAGTTTTAGCCGGATTAGCGGCTTGTTGAATAATGTGAATCAACTTCCGAGTTTGGTCAATCATCAGGGTTCGGGCACAACCAAACATTAAATCCGGATTTGTTTCGTCGGCAAGTGGAATTGGTTTTTGAGTTGTGATTTCCTGAATTTGACTTGTAGCAGGATCAATACTGATTAACCGAGCCAAAGTTAAGGCAGTGTTGTAAACCAGTATTGCATATTTTCCGTCAGGCAATTGATATTGTTGAGTCATTGTAGGCAAGTAGCATCCAATATCCCAACTTGTTTCTCCTGCAAATAAGGTGTGCGTTAGTTCTGTAAAAGTATTGCTCACAGGATTGTATTTTTCAAAAATGTATGAGCTTGGCGCATCGCCATAAATTCCAAGTCCTCCACAGACAATGGCTCCACCATCATTGGTAGGAATAATTACCGGAAGAGATCTCGCAACCATACAAGCACCGGTAAGTGTGAAGGTGTTTGCTACCGGATCATAAACTTCTGCATTATCGGCAGTATTGTACCAGTTTCCAACTACCAGCACCCGTCCATCTTTCAATGTTGCTGCACAAACATTGGTTCTTGCCACATTCATAGTAGCAGCAGGAGTAAAGCTGTTGTTTGCCGGGTCGAAAATTTCGGAAGTTGCAAGCTGCCCTACACCAAGTGAAGATGAACAACCGCCTCCAATCAGGTATTTCCCGTTGTTGAGTTTTGCAACGAAACTCATATCGCGGAAATCACAGGAAGTACTTGTTGTCCATGTTTTTGTAGATGAATTGAAAATTTCAGCATTTTTAGTCATGTCGAAACCATTTACGTGGCCTCCAATAACTGTAAATTGGTTTGCTGTAGTAACAATTTGAGCGTGTGCGCTTCTGGCAGAAGATAAATCAGGCAAGTTTTCAATGGTCATTGGAGTTTGACCAAACATTAGTACTGAGAGTAGTAATGTGATAAAAGTAAATGTTGTTTTCATAGATAATTAAATTAAAAGTAAAAATCATTAGAAAAACAAAATAATTTTTTACAAAATTAGTCATTATTTCATTACTTATACCAAATTATAGTTAAAAGTGTAATAATTAACTAAGGTAGAAGATTATTTCTTAAGACCCGGAATAAGCTGATTTGATTGCATGTCAATATTAAAAATCGATACTAAATTTTTGAAAGAATTTCCGTACATTTGTGTCCTCAAAAACTTTATGAACTTTATAAACTTTCAAACTTTATAAACTATCCGTTATGGCTGTTATCAAACCTTTTAAGGGCATTCGTCCTCCCGAAAACCTTGTAGAAAAAGTGGCTTCCCGCCCGTATGATGTATTGAATTCTGAAGAAGCGCGTGTTGAAGCTGATGGAAATCCGATGTCGTTATACCACATAATTAAACCCGAAATTGATTTCGAACCGGGGACGGATGAACATGAGGAAAAAGTATATGAAAAAGCAGCCGAAAATTTCGCCAAATTCCGTCAGGAAGGCTGGCTGGTTCAGGATGCAGTTGAAAAATACTACGTCTATGCTCAAACCATGAATGGCAAAACGCAATATGGACTGGTGGTTTGTGCCAACGTTGACGATTATGTGAAAGAAAATATCAAAAAGCACGAACTTACCCGCCGTGACAAAGAAGAAGACCGCATGAAACACGTGCGTGTAAATAATGCCAATATCGAGCCGGTATTTTTTGCTTATCCGCATAACGACGAACTGGATTCCATTGTGGCTGAAGTAATTAAGGGCAAACCGCTATACGATTTTATTGCTCCGGGTGATGGTTTCGGTCACCATTTCTGGATTATTGATGATTTAAAGAAAATCGCCCGTATTACTGAGATTTTTGCCGGAATTCCTTCCTTGTATGTTGCCGATGGTCATCACCGTAGTGCAGCTGCAGCATTGGTAGGACTTGAAAAACGTAAAGCTAATCCAAATCACACCGGCGCCGAAGAATACAATTATTTTATGGCCGTTTGTTTCCCTGATAATCAGCTCAATATTATTGACTACAATCGCGTAGTAAAGGATTTGAACAACCTTACCGATGATGAATTTCTTGCAAAATTGACATTAAGCTTTGAAGTTGAATTGAAAGGTTCGGAAATCTATAAACCCAATAAATTACACAATTTTGCGTTGTATTTGTCGGGCAAATGGTATTCGCTTACTGCTAAGGCCGGAACTTACAACGATAATGACCCGATTGGTGTGCTGGACGTAACTATCTCTTCGAACCTGATTCTGGACGAAGTGCTTGGAATTAAAGATCTTCGTAGCGATAAACGTATTGATTTTGTGGGCGGAATCCGTGGATTGGGTGAATTGCAGAAGCGGGTTGATAGTGGAGAAATGCGCGTGGCACTGGCACTTTATCCGGTTTCGATGAAACAACTTATTGACATTGCTGATACCGGAAATATTATGCCTCCAAAAACAACCTGGTTTGAACCAAAATTGCGTTCAGGTCTGGTTATTCATGAGTTGGTTTAGAGGTTAATTAGTTGAAGAGGCTAAAAATAAGTAATATCATCTGTCCAAATAAAAATATGCGTATAAAATCATCAATATCTTTACTTTTTGCTGCCGTCATTCTGCTGAGTGGTTGCAGTATAAAGTCGAGTATCCGCAAGGCAGATAAGCGATATGATGTTGGTGAGTATTACGTTGCAGCCGATTTATATAAAAATATTTATTCCAATCTGACATCTAAAGAAAAAGAACTCAAAGGACGTATTGCATTCCGTCAGGCTGAATGTTACCGTATTATTAATCAGGGCAGAGTTGAGCAGGCTTATCAAAATGCCATCCGTTATTATTATACTGATTCAATCGTGTATTTGCACTTTGCTCAGGTTTTACAGCAAAACGGTAAATTTGCTGAAGCAGAAAAATACTATCGTTTATATTTGAAGAAAGACAGTGCTAATATAGTGGCATTGAATGGAATACGAGCCTGTTTGAATAATGCCGAAATTCAGAAGAATAAAGTGCGCTATGATATAAAACGGGCTGATGAATTTAATGTACGTCGTACTTCAAATTTCTGTCCTGCATATGTCGGTGTTTCGGGTGATATGATTACTTTCACCACTACACGTCCACTTGATAAAAAAACTATTCAGAAAACCAGTGCCATTACCGGTTTACCAAGTAATAATATTTATGTCAGCCGAAAAAATGCAGCCGGAAAATGGGAAAAACCAGAACCAATTGATGGTGAGATAAATACGATAAATGATGAAGGTGCTTGTTCGTTCAGTTCGGATGGAAAATTTATGTATTACACCCGTTCACCTTACGTGGCCGATGGTACCCGTGGTACAGAAATATTGATGTCGAATCGAGCCGGTGGTACCTGGAGTAAACCTCAGAAAATCAAAATTTTCAGCGACAGTACTATAGCTGTTGCACATCCGGCCATTTCGCCCGATGGTCAGACTTTATATTTCGTTTCAGATAATAAAAAAGGTCTTGGTGGAAAAGATATATGGAAAGGAACAATTTCGAGCGGTGAATGTAAATATATCGAAAATCTTGGGCCGGAAATTAATACATCGGCTGACGAAATGTTTCCAACGGTTGGAGTTGATGGAACTTTGTATTTTTCATCAAACGGACGTATTGGATTTGGAGGACTTGATATTTACAAAGCTACACCCAAAAAAGAAGGTGGTTGGATAGTAGAAAACCTGGGAACACCCATTAATTCTGCTTCAGACGATTTCGGGATGACTTTTGAAGGAAATTCACCTAAAGGATTTTTCTCCTCAAACCGTAATGAAACAAAAGGAATCGATGCTATATGGAGTTTTGAACAACCAGAATTAGCCTACAGTATCGAAGGAAAAGTAACTGATGAAAAAGGAGTTGAAATTCCTGATGCAACGGTAAGAATGATTAGTAATACCGGTATGAATACCAGGGTTATAACCAAGAAAGATGGAACTTATCGTATCAAAATTGATAAAGATATGGAATGCGTCTTACAGGCATCGTCACGGGGTTATTTAAATCAAAAAAATACAATTTCAACGTCAGGATTAGCTGATAGTAAGGTTTTTACGGTTAATTTCAAATTATCTTCAATTTCAAAATCAGTTGAAGTTGAGAATATATTTTATGAATTTGCAAAATGGGATCTAACGCCTTCATCAGAAACCGGATTACAAACTCTGGTTAAGATGCTGAATGATAATCCTAACATAACCATTGAAATCAGTTCGCATACCGATTATATTGGCAGTAATGACGATAATAAAATTTTGTCGGAAAAACGTGCGAAATCGGTTGTAGACTATTTGATTTCAAAAGGAATAGCGGCTGCAAGATTAACTTCTGTTGGATTTGGTGAGGATAAACCGGTAGTGGTTGATGCAACTTTGGCGAAAAAACACTCATTCCTTAAAGAATCTGATATTTTGAATGAGGAATACATACTAAAACTAACACCCGAACAACAGGAAATTATCAATCAGATAAACCGTCGTACAGAATTCAGGGTGTTGAAAACAACGTATAAATTATATTAGCAGTTGACAAATCGCAGGATGAGGATTATTGGTAATAAACAGATAAGATTGAAGCATGATTAAGGCAGACAGGTATTTTATAGAAAATTTAAACGAAATTCTCAATAATGGTTATTGGGACGAAAACTCAAGACCAAAATATGCTGATGGAGTTGAGGCTAATTCAAAATTTATTACGCAGGTTTTTGAGAAATACGATATTTCGAAGAATGAATTTCCTATAACCACACTCAGAAATACTGCTATAAAAACAGGGATAAAAGAAATTCTGTGGATATATCAGCAACAATCAAATTCATTAGATATTGCTCATAAATTAGGTATTAACTGGTGGGATGAGTGGGATATTGGGAATGCTACAATTGGTAACAGGTACGGATATACCGTCAATAAATACAATTTAATGAATGACTTGCTGAAAGGATTGTCTGACAACCCGTTCGGACGGAGACATATTTTAAATTTATATCAATACGCCGATTTAAGTGAAACCAAAGGCTTGTATCCATGTGCTTACGAAACTCTTTGGAGCGCCCGTAAAGTTGATGATGATATTTTTCTTGATGTTACTCTTGTTCAGCGGAGTTCAGATTATTTAATGGCAAATTATATCAATAAAACTCAATATGTGGCATTGATGTTAATGGTGTGTTCTCATTTAGGGTATAAACCCGGTGTTTTTGGTCATTTTGTTCAAAACCTCCACATATACGACAGACATTTCGATGCGCTTAATGAATTGCTTGCTAAAGAACCTTTAGAAGTACAACCAACTATTAAATTGGCTGAAAATAAGTCGTTTAGCGAATTTACCACCGATGATTTTATAATAGAAAACACGGATAAGATAACTAAATTAAAATGCAAGCTCGAGATAGCTATCTGATTGTTTCTAAAATCAAGTAAACTTAATACTTAGCCTTCCATCGAAGGAGAATTGTCAGTTAAAGTAACATTAAATAAAACTAATAAATGGAGTTAAAACGGATTGCCTTTAGTGGTAGTCCGTTCTTTTTTTGTAGTTTTGCTCCCCGCTGTAAAATTTAAACCGCAAAAAACGGGTTATAAAAATTTTTAACAACATGCCAAAAGTATCGATTATTGCTGCTATTGCCGACAATTATGCTATCGGAAAACTAAATAGCTTGCCATGGCATTTGCCGGCCGATTTAAAGCATTTCAAAGACCTTACAACAGGACATGCAATTGTAATGGGAAAGCGGACTTTTGAAAGTTTACCAAACGGACCGCTTCCTAACCGCAAAAACATTGTACTGACGTCTATTCTTTCTGAAGGAGTAAATACCGGTTATTTTGAAGCTGATTCACTTGAAGATGCACTTTACCTGTGTGAACATGAGGAAAAGGTTTTTATTATAGGTGGAGCAACAGTCTATCGACAGAGTATTGATAAAATTGATTACATGTATATAACCTGGGTTCACGGTCATTTCCATGCTGATACATTTTTTCCCGAAATAAATTTTGATGAATGGGAGGAATTATCCCGTGAAGATTTTGAGGCTAACGAAAAGAATGGTTTTTCCTACTCGTTCGTAGAATACCAAAGAAAAAAATAAACTTCTGATTATCAAATAAGAAACGCTGTAAACATGAATGTTTACAGCGTTTCTTATAGTGTGAAATTCGGTTTATTCTACTTTTTTAATCAGATCCATTCCAATATGCAATGCTTTCTCGTTCATTCCCAATAAATGATGATGTCTGTCAGGTAAGGATTTTTTCAGACCTTTCAATACATTCTCAATCAGAACAATCGGACGAACTTTCAGTAATCCACCCAAAATAATCATATTCAGAGTTTTAGATGTGTTATTGGCTAATGAATATTCAGTTGCATCTATTCGATACACATTAATATCTTTACGGGTTGGAAATTTGTGGAAACCGTTTCCGTCAAATATAAGCGTTCCACCCGGCTTAATTTTACTTTCAAATCGATCTAATGACGGTTGATTTAGTACAATGGCTGTGTCGTAAGTATTCAGTACGGGCGAACTGATTCGTTCATCACTAAGAATTACAGTTACATTGGCTGTGCCACCGCGTTGTTCAGGTCCGTATGACGGCATCCAACTCACTTCCTGACCTTGCATTAATCCTGAGTATGCAAGAATTTTACCCATCGAAAGCACTCCTTGTCCGCCAAATCCGGCTATTATTATTTCTTCTGTCATGATATTCAATTAAAAATTCTCAATTTCCAATTTCCAATTTTTTTAAATTGAGAATTGGTTATTACTAATTGGAAATTAGTTATTCGTCTTTCAAATCGCCAAGCGGATAGGCGGGAAACATATTTTCCACCATCCAGTCATTAGCAGCTTCGGGTGACATTTTCCAGCCGGCATTACAGGTAGAAACAACTTCAACAATCGAAGTCCCTTTACCTTTCATCGAGTTTTCGAATGCTTTTTGAATGGCTTTTTTTGTTTTACGAACTGTAGCAACTGTATGAACAGCCTGACGAGTAACATAGCAGGTTCCATCCAATTGTGCCAATAGTTTTGTAATATCCAGCGGGTGTCCGTTTAATGGCACTGTACGTCCGTTTGGTGAAGTGGATGATTTCATTCCGTGGAGTGTTGTAGGTGCCATTTGACCACCGGTCATACCATAAATACCATTGTTAATGAATATAATTGCTATGTTTTCACCACGGTTACAGGCATGAATTGTTTCGGCAGTCCCAATTGCAGCAAGGTCACCATCGCCCTGATAGGTGAAAACCAAACGGTCAGGTAAAAGTCGTTTTACTGCTGTTGCTAAAGCCGGAGCACGTCCGTGAGCAGCCTGCTGCCAATCGATATCCAGGTATTTGTAGGCGAAAACAGCACAACCAACCGGCGCTATACCAATAGTTATTTCCTGTACACCCATTTCTTCAATAATCTCTGCAATAATTTTATGAACCACACCATGACTACAACCGGGGCAATAATGCATGGGCGTATCGTTCATTACCTTCGTTTTGGCATAAACCAGATTGGCAGGATTAATAATATCGTTTGTTGTCATACGTTTTTTATTTGTTTACAAGTTTCGTCATTAGTGCATTAAATACACCATCAGGTGAAGGATTCATACCACCCATTCGTCCATAAAACTCAACCGGCACACGACCATTTACAGCCAGTCTTACATCTTCAACCATCTGACCGGCACTCATTTCCACGGTTAACATCGATTTTACTTTGTCAGCATATTTGCTGATAATTTCAGTTGGAAAAGGGAACAGTGTTATCGGACGAATTAGTCCGACTTTAATTCCTTCAGCACGTGCCATATCTACTGCTTTTTGACTTACGCGGGCGCAGGTTCCAAATGCAATAATAAGATATTCAGCATCTTCACACATAACTTCTTCGAAAAGAACTTCATTCTTTTCAATTTCACGATATTTAGCCTGTAAACGGATATTTGTATCTTCCATTTCCTGAGCATCCAGCGACAAAGTTGTGATAACATTAGGTTTTCTGTTTGCAGGTTTTCCTAAAGTAGCCCAGGGCATTTTTGTGCGGATCTCATCTTCGGTTAATCGGGGTTGGAAGGGCGGAAGAACTACTTTCTCCATCATTTGACCAATAATACCATCGGCTAGAATCATAGCCGGAGTGCAGTATTTGAAAGCCAGCTCGAAAGCCAGCACTGTATGGTCGGCCATTTCCTGAACGGAAGCAGGAGCAAGGGTAATAAGTTTGTAATCACCATGTCCGCCGCCTTTCACTGCCTGAAAATAATCGGCCTGACTTGGTTGTATAGTTCCTAACCCGGGACCACCACGCATTACGTTTACAACCAGACAGGGTAGCTCACCTGCTGCAATATAGGAAATTCCTTCCTGCATCAGACTTACACCCGGACTCGAAGAACTTGTCATGGATTTTTTTCCACAGGAAGCAGCACCATAAACCATGTTGATAGATGATGTTTCACTTTCGGCCTGAAGAACCACCATTCCGGTTGTATTCCAGGGTTCCTGTTCCATCAGTGTTTCCATTATTTCTGACTGTGGTGTTATAGGATAACCAAAATATCCATCGCATCCACAACGAATGGCAGCATGGGCAATTGCTTCATTGCCTTTCATTAATCTGACATCTTCGTGTATATGTTTTTTAGAATCGCTCATTTTGTTAGTTTTTTGTAAGATTTGTGGTTTAAACTCTTACTTTATAAACAGTTATACATGCATCCGGACAAACATAAGCACAGGCAGCGCAACCAACACAATCATCCGGATTTGCCATCATGCTGAAATTATATCCTTTGGAATTTGCTTCTTTGTTTAGAATCAAAACGTCGGAGGGGCATGCTACAACGCAAAGATTGCAGCCTTTGCAACGTTCGGTATTTACAACCACGGCACCTTTTACTTTTGCCATTATTCTTCTGATTTTTAAATTGTCTTGCAAATGTAACTAAAATTGACTAAAAACGTGTTTTAATGAAAGTCTTTTTGTGCTGTTTTAGTCTGTAATAATAACCTTTTTGTAACTATTAATAATGGTTATTTACAATAGTAACTAATCTGTTTTTTATTCTTACAAATTGTAATTTATTTAACTACAAAACGTTTTTTGAGTTAGCAAAAATTTTAATTAGTCGAATTGTTATTTTATTTTAAAAATTATTGTTTACATGTCACATTTCTAAATGTTCAGCTTTTAAACAGCTGAGTTTGTAAATAGTTAGTTAATGTTCCCAACTATTAAATGGATGTTTGCTTAAATATGAATTATTATATTGTTTGCTTTGAGTTACTTCCTCACCTAACCATTCTGGTTTACTAAAAGTTGCATCTTCTGTCTCAAGTTCCAGTTCGGCTACTGTTAAACCTTCATTTTCGCTGTGAAATTCGTCTACTTCAAAAGTTTGACCTTCAAAGATTACTTCATACCGTGTTTTATCAATAATGATGGGTTGACAAAGTTGTAACAAGTCCTGTGCTTCTTTAAATGGGATTTCTTTTTCCCATTCGTAGCGACTAAGGCCGGATTCACTTCGCATTCCTTTGATGGTCAGATATCCTTTATCACCTTTGATTCTGACACGGACAGTGCGCCCGGAGACGGTTGACAGATAGCCCTGCGCAATGCGATAGCTCTTAGAGGCAAGATGCTTGTATTCTCCTTTTACGAGGAATTTTCGTTCGATTTCGAGCATATTATTTAATATTGGAACGCGGATAAACACTGATTTAGCGGATCATCCCGATAAATATCGGGACGGATTTAAAACATTAAAATGTTTTGATTTTTGCTAATCGTTCTATTCTTCGTTGTTATTGAGTTTTTTATATTTATTCATTAATACTTTTCGTTTATATTCAGATTGCTTTCCGAAATTCATCATGAAACCTAATTCTATATGGGTAGCTTTAAGATAGTTAATAAGTTGATATTCATGTTCTATTGATAAATTGGATACAGCCTTTAATTCAATGATTATTTTCTCATCCACCACAATATCAGCATAATAAGTTCCAACAATCATATTCTCATAAAATACTTCGATTGGATGTTGACATTTCACTTTTAAACCTAATTTCTGCAATTCATATGATAAAGCATTTTCATAAACCTTTTCAAGAAACCCATACCCCAAAGTGTTGTAGACCTTATAATAACACTTGATCACTTTCTCCGAGATTTCTTTATGAAGCAATTCCATAGTTTAGATTTTTATATTTGACTTTTCTTAATGGACGCGTATTTCTAATAGATTATTTAATTGCTATTAATTGATAAGCTAACATGATGATAATCAATTAAATCAATTTTGACTTGTCGAAATTTTATCAGTTTTAAAATCCGTATAATTAGCGTTAATCCGCGTTCCAATTCTTATATTTTAGTCACAGAATCTTCATTAAATAAGCAATAATTATCGGTTGCAAATTCCACTGTATGGGCAGTATTCACATACCTTTTCGTTAGCAGTCTGACCGAATGGAATTTCAGGGTTGAAAATTTCTTCCAGACACGCTGTCAGTTTTTCTCCGAACTGCGTTTCATAGCCCGAAAAATCCATGACTTTTTCTTTCAAGTCCTTATTGTTCAATGTCGTATCGAAATCTTCCCTGAATGTATTACGGATATAAAAAATACCCGGAACTGTATTTCGTTTTCCTGTTTCATGCTCATACAGCAGGCAATACAGCAAGGTTTGAAGCACAAACTTTGGACGGTCTTTTTTCTCCGAATCAAACACATCAGTCAGGTTGGAAAAGTCGAGCTTGCCGATTCCGGTCTTGTAGTCTAGAATGCGCAACCGCCCTTCTTTCTCATCAATCCGGTCGATAAACCCTTTGAGATTGACTTTCAGCTTGCCCCCAAAAATCGGGTATTGCATTTTATGTCGTGCTTCCGAGTCGTGATAGGTGAATGGAGCGTAGTCTTTGTCCACTTTAAGCACCTGCATTATGTATTTTCGCAATACGCTGGCTATAAGTATATTATTTCCTTCGAGCGGAATAAATTTTCCGCTTTTTCGCTTGAAATGTTCGGTATTAAAAGCGATATGAATTTCTTTATCAATCCGGGCCGGGTTTTTTATCAGCAGTTCAATGTCGTCTGCTTGCACCATGTGACCCTTAAACCCGGCATAGAGGTTTTCCATCGATTTGTGGAAAATACTCCCGAACATATTCGATTCTACCGTTTCATGTACTTCATCGGCTTCATCAACTGCTTCCACTTTGGTAAGGTAAAACTGCAGCGGGCAATCGATGTAGGAATTTATAGAGCTTGCCGAAAGGGATTTGCTTTCATCATTTTCTGTGCAAAATGATTGCAGCTTTTCCATTACATCCGCCGATTTCTGTATTTCTATGGCTTTCTGATTTCCGAAACCGATATCGAACGAAACATTTTTGTGTCGCGCTTCAACGCCGTAATGATAGAAAAGCTGATGGGCAAAGCGACTGATTTCTCCCGTTTGCATACCTTCCGTGCGTGAGTCGTAGAGGAAATAAATGCGTTTGGCACGGTGAATTAATCGATAGAAATTGTAAGCCGTAATCGCATCCTGATGTTCGTGCGTGGGCAGGTTGAATCCTTTGCGCAGGTTGTAGGGAATAAAGCTGTTGGAAGCCGATTTGGATGGAAAAACGCCTTCATTGAACGAGGTGACAATCAGATTTTCGAAGTCTAATCCGCGTGTTTCGAGTACACCCATCACCTGTAGTCCATCCAGCGGTTCGCCAATAAAAGGAATAGTAATGCCCGCTATCAACTGCCGTGTTAGTCGCATCAGGGTATCCAGCTCCATTTCTACTTCAGCAGGTCGGGCATTGATAATATCCACCATTCGGTTGATGGTGATGTAGTATTGATACAGGAAGTCACGTTCCAGTTGATACTGCTTTTTGTCATCCGAAGCCATTTGCCAGCCTTTTTGCAACGCTCTGAGGATATTCAGCAGGTAGGGCAGGAATTCCGTTGTCTCGGTTTGTGGAACGAAAATAGCCGACAGCAGTTCGTTTTTATGCAATTCCTCAGCACTGATGTAAATGCGGTTGTTTACCGTCATTTCGTGCGTAATATGTGCAGTTTCGGCGGCACAAAGAAGCGCAATGTATTGATGATTTAGAATGTTCGAAACAGTTTGGTGATAAAATGAAACTTCGTTTCCCGATACCCGCAATCTGCGTTGCAATTCGAAAATATGCTCTATCAATCCCGAAACCGGTGTGGCTTTCAGTGGAAAACCCATGGTAATGTTGATTTTCTCAATCTGTTGCGGGAAGGAGTGGAGCAGAGGAACGAGCAGACTTTCGTCGGGCAATACAACGGCTGTGTCAACCCAATGAGCAGTAGGCAGTGGGCAGTTGGCAGTTGGTAGTCGGTAGTCGGTAGTTTGCTGCTTGCCGTTTACTGCTTGCTGTTCGGCAGGATGAAGTTTATCTAAAATATTATACACCTGCTTTGCCTGTCCAACTGCCGATGGAACAGCAATCAATTCAATTTCTTTTTCGAGCAATGACTCAACTACCGGTTCAATGGGAAATTTCGAATGAAAAATGTTGATGTTCTCAGCATAGAACAACGAAGCCGGGTTATCCGAATCGCGGAGTTCTGCAGCTTCATAGTCCCAGTAAAAATCAGCTTGTCCGCGTCGCTGAAGTTCTTCCATCAGCTTTTTCTCGCATGGATTCAAGGCATTGAAGCCTACGAAAACAAACTGCTTTCCGGTAAACTCAGGGATATCTTCCTTGGCTTCGAGGCGGTCGGCCACGTCGCGGCAAATCATGCCTTCGGTAGCGGTGTTTTCGGCAATTAACTCGGCTCTGAACTGCTCATAAACCGGATAAAGTATTTTCCAGGTGGCAATAAATTCTTCCTTGGTTTTGCCTTCCTGCACGGGTTCGAAATTGCTCCAGAACTGCTTTATAGCGGCAATCTGTTCGTGAGAAAATACATTGAAAATACGGTCAATCTCCCGCAGTTCAGTGATGTTGGTGAAGAGCTGACGGGCATCGGCCCGGTATTTATCCACATCGTTGAAGTCGGCAAGGAGCATTTCGCCCCAGTACACAAACGAATCGAAGGTCTCCTCGCTCTGACTGTGTTCCCTGAAAATGCGGTACAATCTGAATAGCATGTTCAGCCGGTCGGCACTCTGCCAGTCTGAAGCCATAGCGAAACACTCGTTGATGGTCAATATTTCAGGCGAAAAGAGCGGTTTACCCACCACTTCACCCAGATAACGCTGAAAGAAAAGCCCGGCACGATGGTTTGGAAAAACGAATATCAGCGAACTGATATCTTCCTGATAATGACTGTGAAATGTTTGTGCAACGCGGTAAAGGAATGAATTCATGCAAGTGGATTTACGATTTACAAATTTACGATTTCTATTCAAATATACAATTCTGAATTTTAAATAATCCGATGTGTTTATTTCCAAATAATACGGTTTAATATAAAACCCCCGATAACACAAAGCTACCGAAGGTTTCAGATAAAAAAGAGCTGCACAATAGGCTGTGCAACTCTCTGTTTGTTATTCGGGGCGCGACTTAAAGTCGCACTCCGAATTTTATTATTCTTGCTGCTCTACGATTCTTAGAAAGCCTAGTGGCATCATTTGGCAAAATCTTTATTTATACCATGCGATGAAAATCGGGTGGTAGCAGGGGTCTTAACACATACTTTATGCTATACTTTCATTTTGTTGTTTGCCAATCTTTTAATAAACATCTTACCAAGATAAATAAATAACAAATATGGAATTGCATAAACATAATCGAATATTGCTTTTAATGGCCAACCAATTCCCATAATACTTGTTTCAAGTCTTTTTACTTGCTCCATGTTACTTGGTAAAACTTTTCCGTAAATTTCTATGTCATTCATTCCGTCAATGTTGTAGCCATAATTTCTTAATAGTATCATGTATGACTTGTCACACCACCAAGAAAAAGCAAAGATTAGAATACCTAGAACAATTAAACCTATTAGAAAATAAACAAGAAAAGTCCTTTTCATATTAATTTTTTCAACTGTCAAAAGTAAAATAATCGGAGTCGCTATTATTAGTCCAAGTATCAATAAATCTGCTATTTTTATAATCGTTTCCATGTTACTTTGACCGTTTTACTATGGTTTCTAAGATTTATTGCGCTATTCAGTTTGAATATACGCTATAGAATAGCGCATATATTTACTGTCTGAGCTTGATTTTATTATTTTTCCCTCCAAAGATAAGCGTATTTTTTCACATACAGACTTGCTTCAATAAAAAAGAGCTGCACAATAGGCTGTGCAACTCTTTATTTCTTCTCTTATTCCCCTTTAGGGGTTAGGGGTCATTTCACCGGTTCAATACCGAATGTAAATCCGCCTTTTACACGTTCAATCAGTTCGGGCAGAATGTCGGTATATTCGCCCACGATACCGAAATCGGCAAAGTGGAAGATAGAAGCTTTCGGGTTATGGTCGATAGCCACAATTTTTTCGGATTCTTTCATTCCGGCAATGTGCTGAATAGCTCCCGAGATACCTACGCCCACGTACACTTTCGGACGAACGGTTTTACCGGTTTGTCCTACCTGACGTGCATATTCCGAGAAACCTTCGTCAACCACCACGCGGCTACAAGCCCATTCGGCTTTCACGCCTTTTTCTTTCAGTGCTTCGGCCAGTTTTTTGATTAATGCCAATCCGTCGCTGGTAGTACCACGTCCACCGGCAATAATAATATCGGCATCGAACAGGTTTACAGAATTACCTTCGCCACGAACGGTTTGCAGAATTTCAACTGAAAATTCTTTTTTATCTAATTTTGGTTTGAAAGTTGAAACCACTCCGGTGCGTCCTTCCACTTTAGCCGGCACTTCGAAGGTACCCGCACGGGCAGTAGAAATTTGCGGATAAACGAAACCAAGAATGGTTGCCAGTTTACTTTCGCCATAAGTAGGACGGCGGGAGTGCAGAATCGGTTTGTTGATTACTTTTTCCTTGCGGTTCACGTATTCGCCAATTTCCAGTCCGGTACAGTCGGCAGTTACACCACTACCGGTTTTTACACCAATACGCGGAGCAAGTTCACGACCCGAAGTGGTAGCGGCAAACAGTGCGATTTCAGGATTACGTTCCTTGATTACCTGTGCAAAGATTGACGAGAAAGGCAACACGAGGTATTCGGCCAGTTTGGCATCTTCCACCACAATCACTTCGTCCGAACCATGTTCGAACAGCGTTTGTGCCTGATCGGCTACATTGTGACCAATAAGCAGGGTCATTATTTTGGTTCCTTCGCCCAACTGATCGGCCAGATGACGTGCCGGAGTAAGCAATTCGATAGACGGACGGGCAATTTTACCGTTGGCAATTTCAGCCCATGTCAGAATTCCCTTTGCACCGTTGCGGTTATCGTAGAACGGAAATTCAGGTTTTTCTGCAACCTTCTTTTCGGCTTTTTCTTTTTTCTCAAGTACATTGGCACCTTTGGCATAATTTGCCAGCAAACTATCTACCAAAGCAGCTTCGGTATGTCCCTGCGACATGATAATCGGAGCACGTTCGCTCACAATGTTTACCACACCGGCCACAATGGTTGGCGAACCACCCAAACCGATTTTCTCTGTTCCCAGCCCGATATCATCAATTCCGAACACGGTCACTTTAGCGTTGCGGGCTTTAATAGCACCTGTGAGCGATGGTTTGCGTGGCGGAATTCCGGTTGGAGTAAGCGAAATGGTACAAGGCATTGGTAGTTTCATCATCTGATAACCACCTTCGATAATACGTTTTGCAATCACGTTGCCTTCGCCGTCGGCTTTTACACTTTCAACAAATGTTGCCTGAGGAATACCAATGTTTTCGGCAACCTGCGAGGGTACGTGCGCTGTATCACCGTCGCTGGTCTGACGACCGGCCAGAATGATAAACG
>JBAXPM010000030.1:0-41957 GCA_037132235.1 Paludibacter sp.
CGCCACTGTTGAGGTCGCCACTGTTGAGGTAGCCACTGTTGAGGTCGCCACTGTTGAGGTCGCCACTGTTGAGGTAGCCACTGTTGAGGTCGCCACTGTTGAGGTCGCCACTGTTGAGGTAGCCACTGTTGAGGTCGCCACTGTTGAGGTCGCCACTGTTGAGGTAGCCACTGTTGAAAAATCCGGCATTCTCTTTACCGACATTGAATAATTCAGGGCGTTCATACTGTTTGCTTAATTCAATGGTTAGAATGTCATTGTTTTTAGCAAAATTGATATTGTCTTTCAGCACTTCGATTAATTCATCGATAGTAGTTGCTTCTGCAGCTCTTTGATACTGACCTTTGCAAGCGTTAGCTTTTTTGGCTCTGTCAAGGATTTCTTGTTTAAATTCTTCGAAATTCATAATTTGTTGTTTTTAGTATTGATTGAAAATTTTCTTATCTGTGATTTGGTCTTTGTTGAGTTCGATAAACTCAATTAGCTTTTCGCAATGCTCAACCAGGCGTTTGTTATCTCGCTCTGGAACGTAGGCGTAATGCTCAGTGAATGTTGAATAGCTTCTTGCAGCAATTACAGCTACATTGTATTCGAAGTCGCTCACATCGTTTCCCTGTTGATTCAGGCAATAAGGATAAACTATGTGTTGCCAGTTGCGTTTGAATTTTCCTGCTGAATACTTACTTGAAGTCTTTATGTCGCAAACTTTGAATGGCATTAATTCATCAATGTATCCGTAAAGAAGTACGTTTCCAAACCTTGTTTCAATTGGAGATTCACAATAAACCTGTGGGATTGCACCTTTGTAGTAATTCGAAAATTCAAGGCAAAGAGCAATTGGGAAAATGAATTCTCGTTCTCTAAAAAAAACTTTAATCAATCCATTTTCTTTGTCGGATGTGATATCCATTTTTTCGGATTTGCAGTTCATAATTATGCAATCGATAACCTCATTGAATGCAGTTCCACGGTCAGTGGCTTCACTATCAAAAGGAACTCTGTTGATAGCATCAATCAGCGATTGTTTTTGCTTTTCCTCAAACTCATCTTCTGTGAACTCCGGGTCTTCGCTGTAGCCCCAGAATTCGTTGTAAATATCAGAACTTGATAAGTAGCTCTGATATTTGTCCAAAAGGGTTGCATAAAAGCGGTAGTTAAGCGGATTTTTCATAGCTCGATTTTTTCAAAAATGATTCCTTTTTGGTTCATAAAGTTCCCCAATTCAATTATCAAATCTCTGCTTGCAGTAACTTTGAAAGCTCTTGTCAAAGTTGTTGATTCGGGTTGTTGAGTAGGTATTACAGGCGCGGTATATGCTACTGTTTTGGGCTGTTCAACAGGTGTTGGAGTTGGCATTGTTTCAGTTGATTGAACTTTTGCTTTGTTTGCTTTCAGCGTGTTAGCATACTGAATTGTTTTATTCAAATCTAGGTCACCCAAATAGATTGATTTCAATAATTCCACATCCTGTCCAATGGCTTCAAGAGTAACCAAATCATCGTTTATCTTTGATATTTTGGTGTCAATCTCTTTGAAAATGTCCTTTTCTTTTGAAGCTTTATTCAGCCATTTTTCATCAAAAATCTTTTCGAATGAAACTAAGCTGAATTGCTTAGTTTCCCAATACTTTTTAATCTCGTTACGCTTTTGGTCTTTGGCGATTTGCTCACTTTGTTTTACAACCACATCAATTTTTGAAGTGCAGTCTGAAATCAATTTAATCGTTTCGGCTACTACTTCTTTAAATTCTCCAAAAGGTTTCAAAAACTCCTTTTCAAACTCAATTCGTTTTGTATTCAAAACCTTTGAAGCATTGTTCAACATAGCCTTGTCTTTTTTTGCAAGGTCAATGTTGTTTTCGTTGTAGTTAGCAATGTCATAGTTTGGAAGTGCTGACTCAACCAATGCTTTTATTTGTTTTGCATTTGTGGTTAAACTACCAAGCGTTTTCTCGCTTACTACCAATTCAAGGTCTTTTTCTTGAATGTCTATTTTTTTTATTTCTGTGTTCATACTAATGAATTTTGAAGTTGTACTTTTTCATAACCCTTGATTTCCTTATTGAATTTCAAACCTAGCGAGATAGCTTTATTGTGGGCTAGATTTGCAGCAATGGCCCTGGAGTTAGCAACGTGTTCAAACTTATCAATCCTTCCAACGAAGTCGTTTGCTGATAAATCATCCGTGATAAGCATTATTTGCTCATTTAGCTCTCCCATTACAGCATTGAATTTGGCTGCAATCTCGACACGCTTTTGAAGATTTGCGATGTATGGTTCAATTACCGATGTTTGTAGGAAAGTGTTTTGAAGTGACGTTCCTGAAGCGTCAACCACTAATGGCAATTCCATTGTTGCAGGAAGATTACAGGTATTCTTCCCATCGTTGCGGTCTGTTGGGTCGAAAGTGATTTTGCGTTTACGTCCATCCGCTTCAAGGTACCCAACCAAATCAAGTTCTGTAACTAAATCATCATAGGAACTACCACCGAACATGGGAACGTAGCGAATATCATCACCATTCTTTTGAGTGTCCCGGTGTGCAACGAAAATCAAGTGTTTATTTTTCGTCATTACTGATTTCACAAACTGTCTGAACATTCCTTTTCGTTCACCAAATCCCTGAAGTGTCAAAGCTCCGTTTGCTTTTCCCATTTTGGGGTTTCGCTTAATAATGTCCTCAGACATAAAGTCGAGCATCTTAGCTCCAGTATCAATGATTAGCGTTTCAAATGCGCTTAAATCTTCATTGAGTACATTCTCACAATCCATCCAACTTTCAACCTGCACGGTGTCCATTTGATGCCCGTAATTCACGCGGTGAACACCTTTGTCGAAATCTAGCAAAAGCGGTTTGGGTGCGCTCAATGCTAGGGTTGTTTTTCCCATACCTGCCTGTCCGTAGATCAGGGCTTTAATTCTTGTTTGTACGCTTAATTCGTACGGTTTTCTGATAAGTGTCATAATCTTTGTTGTTTGAAATTGTTGTTATTTTATAATTACTATTGGCAATATCCAACCAATTGGCTGACTATTATTTTGAATTCAAATTTTGTTGATAGGCTCAAAGCCCGCCTGTATTTTTTCAGCTCTCTTTCGAGTGCAGTTTTTACCGTATCTCCTTTTTTCAAAATGACCTCTTTCTTTTGGTCTGGGTAGGTAGCTCCCTTGTCCGTAATTGTGTACCTAACTTCGTGTAGCTCTTTCATAAATTTGCTATTCTGAATTATTGATTAAATCATCTAAATCGTAGTTGTCAGAATCTAACTGACGGTCTTTTATGAAATCATTTTTAGTTGCTCCCATTATTCAAGTGATTTTTCAATGTTTACAAGTATATTTCTGTAGTGATCCGGATGCATACTTTTAATACTGAAGCTTTCCTTTGGCTCTCCATTGTGTAATTTGTACGCTGTAGCTAGATTGAAGTCTGTAACTACCGAATTCCCATTACCGAAATCATGATTCATTCGGTTATTTGCTGTGTCAAATGATGTTGTGTAACTCATGCTGTATGTTTTTTATAGGTTTTAATTCGTCCATCTTTGTGTAAGTCCAGGCTCTCCATGTAAGCATCCAAATCTTTCTTTTCGTAGATTATCTTTGTGCCTTTTTTGCGAAATGGAAGTTGATTCAAGTCCCGGGCTTCTCGTAGTGTTTCAGTTGAAAAACTAGTGTAAGCAACGGCTTCTTTTTCTGCAAACCACCTTTTGTTTGATATGTCAATAATCACTGTCATACTTCATAGTATTGTTCTGTTTTACCTTTTCTACCTGTTCGCGCTCTTCGTGCTCTCATGTCTGAACCGTTGAAATTGAATACTTCGAATGCGATTAATAGTAGCATTGCAATACTGGCTATTTGTCGTTTCATTGGGTTTAAGTCCATTGAAATATTGAATTCGTGACAAAAGAACCATGCAGCTATTTCAGTAGCTTTATTCAGGTGTAGCTTATCTTTTATGTTGTGGATATGGTTTTGAACCGTTACCGTAGAGATATGCAAGAAATCAGCTATCTCTTTAGCTCCATTGCCCCAAGCTGTGAGCTTCATTACTTCATTTTCTCTAGTTGTCAACATATTAGAGTCTCCCTGCAAGTTTTGATGTTTGTTTTTCAATCTTATCGTTACCGTTCTGTCTTTCATTGATATACTCAACGGTTGCAATCCAAGCCGTTTTTTCGGCTTCTGTCATCTCGTTAATAGATGATTTCCCAAGTGCGCTCCAAACTGTTACAGTT
This sequence comes from Paludibacter sp., assembly GCA_037132235.1. Taxonomy (GTDB): domain Bacteria; phylum Bacteroidota; class Bacteroidia; order Bacteroidales; family Paludibacteraceae; genus Paludibacter. The sequence goes on from JBAXPM010000030.1 coordinate 4,241, forward strand.
GATACGCTAGCACGCAGGGCAATGGCTTTTTTATCGCCTCGCTTCATTTGTGCAATGATTTGTCTTTTTTGTTCTGTGAAGTCCATTTTAATTGAGTTTAGAATTTTTTATGTAGTAATTTTTTAGTCTCTCTAATGCCATTTTATGAATGATTATTTTGTGGTCGTACCTGTATCGCTCTGATACAATTTCATCGTGTGAGTAGAAAAGCCAGTTCTTTTCTTTTTTGAGGTTCTCCAACTGCTCAACTCTGTGAGCTTCTGAAATTATCATTTCAGCAATTGAAGTCATCTTGTCGAAATGTTTTATTAAGTCTACTGTTTCCATGTGTTAGTCTCCTTTGTATTCTGATGCTCCAGTACCGTGATAAAAATTATACATTGCTTCTGCTGTTGGTTGAATGTTGCAACCTTGATATTCGGGCATTAAATCGCGTTTGGCTTGTTCGGCTTTTTCATTGATATAATCTTTCATTTCTTTCCACACTTTTTTTAGGTTGAAAGCAAATGAACCGTATTGATTTTCTGTCAAGTACCAGGCTCTTTTCATTAATCTGCTTTTGTCAATTACCGTTTCCATATCCGAATTTTTAAAAATTTCAAAATGATTATTTTTAATCATTGTAAGTTTGTATCTTTGCTGTTTACTTTGCAATGCCTTAATGTTTTGTTATCGCTTTGTAAATACAGTGCAAATATAAAGACTTTCCTTTATATAAATTGCACATGTCTTTATTTTATTTTCTATTTTAATAATTATTAACTAATAACCCTTTATTTATGTCCGGTGAAGAAGTTCGAAAAATACTCTTGGATAATGGATTTAAACTTAAATCTATTGCTGACTCATTGAATATCAGTCCTCAAGCACTCGACGGAAGATTAAGAGCAAAAGAGATGAAGATTGAAACGCTAAAGGAAATTAGCGGAGCAATAAATAAAAGTCTTGATTTCTTTTTGGATTTTGTGAATACTGGAGCAAAGGCAATAAGTAACTTAGAGTTTATTCAAATCCCTTTTGTGCCTATTCATGCTCAAGGCGGATATACCAAAGGATATGGAGATGTAGAGTACATTGAGAGTCTCCCAACAATCCCGGTGATTGTTGATAAGAATTATAGAGGTAAGTACCGAGTATTTGAAGTCGAGGGGGATTCAATGGACGATGGAACTAGGGGCGCAATTTGCGATGGTGATAAAATTCTAGGACGTGAGGTAAAGCGGGAACTATGGACAAGTAAGCTACATATCAAAGATTGGTACTTTGTTTTATGTATGAAAAATGATGGCATTACTGTAAAGCAAATTATTAGTCATGAAGTTGAAAATGGGAAAGTGATTTGCCATCCGCTTAATCAGATTTTTGAAAATTTTGAAGTAAATCTGGAAGATGTGGCTGAACTATACAACGTTATTAAAATTGTAGATAGAAATACGAGGATATGATAATCGGTGCATTCATTTTCATAGCCCCACTGCTGTTGATTTATGTTTTACATAAGTTTGCAAAGCTTCGTAATAAGATGGCCCAAATCAAAGCTAATTCAGTACCTAAGATTGAATTAGAAAAGATGAAAGAGGAGAGAGATATGTTTTTGAATGATTATATCAAAGAAATAAATAAAAGGGATGCTAAAGTAAATACTTCAGAACGAAAGGAAAAATTCAATCCGGCTAAACTTTCATATCAGGAACTTGAAGCTTGTACTAATTATTTTGTAGAACATCAACACGAACTAAAATTACAACCCAAATGAGAAATATAATCCTATTACTGCTTTTTCCTGTCTTTTTATCTGCTCAGTCAGTTGTTTTGAAAGATAGTTTTCCTGTCTATCAGGGAGTGATCAGCTTTGATAATAAGTCAATAGATGAAATTCATACGCTGCTGAAGAAAAATAATACTGTAATTCTATCGACTATCAAGCTAGATGAAAAGGATAAAATTATCTGCACCTCAATTCAAAATTATAGTTATAGTCAAAAAGTAGCAAATACTTCAGTGAATATTGGCGGGGTAATTAACTATATTCTTACACTCGATATAAAAGAGGGAAAGATAAGATACTCAATTGAAATAAATGATGTTCGAGCCGGCTTAGTTTCCATGTTTGGTTTATTGAAAGAAAAGCCAAAAGATATTGTTTCAGCTCCAATAATGGTTGAGGTTATAAAGTTTAAAAACGAGTTGATTCAAAGTCTTAGTTTAATTCCTAAAGATAATTGGTAATGATAATTTCATCCTGTTCGCAAAAATATACCAATGCTATTTATTGCCGGATAAGTGATGATTGTCACGGATGGGGATGTAAGCATTTGCTGGGGATCGGATTTGAGAATTCATGCTACCAGTTTATTCATTGGTACTCGTTCGGTCAGTTTAGCAATGACTATACTAAATTCATTATCGATAAAAAGCAGATCCGGGAGAAACTTATTCAAGAAGCAGAGTTATTGAAGCTCTCGAAATGTCCTCATTTCAATTTTCAGGCTGTTCAGGATAAAATAAGCTCTTTGCCTGATGAAATACTTATCGATGGGGAAAAGTGGACACTAATGGAATCTAACGGAGTTATCACAGGAATTGCCCCATTTGCAGAATTAAATCTCGATAATGAAAGTGATGTGAATTGGGATGAAATGTGGAGAGAAATCAAGTAAAAACTGCAAATAAACTGCAATTGAAATCTTGCGTCACGTCAACGTGCTTTAATATAGCTGTTTATATTCTTATAAAATTGGTCTGGGGGACCAGTGGTCGCAAGTTCGAATCTTGTCATCCCGACTGCTGAAAATGAAAGACTTACATGAGAGTGTAAGTCTTTTTTATTTTCAAACATTACACAAACGTTACACAAAATGCCTAATTTATTACACAAAAAGATAAAAGAATATATGGAACAGACACGTTTGCATTTTTTACAATAAAAAATTATACCAAATGAATTTATAAAATAGATTGTGGAATGGAGCGACTAAACCACCTATTCCGTGTGGAAGCCGACAAAAAGACCGTGCAAGCCCAGAGGTACGAGGGGCGGGGATTTTTTGGGGCTGGGGATTTGCCGGGCGGAGCTGCCCGTAATGAACTTTCAGGTAAAACCTGACCTTTGGTTCTTATAGCTTTGTATTGGCACAATTTACAAAAGTACCCCGTCACGAGCAATTGATACTAAATAAATAGGTCTTCTAAATCAATTAATTCATAAACATAGAGCTCTTCCTGAAATTTTCTATACCCGATACTTATTTCAATGAATTATCTTTTAATCCAGTTATCAAAGCAATTTTTGCTTTGTAATTCTTTTGTTTCATTTTAACAAACGCAGCTTTATCGCTTTTCATAATTTCAATTTCAGGACTTTCTTTCATTATTTTATTGTGTTCTCTCAGATTTTCATCACTCCAAACAGACAGTTCCACAATAATAGGTGTTAAGGCTAAGCCCTTTTCTGTCAACAAGTATAGATTTGTTTTTTTATTATCTGGAAGCTGAGATTTAGTTATAATCCCCACTTCTTCCAAATATTTTAGCTTAGAAGCAAGAATATTGGTTGCAATCGCTTCATCACTTTCTGTGAATTCTTTGAACGTCTTTTTGTCTTGTATCAGCATCAGTTTGATTATGACCAATATCCATTTGTCTCCTAAAATATCAAGGGCTGAAGTGATAGGACATTCGCTTCGAAATTTATATTCCATATTAAATTTATATTAATATTACTTGCAAAATGCAATTTATTTTATTTTTATTACTTGCATTTCAAAAGTAATTATTATCTTTGCTTGCAAAACAAAAGTAATAATTTCTAGCTTAAAAAAAAATGGAAAATCAAGAAAAAAACACAGAAAATGTTAATGTGGCAAAACCAGCCTACATTATGGTTCAAATGAAGGTTGAAAGCCTTGAAGAACTAAATCAACGTTATGCACAATTTGCCATCCCAATTTTAATTAAACATGGTGGGCAAATGATTGCAGGCACTCCTGCGCCAAACGTAAAAGAAGGAGATTGGAATGGAAATTGGGCTGCCGTGCTTCAATTTCCAAGTATGGAAGCAGCCGAAGGCTGGTACCACTCAGAGGAGTATGAACCCTATAAAAACCTTCGCATTAATGAACTACAATCTGAAGAAGGTAGAGTGGTAATTATACCAGGAATGTAATTTGTAGTTTTCGCAACGATAATCCAAACTTAGTCAATTTCTAAGTTTGGATTATTATTTAAAAATTTAATCAGACACATAAAAATGAAAAAAGTATTAGTAACCGGAATTTCGGGGTTTGTAGGACAGCATTGCGCTTCCCAATTATTAAAAAAAGGCTATGCCGTAAGAGGTTCGGTTAGGAGTTTATCTAAAACCGATGAAGTGGTAAAAGGGATTACCAAAGAAATTGACCCCAAAGGAAACTTAGAATTTTGCGAATTAAACCTGATGAAAGATGCAGGTTGGGATAAGGCAATGGAAGGATGTGATTATGTATTGCACGTTGCGTCACCTTTTGTGGTGAAAGTTCCAAAAGACGAAAATGAATTAATCAAACCTGCAGTTGAAGGAACATTAAGAGCGTTGAAAGCTGCTAAAAAAGCAGGTGTTAAGCGATTAGTGCTTACCTCATCAACAGTCGCTATGCACGGTGGGCAATCTGGTTTAATAAAAATCAATCAAGACAGTTGGACTAATTTAAATGAGAAAAGCGTAACTGCCTATGTCAAAAGTAAAACACTAGCCGAAAAAAGCGCCTGGGAATTTATAAAAAATCAAACGGGAGATTCAAAATTAGAATTAGTTGTTGTTAATCCAGGACCGATCTATGGTCCAACGCTGACAGGCAATTTAGCTGCTGAAGCAATGGATTTTTTCAAAAAATTAATTACAGGACAAGTGCCCATGTTGCCCAACGCTTATTCAGTAATGTCTGATGTAAGAGATGTAGCTGCTATTCATGTGGCTGCGTTAGAAAATGAAAATGCTAACGGCAAGCGATTCATTGTTACCACAGAAAAACCTCATGCTATCCAGGAAATTGCAAAAATTTTGAAATCAAATGGATATGATAAAGTTAGCACCAGACTGGCACCTACTTTTTTATTGAAATTTATGGCAAAATTTAATGACGAAATGAAGGGAATGCTACCATTTATAGGAAACACCATTGAAGCTGATGTAAGTTCTACGATGAAGACATTTAACTGGAAACCTATTCCCTTTGAAAAAACCGTTCTTGACACGGCTAAGTCGGTAGAGAAAGAGATTAAGAACTAAATTCAAGAACTTTGTTATATTTTCTTTAATTTGATTCTTTGAATAAAAACCAAAATGCCAACCGCTAACAGCGGTTTGGCGTAATGGCGTTGATTGCATCGGCCTTTTAAATTTTCAGCATAGTTGAAAATTTCTTTTTTTGTATATTGATATACTTTATGTAGTTTTGCATGATGTTGCTGTTGAATTTACTTTGCGCCTTGTTATAAAAATATTAAATCAAAATGAGTGAATTATAAAAGACTCATTCATTACTAAGCAATATACTAAGTATTTAATTCTAATACACCCTATTTCAAATGATATCAATAACCTATAATATCAAGTTGATAATAAGAATATTTTTTATTTTTTTATTTTTATCATTCTCAAATGTGTTATTTTCGCAGGAAGATTTTTCGGCTGTTTTATTAAGGTTGGACAGTACTATCTCAAAATCTAACTTGTATACACAAGAGAGGGAAAGACGCATCGAAAGTTACAAAAAGAAATTACGACATATTAAACCTTTCTCAACAACCGAATATGAAACAAACTCACTGTTATACAAAGAATACCAACCTTATATTTGTGATTCTGCAATACTTTATCAAAACAAGAACATTGAAATTGCATTGCACCTTCATGATAAAAATAAGGAATATGAAAGTAAACTAGAGATGGCATATTTAATGGGATCAGTCGGATCATATAAAGAAGCAGTTGATTTATTAGAGGACATTGATTATTCAAGACTATCAAATCAAAGACTAATTAACTATTACAACACTTATCTACGAGTATATGGTGAACTTGCAAGTTATACTCAGGACAAGAGAGAATCTAAGGTTTATTGGAAAGTTTTTGATGCCAAATTAATCTCATTAAAGGCTACAATAACTCCTGATAACCCTTTATATTTACAATTAAAAGAAGATAGTGCACGAAATGCTTATAAATTTGATGTAGCCTTGAAATTGAATGATATTTCGCTATCAAACACTACTTCAGGGACACCCGATTATGCTTTAGTGACTTTTCGTCGTTCTCAGTTATATCAGTGGCAAGGCAATAAGGAAAAGCAAAAATACTATCTTGCACTTTCTGCCATTTCAGACATTCAGTCAGCTATCAAAGATCAGGCATCGTTAATGATGCTTGCCCAAATACTGTATGAAGAAGGTGATATCGGTAATGCTTATAATTATATTCGTTTCTCATGGGACGCAACAATGTTTTACAATGCAAAATTAAGAAATTTGCAAAGCTCTTCAATATTTTCACTGATAGATAAAACCTATAAGGCTAAAATTGAGAATCAAAAAACCAAATTGCAAAATTATCTAATCCTGACTAGTTCTTTGTTGCTTTTGCTTGTTTTCACTTTATTTATTATTTACAGGCAAATAAAACGCTTGTCTATTGCCAAAAAAAATCTACAACTTGCAAATGACCAACTTAATCATTTGAATGCAGAACTAATAAAACTGAATGACGATCTGACTACAGTAAATCATATTTTAAACTTAACGAACAATGAGTTGTCCGAATCAAATACTATTAAGGAGGCATATATCGGTAGGTTTATTGAACTTTGTTCCACATATATCAATAAAATTGATAATTTCCGTAAAAAAGTACATAATAAAATAAAAGATGGAAATATAAACGATGCCAAGCTAATGACACAATCTCAAGACATCGTAGATGAAGAATTTGATGAGTTATATCAAAATTTCGATAACACCTTTTTACAGTTATTCCCGAATTTTGTTGAGAAAGTAAATGAATTATTAAATGAGAATGATAGGTTTGTTCTGAAAAAAGATGAACCCCTTAATCCTGAACTTAGAATAATAGCTCTTATTCGCTTGGGTATAAGCGATGGAATTAAAATTTCACAATTTTTGCGTTATTCATTAACTACTGTATATAATTACCGCACTAAAACAAAAAACAGAACTTACCTACAGAAAGAAGAATTTGACAATAGGATATCACATATCCATTAACATTACAGTTTTCCGCTGAACGAAGTCATGCTTTTTTAAAAATATTTATTTCACAAATTTACTAATATTTATATCTCAAAGAATACTATACTTTCCACTAATATTGTTGTTTATATTATTTTCTAGTGCTGAATTGCTACCAGATAATATTTAATGCTGCAATGAATTACTTGTCTCAACCCGAGATTATTATTAATGGCAGATTTGATCAAAGAATTTGCCGTCCCCCTTTTTTTACAGGTATACCATTTTTGTAACAAATCTTAATTTCCCTACTCCATATATCGAAACCATTTTTTAAATGAAATGTGATAATAATGCAATATGAATATATTCAACAAAGAAAATTAAATTAATTTACTGGAGAAATCGATATAAAATTCAGTCTTTTCAACTAAATCAACTACTATACATACTACTTTTTATTTTTATGACATGAATGTAAGTGTCACAATATAAGTGTTATGTATGCTTAGGTGGTTGTGCTTTACATACTTTCTAATTATATAAGGAATCATCATTGTCTTAATAGTATATTTTTGTTATGTCAAAATCACACTATTCCAAATCTGATACTTATTAAGCCCTGTCTATGATGCAATTACATTACTTTAAATCACTTCTGTTCACTCTCGTGCTTGTCTTCTCTTTCTCATTTCGGTCAACTGCTCAGTCACCTCTCGATCAACGCATAAATCAATTGGTGTATGCAATGACTACTCAAGAAAAAATCAATCAACTCATTAACAGTAGTTTTGGTGGTACTCCCTCGAATAACCGGTTAGGGATTCCGGGGCTCACTATGGATGATGGTCCTCATGGTGTAAGGTTTGCTGCAAACAGGAATGGAAGAACTGCTACTGCTTTTCCGACCGGAATTGCTATGGCGGCAACATGGGACAAGGGAGTTTCATTGAGTGTTGGACAGGCAATGGGTGTCGAATTTTGGGCATTTAACCGGAACCAACAATTAGGTCCGTGCATCGATATTTGTCGCGACCCGCGTGGTGGCCGTTCATCTGAAAGTGGTGGTGAAGATTCTTATCTTGCCGGACAGGTTGGCAAATTCGAAGCCATCGGAATTCAACAAAGTCCGGTAATTGCAACAGCAAAACACTTTATGGGAGAAAGTATGCAATCCGATCGTCACAATATGGATGTTATCGCAACTGATCGTTGGCTGATGGATTTTTCAGGTTATAATTTCCGGACCTTGGTGCAGGATGCAGGTGTGATGTGTGTGATGGGATCGTATAACAAGATAAATGGCGATAAAGGATGTGAAAGTTATGCCTCACTTACCACACGATTGAGAGATCGTTGGGGATTTCCTTTTTATGTGGTTTCTGACTGGGGTGCAGTTTGGGATTCGCAAAAGGCATTAAAAGCGGGTACTGAGATCTGTATGGGTTCCGATAATTATGCGAATAATCTTCCAGGATTGGTCGCTAATGGGCAGGTTTCCGAAGATGATTTGGACAAAGCCGTTAAACGGGTTTTGAAAACAAAAATATTGGCAGGTATGCTTGATTATTTTCCGGTGGGTAATGCAACCGATGCTAAAACAGCGGAAATCAATGCAACGAACAAACTAGCAGCTCAAAAATCGGTAATTCTCCTTAAAAATGAGAACTCTACTTCGGGAATTCCTATCTTGCCGCTTAAAAAAACTGGGATGAAAATCGCGCTTATCGGACCGAATGCAGCGGCTGAAAACCTTAATTGTTATGGAAGCAGCGAAACATTTCCACCTTATGCCATAAGTGTAAAAAGTGGCATTGAGGCCAAAGTAGGGGCTGCCAATGTAACTTATGTAATAGGATGTGATATTAATTCGGACTCAAAAACAGGATTCACTTCTGCACTTACTGCGGCTGCAAATTCGGATGTAGTAATTTTTGCTGGTGGACTTGATGCAACTCAGGAAGGTGAAGGTTACGGTACAGGTACTGATCGGAAATCAGGTTCCATTGACTTGCCAGGGCTACAAATAAAGTTGATTCAGCAACTTGCCTCAGTGAACCCAAATTTAGTGGTTGTAATTCAGAGTGGTGGTGTGTGTAGTCTTAATCCCTGTATTTCAACTATCAAAGGTCTGGTATATTCTTTTTATGCGGCTCAGGAAGCAGGTAATGCTATCGCGGATGTACTTTTTGGCGATTACAATCCGGCCGGTCGTATGCCGGTTACCATGCCAAAACAGGTTAGTGATTTTCCGGCATGGTCAGAAGACAGCTTCCGTCATTTTACCGATAATCTCGATGGGGGTTATCGCTGGTTCGACGAACACAATCTTACTCCTGAATTTGTTTTCGGATTCGGATTGAGTTACACTAAATTTCAATATAGTAACATGAAAGTCACCGATGCAACTGTATCGGGGCAACCAATTGATGTTTCAGTAGAAATAAAAAATACAGGAGCTGTGGCAGGTGAAGAAGTTGCTCAACTTTATCTAAGTTGTCCTTCCGCTCCCGAACTTTGGATGCCAAAAAAGGAACTTCGGGGTTTTGAACGTGTAGCGCTTCAACCGGGCGAAACCAAAACGGTAATTTTCCATTTATGTGCTGATGATTTTTATTTCTGGAACGGTACTCAATATCAAGCTCAGTCGGGTAATTTCACTATCCGGGTAGGAGGCTCATCTGATAATTTACCTTTAAGCAAGAATATTTTACTTGTCGATGGTGAACAAAAACCAGATTTGAAAATTACACAAATTTATACTATGCCCCGTTATCCGTTAGTGGGACAAGAGGTTAGTTTTTATGCATTGGTAAAAAATCAGGGAAACACGATGAACAACTCAAATTCACCATTTACAATTGATTTTACTATTGATGGCGTTAAGGTTGCTTCCTCGGCGAATGTAACATCCGAAATTGCTCCCGGTCAGGTACGGCTTATCAATTCTACAGGAATATGGAATCCGGATCAGATTAAAAAGAGTTTACTTTCTGGTGATCTTGCATTCATTGCAGGTACTTCTGCAGAATGGGATGCAACGAACAACACTTTTTCACGTGATTTTGAAGTCTTTGATCCTCAGGTTGATCCGAAAATAAATAATTTGGCTTATCAAAAACCAGTAACCACTTCTTCTGATTACGGAACAAATGTAGCGTCTAATCTAGTGGATGGAGATTTAACTTCACGTTGGGAATCAGCCCGAACTGAAAATGAGAGTGTTATAATTGATTTGCAGGCAAATGCCGAACTTAAGAAATTTACAATATATTGGGAAGGTGCATTTGCCAAATCGTATAAAATAGAAAGCTCACTCAACAAAACCGAATGGACAACGCTCGAAAACATAACTGCCGGTGCGGGTGGCACTGAATCATATTCTGTCAACAATGTTCATGGTAGATATATTAGGATTTCATGTTTCGAAAGGACTTCAATCAACGGTGTCAAATATGGATTTTCCATTTTTGAAGTTGTTGTGAACGGAAATATTTTACAGTCATTTCCTGATGTTAAAATTGCTGCTGCAGAATCACAGCTTTACCTGCCTTATGCTAAAACAATTCTTGATGGAACTTTGTCAGGCGGCGCTATTAACAAACAAAAACTGGATTATTTTTGGACACAGGTTTCTGGTCCGGCCGGAGCAGTCATAAAAGATCCTGCTTCTGCGCTGACGATTGTAAAATTTATATCGGAAGGAACCTACGTTTTTCGTTTAACAGGCACAAATAATAGCGGGTCGAACTCAGCGGATATAACTATTAGTGTTCAATCTCCCAGAACCGATTCCAATCTAGCTTTGATGAAACCGACAATCTGTTCGGGTTTTGAATCGGGAACATATAGTGCGTCGATGGCAGTAGACGGTAATGTAGCTACACGCTGGGCATCCGCATGGCTTGATGGTCAGTGGTGGCAAGTCGATTTACAGCATCAGGTACGGCCCGGAGCTATACAAATAATCTGGGAAACTGCCTACGCATCAAATTTCAATATTCAGATTTCTCCAGATGGTAAATCATGGCAAAATTATTATTCGAATACCGCTTTTAACGGTGGAACAATTACGATTGAAAATTTGAATTCATTGTCTGGAAGGTATTTAAAAGTTAATTGTGTAAAGAGGGCAACAGATTATGGTTCTTCTTTTTATTCGTTTAGTTTGAATGGAAATTTTGTAAATTCAACCAATCTGGTACCTCATGCCGATGCAGGTAGTACTGGTAATTTTTCCGGTTTAGGTTCTCTCAATGGAAATGTAAGCAGCGATGCAGATAATGATCAGTTTGTTTACTATTGGGATCAGCTGGCAGGTCCATCAACTGCTGTAATCGTTAATCCTAGTGCAGCTGTAACAACAGTTTCGGAACTTAAACAAGGAGATTATTATTTCAAATTAAGTGTAGACGATGGAAAAGATATCGATTTTGATGTGGTGAAAATTGTTTCTGAACTAAATACAGAATTACTAAATCCGGCTTCAAATAAAAATATTAGTATTTATCCCAATCCGGTTGGAAATATGATCCTAATTTCAAATCCAAATAATATACCATTTGACAGAATTGATATTTATGATTTAACAGGTAAATTGATTAAAACTTTTATAGGATTAATCAGAAAAGTTATCATTAATGACATTTCCGCTGGAATGTATGTATTAAAAATCTCGTCAGATAAAAATTCTATTGCAAATTTCTTGCTTTTAAAGAATTCTAAGGTAGATTAATTTTAGAAGTTATTTATTCAAAACATACTTTTTTCTTTTTAAATTAAGATGTATAAACAGATTGTATTGATATAGGATGTGTGAACCTTAGATATTAATACAGGTAAAATATGTCGAATATGGTTGAAGTTTGAGCGATTTTGTAGAAAATGTGAATAACTTATTAAATGAGATGATAGATTCGTTCTGAAAAAGATGAATCCCTTAACCCTAAACTCAGAATAATAGCTCTTATTCGCTTGGGTATAAGCGATGGAAATAAAATTTCACATTTTTTTGCGTTATTCTTTAACTACTGTATACAATTATCGCACTAAAACAAAAAACAGAACTTACCTACAGAAAGAAGAATTTGACAATAAAATTTCTCAAATTCGTTGATAACCAGATTTTTTTGAATCCAATTTCAGATAGTGTTCGAAAACCTTTTTTCCATCGTTTAAATATTATTGGATTATTTGACCAACAAGTTTGGCTTAACAACTTTTCATCTACTACTAATAATAGTTCTATCCCTCTACAATTTTGCTTATAACGAAGATTGTTTTTTTTCCACAAGAAACATGATAAAATATTTATTGGAATGAGAATGACCATCAGAAATGAAATTTATTTGTAGTAAAAATCATAAAAAATCATTTTTTTCAACTCAATAAACTACTATATATACTACTTTAAAATTTGCCTAAAATGTTTTATGTATTTTGTATTCAATGTGTTATGCTATTCTAAAGGTTAATCTCACATACTTTTTAAAATCACGATAAATTTTTAGTGTATTATATAGTGTATTTTTGTTTCGTCAAAAATCAAACTGTTTTCAAATTAAATATATCATGAAGAAATTTCTTTTATTTTCTTTTGTCTTCCTTTTTTCTTTTCTACTTCAAGCGCAAAATGGATACATACATACATCCGGCAAGCAAATCGTTGATAAAAATGGTGCAAATCTAATTCTAAAAGGACTGGGCACAGGAAATTGGATGCTTCAGGAAGGATACATGATGCAAACTTCAGGTACAGCAGACACTCAATGGGAATTTAAAAAGAAACTAACTGATATTATAGGGGTTGATAAAACAAACCAGTTTTACACTAAATGGCTCGATAATCATTTTAGAAAAATAGATGTTGACTCTATGGCACGGTGGGGTTTCAATTGTATTCGCCCAGCTTTGCATTATAAAGTTTTTACTTTGCCCATTGAAGAAGAGCCTGTTCAGGGAGTAAATACATGGCTCGAGAGTGGATTTGTGCGACTAGACAGTTTAATGGCCTGGTGTGCTACAAACAAAATGTATGTAATGCTCGATATGCACGGTGCTCCGGGTGCTCAGGGTAAAGATGCAGGAATCTCTGATTATGACTCTTCAAAACTATCACTATGGGAAAGCGAAGCTAACAAATCAAAATTTGTGGCGCTTTGGCGAAAAATTGCCGAGAGATACGCTACGAATAAATGGATTGCCGGCTACGACCTTTTAAACGAAACAAACTGGAGTTTCCCTGAAGGTAATAATTCTCAGGTACGGTCATTGTATGGACGTGTAACTACCGCTATTCGCGAGGTTGATCCTAATCACATGATTGTGATTGAAGGTAACGGTTTTGCAAATGATTATTCAGGGTTAACTCCAACCTGGGATACAAACATGGCATACAGTTTCCATAAATACTGGAATAACAACGACGCCAGTTCTATTCAATGGATAATTGATCTACGTAATAATAACAATTGCCCGGTGTGGTTAGGAGAATCGGGTGAAAACTCAAACCGTTGGTTTACGGATTGTATTGTTTTGATGGAGAAAAACAATATTGGTTGGTCTTTCTGGCCAGAAAAGAAATCGGGCATAAATAATATTCTAAAAGCAACCACTAACAGTGATTATACCAACCTTATAAATTATTGGAAGGGAAATGCAACAAAGCCTACCGTTGATAATGCATTTCAGGCAGTAATGACTTTTGCCGATAATCATAAACTGGAAAACTGCGTTATACAGCACGACGTTATCGATGCCATGATTCGTCAACCTCAGACCACAGAAACACTTCCATACAAAACAAATACGACTTCAAGCACTATCTATGCAGTTGATTATGATTATGGTCGTGCAGGCTATGCCTATAATGATAGTCTTGATGCAACCTATCATCTTAGCAATGGTAATTATACTGCATGGGATAATGGTTGGCTATATCGAAACGATGGGGTTGATATCGGAAGCTGTAATGATGCTATCAACAATGGATATCATGTGGGTTGGGTTGAAAATGGTGATTGGACTCAATATACCATCCAATCGGCGGAAAAATTGACATATAATATATTACTGCGTTATGCCAGTCAATCCAGATCGGCAAAAGTTTATGTAGAAGTGAATGGGAAAAGAGCCTCAAAAAGTGTTACTTTAACTCCTTCAGGTGGTTGGTCAACATGGCGAACAAGTGCAATTTCAAATGTTATAATCCCCGCGGGGAATGTGAAAGTAAAAATCGTTTTCGAAAAAGGAGGTGTAAACTTCAATTACTTTCAACTTCGTAATCCAAAAACAGTTGAAAGTACTGCATTTGAAATGTTGAGTGCCGAAACCGCAAACTGGGCAAATACGGTTACATTAAAAATGAATAAACCCGTTTATTCGCTAGTGGGTAATCCTTTCGTTATTTCAATTGATGGAAAAACTGCTACAATACTTGCAACTGATATTTCATTAACAGACAGCACAAGAATTGACATTAAAATTGCAGAACCTATACTCAACACAAGCATTTTGAAGATAGATTATACGACCTCTGCTTGTACAAGTGGTACTCAAACATTAAGTACTTTTCAAAATGCAGAAGTGTCAAATCTTACAATAGTAAATCAAATGATTCCCGGAAAAATAGAGGCCGAAGATTATACAATTAATAACGGATTTACATTCGAAACTTGTACCGATACGGGTGCTGGTAAAAATACTTCATATGCCGCTGCTGATAAGTATTTGGATTATTATGTATGGGTACAAAATAGTGGAGATTATAAAATGGATTTTCGTATTTCTGTAAATACAACTTCTGCACAAATAGCAGTTTTAAAGGATCAAAACGGAAGTATGGTTCCTGTCAAAACAGTATCCTTTACTCAGACAGGTGGTTGGCAAAATTGGCAAACTCAATCAGCAACTATTCCACTTACATCCGGAAAAAATATAATACGCTTATTGTCACGTACCAATGGATATAATTTAAACTGGATTCAATTTTCACAGTTGACTCCTGTAGAATCAATAAAAACAACAAACTTTTCTTTATATCCAAACCCAGTACATGATTCTTTTTTTTTGCAATTTGACAATGAACAATCACGAACTATAGAACTACTTGATTTGCAAGGTCGGAAGTTAGGCATGCTTATAAGTAAACAATCCATTGAAAAAATAGATATTCATGGAATAAAATCAGGAATTTATATTGTAAAAGTAACAGACCAACAAAATGTAATAGCCCAAAAATTTCAAATAATATAAGTTGACCACAAAGTGATCTAATATTTAATATCTTAATTCTCAATTTAAAAATGAAAAAAACAATTACAAACCTTATCTTACTATTTGCCCTTTTTACTATTACGCAGATGAGTTTTGCTCAGTCAACGTTAGTTAAGGGACAAGTTGTTGATAAAGAAGGTAATCCTTTGCCGGGCGTATCAGTATTTAAGATTGGTTCTTCGAATGGAACAATAACATCAATAGATGGGAAATACGCTATTGCCAATTTGAATGAAAAAGATTCGCTACGATTTACTTATGTAGGATTTAATTCTCAAAAAATACAGGTTGGAAATCAGACAGTAATTAATGTGGTGTTATTAGAATCATCAAGTACATTGGGTGAAGTACAAGTAGTTGCATTTCAGACTCAAAAAAAGAACAGTGTTATTGGTTCAATAAATACTATAAACCCTACCGAATTAAAAATTGCTCCAACCAATCTAACGAATGCTTTAGCCGGAAAAATTGCAGGTATTATATCTTATCAACGTTCTGGTGAACCAGGGCAAGATAATGCTCAGTTTTTTATACGTGGCGTAACCTCGTTCGGTTATGCTAATAGTCCTCTTATTCTGATAGATGGATTAGAAGTAACAACCACCGATTTAGCTCGAATAGAACCGGATAATATAGCCAGTTTTTCTATTATGAAAGATGCCACAGCCACTGCATTATATGGAGCTCGGGGTGCTAACGGAGTTATTTTAGTAACAACCAAAAGTGGAAAAAAAGGGAAGGCAAGTATCACATTTCGTGTCGAAAATTCGATTTCATCACCTACAATGACTAATCAGTTTTTAGGCGGAGTTGATTATATGGAGTTGTATAATAAGTCGTTGCGAACGCGTGATCCCGAAGCCTTGCTCTATTATTCAAAAGATAAAATTGAAGGAACGCGAAATGGACTAAATCCACAAATTTATCCCAATGTAAATTGGTATAGTGAGTTGTTTAAATCTACAGTTATGAATCAGAAAGCCAACATGAGTGTTAGTGGTGGTGGTGAAGTTGCTCAATATTATCTGTCAGTTTCGTTTAATGACGAAAAAGGCTTATTGAATGTTGATAAAATGAATAACTTCAATAACAATATCGACATTAAGCGCTATAACTTACGTGCAAATATCGATGTTAATCTAACCAAGACAACAAAGGCAGCAGTTAAATTTTATTCGCTGATTGATAGATATAATGGCCCTTTAAATGATGCCGGGAGTATATTCACGATGGTAATGCAGGCAAACCCAGTGAATTTTCCAAAGTATTATGATAAGGATGAAAGTACTCAATATGTAAACCATGTATTGTTTGGAAATAAAGGGAATGGAGGTTTTCCAAATCCTTATGCCGAAATGGTAAGAGGATACAAAGACCGTTTTTCTTCAACTACTACAGCTCAATTTCAGGTTGAACAGGATTTGAGCATGATAACCAAAGGGCTTAAATTGCGTGGAATGGCATCGCTGAATTCTTATAGCATGAGTGAAACTTCACGCGGGTTTACACCATTTTATTATGGCATGAAAGAGGTCGATACGGAAACAGGTGTAATTCACAGTATTGAACAGATAAGCGAAGGAACAGAGTATTTAAGCACAAGCCCTATCAACAAATTAGCTTCGAACAGTTTTTATTTTGAAGCGGTTGGTCAGTATAACCGAACTTTCAAAGAGAAACACGATGTTGGAGGGTTATTAGTAGTTTATGCCAGAGAATTTCTGAATTCTTCAGGAACTGATGTTTATGCTTCATTACCATCCAGAAATATGGGTGTCTCAGGTCGTGCAACCTACGCTTACGATGAACGTTATTTGGCTGAATTAAATTTCGGTTACAATGGTTCAGAGCGTTTTTCACCAAAAAACAGATTTGGATTTTTCCCTTCGGCAGGATTGGGTTGGGTAGTAACCAAAGAACACTTTTTCCCTGAAACGCTTAAGAAAACAATTTCATTGCTCAAGTTTAAAGCTACTTATGGTTTAGTAGGTAACGATGCCATTTCAGGTGATCGATTTTACTACCTTTCAAATGTAAATTTGAATGATGGTGGAAAGGGTTATAGTTGGGGTCAGGATTTTGGGAATGTATATAATGGTTATAACATTTCACATTATGCCAATCCGGCTGTAACTTGGGAAGTTGCCGAAAAAACGAATTGGGGATTGGAATTGGGATTGTTTAGTAATGCCAGTATTCAGATAGATTATTTTACTGAAAACAGGTCAAATATTTATATGATGCGTGATTATATTCCAATTACAATGGGACTTACTGCACCTATTGCGAGCAATATAGGTAAAGCAGAATCACACGGTGTTGACGCATCGATAGATTACAAAGTAAGTGTTAACAAGGATTTTTGGATAACCTCTCGTGTTAACTTCACTTATGCCACAAACAAGATTGTGGAGAATGGCGAACCACAATATCCATATCCGTATATGAGCAGTATAGGTCAGCCGATGAATCAACCACGTGGATTAATAGCCGAAAGGTTATTTATTGATCAACTAGATGTAATAAATTCTCCATCTCAATATAACCAAACAGCCAATTCGAACGAAGCAAAGTACATGGCAGGAGATATCAAGTATGTAGATGTTAACAAAGATGGAAAAATTGATGATTCGGACATGGTACCTATTGGATTTCCAACAGTGCCAGAGATTATTTATGGTTTTGGTGCTTCCATTGGATATAAAAACGTTGATCTCTCATTCTTCTTTCAAGGTTCTGGTCGGTCATCATTCTTTATCGACCCAACTTCAATTTCTCCCTTCGTAAATGAGCGAAACGCATTAAAAATTATTGCAGATAATCATTGGTCAGATGATAATCCAGATCCAAATGCTTTCTGGCCACGTATGTCGGTTGCATCTGTTCCGAATAATGAAAAGCCATCTACCTGGTGGTTGCGTGATGGTAGTTTTTTGCGATTGAAAAGTGTAGAGCTTGGGTATTCTTTACCGTCAAAGCTCATGAAAAAGATAAATGTGGAAAAGGCTCGCTTCTATGCTTCGGGTACAAATTTGTTTGTAATCAGTAAATTTAAACTATGGGATCCCGAAATGGGAGGTCAAGGTTTAGGTTA
Source organism: Paludibacter sp. (assembly GCA_037132235.1). GTDB lineage: Bacteria > Bacteroidota > Bacteroidia > Bacteroidales > Paludibacteraceae > Paludibacter. The sequence continues at coordinate 22,830 of JBAXPM010000030.1, forward strand.
TCCCCCACAACAAATTATTAATTTTGGATTAAACGTAAATTTCTAATTTGTAAAAAGACACAGATAAAAATGAAAAAATCAACTATATTTTACTTTATATTAGCAGTTCTTCTACTAAGTAGCTGCTCCGACTACTTAAACATCATACCTGATAAAGCTCAGGAAATTGAGCTTATGTTTGAACGTAAAGATGCAGCATACAAGGCTCTTGCAACATGTTATCATTATTTACCACAAGAGGATGGTGTGTATTCTACTTATGCCTTTGCATCGGATGAACTTACAACACCCCTAGCCAAAGAAACGCCGGGTGTAGAAATGATGCGTGGAAAACAAACTGCTGACAATACACTTATGGGATTGTGGGCAGATACATACCCATATGGCCGTACTCAGGAATCAGTATTTAAAGCCATCAGAGCATGTAACATTTTCATCGAAAATATCGATTTAGTAAAAGATATGAAAACTGAAGAAAAAGAAACATGGAAATCGGAAGCCATTTTTCTGAAAGCATATTATCACTTTCTGCTATTCCGTCAGTATGGTCCTATTCCGATAGTTGATGTCAATTTGCCAATCACTGCAGGTGTAGAAGAAGTTCGCATCAAAAGAAGGCCAGTGGATGAAGTCATTGATTATATAGTTTCTACTATTGACAAATCTATTGAACATCTTCCTACCCGTATAACCTCCTCCAACGAATTAGGAAGAGTCGATAAGGTAATAGCTTATTCAATTAAATCGCGTGTGTTGCTGTATGCTGCCAGTCCATTATTTAATGGTAATGGGGACTATTATGACACATTCAAAGATAAAGATGGTGTGAAATTATTCAATACTACTTATGATAAAGAAAAATGGAAAAAAGCACTTGATGCAGCAGAAGTTGCTATCAATCAAGCAACTTCGAATGGTGTAAAATTGTATGAATATAATGATAAAGTTCCGGCTTTTGATTCTGTTGATTATAAACAACCCGAAGTTAAAGCGCTCTACAATTACAGATATATGTTTACCGACCGTTGGAACTCCGAACTGATATGGGGAAGTTCAGATCCTGTAAATAACGGTGAGTGGTGGAGCTTACAAGCTGCATCGATGATGATAAATCCCGATGCATCTGCTCAGGCTGCAGCATGGCAATGGGTTTCACCTACCATTCAGGCAGCAGAAGCTTATTATACAAAAAATGGTTTGCCAATCGATGAAGATATTACTTTTAAATATGCGAATCGTTTCAGTTTAGCACGAGTAACTGATGCTGATAAATATCACGCCATGACCGGAACTACCATCATGATTCCAAACTTGCATTTGGGTCGTGAACCACGTTTTTATGCATCGATTGGATTTGATAAGGGAATTTATAGAACATGGGGACAAAAATGGAACCTTTTAATGAAAAAAGGAGAAACCTATGGACGACGTGGTAATACAAATGACTATGTAATAACCGGATATGTGCTGAAAAAAGTATGTCATCCTAATTCAGAAGGCGATGCTTTTAATAAATTGGTTACATATCCATGGCCACTTATCCGATTGGCAGAATTATATCTGAATTATGCAGAGGCTTATAATGAATACTATGGTCCGGATCAGAAAGTGTACGATGCACTAAATAAAATACGTGTTCGCTCTGGTGTTCCTACTGTTGAAACTGCTTGGGAGAATCCATTGTATGCAAAAACAGTAAACAAACACAAAAGTATTGATGGGTTACGCGAAATTATTAAACAGGAACGTCGCATAGAACTGGCATTTGAATGTCACCGCAATTTCGATGTTCGTCGGTGGAAAGAAGGAGATAAGTATTTCAATATTCCTGTTACAGGTTGGAGTGTTGATGGAACCTCGACCGGAACTTTTTATATCATGAAAACAGTTGGACAGCGCTCATTTATTACTCCACGTGATTATTTGCTTCCAATTAAATACAATGAAATAATTGTAAATTCCAATTTAGTTCAAAATCCGGGTTGGTAATTTGTAAATATTAAATATTAAAAAAATAAGCGATGAATAATCAATTTAAAATATTCCAGAAAGTCACAAATCTGATTGTTGTAAGCATCCTGATCATCACATTGTTCACAGCTTGCAAAGTAGATGAATTGGATACCACAGCTCCCGGAACAGTTACAAACGTTACTTATAAAGCTACTAACGGTGGAGCAATATTGAAATTTACATCCCCTGCCGATAACGATTTGCTTTACATTAAGGCAGTGTACACGAATTCGCTTGGGAATGAAGTTTTTAAAGTGTCTAGTCATTATGGTGATTCTATCGAAATAGATGGATTTACAGATGAAACTCCACATATAGTGAAATTGTATGCAGTGGACAGAAGTAATAATAACTCCGAAGCAACTTCGATAGAAGTAATACCATTTAAATCTTTTATTTATCTTGTTCGGGAAAGTCTTAAGATGAAAGAAGATTTGGGTGGAGTGCGTGTAACCTGGGATAATCCTGACAAAAAAACAGTGTTTGTATATGTTAAATTTAGTAAGGGTGACAAAATGTATGAACGCATTTTATCCTCAAGTTTAAGTAAACCGACAATTATGATTAGAGGGCTAGACCCCGTTGAATACAATTTCTCGGTAAGGGTAGAAGACTTTAACGGAAACAAAACAGATTCGCTTCAGGTAGGGAAGTATAAACCTTTGTTGGAACAAAAAATTGACAAAAAAAGTTGGACGTTACTTCAAAACTTGTCAGTTGATGGTGACAAATGGGAAGGGAGACTTATTTATTTTTGGGACGATGTTATTGACACAAAAGAAGTAAATACTGACAACAGTTACTTTATTATCAATAGAGATGATAATGGGGGTATGCTTAAATGGCCGTTAGATATTGTCATAGATTTAAATAAAACAGTGGTCATCAATCGCTTCGTAGTATGGCAGCGAGCCTTCGAGTATTTGAACCCAGAGCAAAATGGAGTAAGTACAGGTTATTACTATTATAAAGAAGAAAACATGAGATCTTTCTCAATATCCGTAAGTAATGATTTGTCTACATGGACTCCGTTAGGAACATTTGATATTGGAGATCCACACGATGCTTCAGGCAATATTCCTGCTACAGCAATAAAAGCAGCAATTGATGGTCATGAATTTAACCTGGAATCAGTATCTCAACCTTTTCGTTATTTAAAGTTCAGTGTGTTGTCGAATTATGGTAGTGAAACAAATGTATATGGTTCAGAAATCACTTTATACGGATTAGATAATCAATAAACTATTAGAATTATGAAAATACTTAAAATAATCAGTTTACTCTTAGTTTCTCTGCTGTTTGCAAATTGTGATAGCATGGAGGATAATTACAAAGATTATCTCAAAAATGTTCAGGTGTATTCGCCAAAAGTAACAAACCTGACAGTTATTAACGGGCTAAAAGAAGCTACACTAACCTGGAAAAATCCACAAAGTAATATTGCTGTGAAAAATGCTATTTTACTACAGGATTCTACTATTGTTTTAGATAGTTTAGTTGAAACCTATAAATTAACCAACTTAGAAATTAAAGGCTATCAAATTTCAGTATATACTATTGATAAGTTTAATAATTATTCTGTTCCGGCAAGTATCTCAATTTTTCCAAATGGTGAATAATGAATTTATTAAATATACTCGTAGTGCTTTTGATGTACAAATAAATGAAGGTCACTTTTAAAAAAAATGTTTATTCGTATTATTGATTGGCTTTATTTTTTCAAGTTACATTTTTTTTTGTAAAGCTATTATTCTGTAAATATATTTGTATAAACTATAAACTGAAAGGTTTTATTAAAAGGAAAAACTATTAAAGTAAACCCTATGTGCTTTATAGGTTTTCTGAGCAAAAGCACAACATATTAAGAAACAATTAATTTTTAATCAATAAATACAAATTCAACAATGAGAAAACTAATTTTACCAATTTTCGCTTTATTTTTAAGTGCAACTATGTTTGCCCAGACGACCGGAACACTTACTGTTACATTTACAACAAAAGCATCTCCCACTGCTAATTATGGCACAAAAAATCTTGTTGCTAATTGGATTGGCTCAAGTTCTAACGTATTCGTTAAAACAGTTATTGGCGCTAGCGGTAGCAATACCAGTGATTTAACTAACTGGAAAACATTAGCAACGAAAAATGTTGTAAATGCCATTACATCTGCTACTAGAAGTAATTATGGTACGATTACTGGAACTTGGGACGGCAAAAATACAACAGGTGTTCTTCAAGCCGATGCAGATTATAAAGTAAATATCGAAATGACTGATGATGATGGTACTCCAACGGGTGGTTACCAGGCATATACATTTACAAAAGGACCAGCACCTGTTACTCTTACTACTCCTAATGTAGGTTGTTTTACAAACATTTCAATTAAATGGGTTCCGTTAAGCACTGCAATAAACGATGTGGAAATGGAAAAATTATATACTCTTTATCCTAGTCCGGCTGTTTCGTCGATTTATGTATCAGGATTGGATATAGAAAATGTTGAAATTTGTTCACTTTCAGCAAAAATTTTAATACATAGCAATGAACAAAATATTAATATTTCACAATTGCCTAAAGGTGCCTATTTAGCTGTAGTATACACAAAATCAGGGGTTTTAGTGGTGAAAAAATTTCAAAAAATGTAATATTTACGAACAAAAATGAGCGAGGAAATAAGTATATTAACCCATAGTGTATTAAAAGCACATTTAACTGTGGGTCAATTTTAAACTAAAACACATTTTTTCGTACTATGAATTCGCTTATTTTTTTCATTTTGAAATCATTTTTTTCTGAAAAGCTATTTTTCTATAACTTTATTGGGAAAAACTGTAAGCTGAAAAGTTTTATTTAAGAAAACAGTAAAATAAACCCCAATGTGCTTTTCAAGCATTCTAAGCCAAATGCGCTACGGGTTAAATATATACATATTTAATTACTTTAAAAATTGATCTTATGAAAAAACAACTTCTTATTTTAATGGTGTACTGCTTAAGTATTTATTCGGCAGTAGCTGCTGGCGGGAATAAACTTGCCAATAGCAATATGCAAAGCCAGGGTATCTGGCAAGTAAGTTATTTGAATAATGCAGTAACTCAAAATCCGACAGTAACATGGGGTTATACTGTGGCAACACCAACGGCAGGAGTTGGAGGTGCATTACATGTAGTTGCTGTTACTACTGCGGGCAATTCTCAGTATTGTATTTATCAGGCAGTAACCTTATCGGCAGATTCTGTTTACAATTTTGACGCAGCTTTTAAAAATATCACGCTCGAACAATCATGGTGTGAAGTGTATATAGGACAAATGCCGGTTGATGGTTCCGATTATGGTGAAACACAAGGAACTAAAATTGCTGTATATGGAACATGGGATAACCCTTCAGCAACAGATGGAACCTTCAAACTCAATGCTCCCCGTTGTAATCAATATATTCCTGCAACAACAGGCGTATATTATTTTGTGATGAAAATGGGTGCAACTACCTGGGATGGAACTACTAAAACCTGTGATATAATAGTTGATGAGTTAAAACTTACCAGTGATCGTATTGCTCCTATTGCAGGTATCAAAGCAAATGTACGCTCTGGATTTGCACCATTAAACGTAACTTTTACGGATGATTCAAAATTAGCTAATTCATGGGCCTGGGATTTTGGTGATGGTGGAACAAGTACATTAAAGAATCCAACTCATACATATGCAGCAGTAGGAAAATATACAGTTAAACTAACTGTTACAAATGAAAAGGGGAGCAATACAAAAATTGAAACAGACTTCATTAGTGTAACTCCGTTGGCATTATTAACTGGTGGTGGTTTACTAAAAGGTGGAAATATGGAAAGTGCAGCGAACTGGACAGTAGATTTCTTAAATACAGGCACCAACCCACAACCTGTAGCCACATGGAATTATACAACTTCTACAACCAATGCCGGCCGGGGTGGCTGTTTGTATGTTGAGGGTGCTGCTGCAGGAGCCGGTGTGCAATTTGCGATTTACCAAAAAGTGCATTTAAGTGCTGATTCTGTTTATGTTTTTGATGGTGCATTCCGTGATTTAAGCACTAATCTTAAGAATTTCTGGACAGAAGTTTACATAGGGGTAAAACCTTTAGGAGGTGGAGCTGATTATGGTGCCACAGAAGGCAAATTGATATCAAAATTTGATGCATGGGCTGCCGGAAGTTCGGTTGCTGGTTTGAACGGAACATTTAGAATTCATGCAGGAGCTTATACAACTTATACGCCCGATGTGTCTGGCGATTATTATTTTGTATTGAAAATGGGTACCTGGGATGGTACCGGATTTAAAATTGCGATTGATGAACTGTCATTAACCCAAACCAGAACCAAACCTACAGTAAGTTTTACAGCAACCAATGCTGTTGGCTTCCCTGCATTGAAAACGGTTTTTGCAAATACAACCAAATTTGCTAATTCATACAAATGGGATTTTGGCGATGGTTCAGCTATAAGCACACTACAAAATCCCGATCACACCTACACTGTGGTTGGTACTTATAATGTAAAACTGACAGCTACAAATGAAAAAGGTGACTCAGTGTTGATTAAAAACGACTTTGTAAAAGTAAATACAAAACCTACTTTACCTCCGGGTGAAATGTTATATGGTGGTAATATGGAAAATGGCAATTTCTGGTCAACGAATAAATGTAATCCTGCGGATGTATCTACCTTCACGTGGAATTATACCGGTGCCACTCAGACTGGTGGATTAGGTGGAAATCTTCGTATCCAATCTTCTGGAACAGGTTTTAATACAGCTATTTATCAAGAAGTAACTTTAAAGGCGGGTTATACCTATTTTTTCGATGGACTGTTCAAAGATGTTAAAGGGGTGGCTGAATTCTGGTGCGAAGGCTTTATCGGCACAGTTATACCAGCTGATGGAGTAGATTATACTACTACACTAGGTACTAAAGTATTTGGAATGGACACTTGGAATGGCCTTCAAACTCTAGCAGATGTGCAAATCAGCAAAAAAGTGACTGTTACAGGCTTCAAACCAACTGTTGATGGTAAATACTATTTTGTACTTAAAATGGGTTCTAATGTTTCATCTGTTAAGGATATTTTATTGGACGAACTTACACTTAAAGAAATGTTGCCTGTAAAAGCTGATTTTTATGCGGAAACAGTTTCGGGTATAGCTCCTTTATCGGTTCAATTCTATGATTTATCAACCAATGCAACTTCGTGGGCATGGGATTTTGGCGATGGTGGTACAAGTACACTTCAAGATCCAATACACATTTATACTAAAGGCGGTAATTTTACAGTGAAATTAACAGCCAGTAATACCGGATCGAGCGATGTGTTAACCTCTACTGGTTTGATAACTGTAGTTGGTCCCAATGCGATTGCTTCAATAGATTACAACAAATATACAATTAGCACTTTTAATCATATTATCACTATGGATGGAGTTCAAAATACTGTAGAATTGTTTGATATCTCAGGTCGTCGTATCCAATCTGTTAATGTTGTTGGTAAATTTAGTTCACAACCATTAAATGCCGGATTATATATTCTACGTGTCGACGGCAACACGGCAAAAATTTCAGTAAAATAGTTTTTTTTAGGTTTCCAATGGTAGTGCAAAAATTCTTTTTGCACTACCATTAAATCAGCACCATTTTTATAGCTCGTAAATGAGCTATATTCCCCTTGTGCATTCTAAATTTTAAACAAATTCTCGTTAAACTAATGTGCTTTATGAAAAAACAACTACTCAAAAAACTGGCGGCAATGCTTTGCATTCCACTTTTCTCGATTAATGTTATGGCTGCATTAACTCATGGTTCAATCAAAGGAACTGCTGTTGGATTGTACGATCAATACAACGAAGGTGCTATCAATCTTACCACTTTACGAGCGGGTAAAACCTGTGACTTTAAAGTGGTTACAATTGGAAATAAATCGTGGGGGCTTACTAACCTGACTGGTACAACCATTCAGGGCAATGGTTGGTCATCTCAACTTCGCTACTGGGGTGGTGCCGGTTTTACGGCGAAAACTGAAAATTGGTTACAAACCCGTATTCCAACAACGAATTATACCCTTGGAACAACTACCGCTACCATTCCATCGCCTTTGCAATTATCATTCTTACAGGAAACTTCGTCTAATGAATTTACCGAAACACAACGTGTAAATTATGATATTACAGCGAAAAACAGTTCAGTATCCGGTGATGTTACAGCACCTGTCATTTCTTCATGTACTGCCGCCGATGTTGCCGGAACTACTGCGACATTGAATATTACAGGTAGTGATAACCTAAGTGATTTGTTCTATTATGTTACCGGAAATGGAATTTCAGAAGTTATGTTCTTATCGAGCAATACACTAACCGGATTGACTCCTGCTACAGCTTATAATCTAACAGTTACACCAATTGATTTTAGTGGAAATGAAGGAACTCCTGCAACAGTTCAGTTTAAAACTACTCCTAATGTAAGCTTCACTGCCGATAATTTGTTAGGTTTTCCGGTATTGACCGTAACATTTACAAATACAACAACAAATGCAGATACCTACGAATGGAATTTTGGTGATGGTTCTGCATTAAGCACGGCAACAAATCCTACACATGCTTATCAAGCACAAGGAATTTATACAGTAACATTAAAAGCAACGAATACAAGTGTTGGTGTTTTTTCAACATTAGTAAAAACCAATTTTATTACTGTAAATGCAAAGCCAACTTTACCAGTAGGCGAATTGCTTTACGGTGGTAATATGGAAAATGCTAACTTTTGGTTAGTAGATTATCTTAATACACCTGCTGGTTCTTATCCTGCTGCAACCTGGAATAATACTAATAACAAGCCTACAGCAGGTGCAGGAGGTTGTTTGTATGTGAATGGACCTGCCGGTGGTGCAGGTGTTCAATATGCAATTTACCAAAAAGTGGGTCTCAGTGCGGGTCATATTTATGAATTTAATGGCGCATTCAGAGATCTTACAGCCAATCTGGGCAATTTCTGGACTGAAGTCTATATTGGAGCAACAGCACCTGCTGGTGGAGGAGCCGACTATGGAACTTCTAATGGAACTCTAATTGCTAAATTTGATATTTGGGGAACTTATACTGGTGCCCGAAAAGATGGTACTTTCAAATTGAATGCAAGTCCCTTTACTACTTACACAGCAGCCACTACCGGTGATTTCTATTTAGTTGCCAAAATGGGAACATGGGGTGGTTCGGGTTTCCAGATAAGTATGGATGAGCTTAGCTTAAAAGATTTATCATTAAATACAAGTGTAACAGACTCAAAATTTGATAATTATAAGATATCAACATCAAATAATATAATTCATATTGAAAATGTGAAAGCTACTGTAAGTTTGTTTGATATTTCTGGACGCGAAATACAATCAGTAAATGCAAACGGAACATTTAATTCCAAAACATTGAATCATGGTTTATACATTGTTAGTATTGATGGAAATTCAACTAAAGTTTCTGTAAAATAGTTTTTTATCAAGCTGATAAAGTTAAAATAATTAATAGAGTTCATTACAGAGTGAAGATTTCAGTCATAAAAAAACTGATAAACTGATTCTATTTAATAAAATTACGAATTAAAAACGAATATTAATCTTAAAAAAAACAGAATGAAACACAAAAAATTAAATTTATGTGCTGTACTCTTGTTAGGTCTTGGACTGTCCGGAATACAAGCACAAGAAACTTTACCTGCTTCAGGCGGTAAAGCTTTGGGAGGTGGTGGAGAGGTGAATTTCACCGTAGGACAAGTAGTCTATACTACCAACACCGGAACAAATGGAACAGTAGCACAAGGAGTGCAACAGCCTTTCGAAATTTCGATTACAACAGGAATTGAGCAAGCCAAAGGCATAACCCTTAGCCTTACAGCTTATCCCAATCCAACTACAGACTTTATCATCTTGAAAGTTGAAGATTTTAAAGTTGAAAACCTTTGCTATCAGGTTTCTGACTTAAATGGGAAAGTTTTATTGACAAAAAAAATCGAAAGCAACCAAACAAACATTAGTATGAACAATTTTGTTCCTGCAACTTATTTTTTGAAAGTTACAGATAGCAATAAACAAGTCAAATTATTTAAAATCATCAAAAATTAAACTATCATGAAAAAAATCAATGCAATTTTAGTAGCAGTTGTATTAACTGCAACCGTTTGGGCACAATCTCCCCAAAAAATGACTTACCAGGCAGTAATTCGAAACAGTAGTGGCTTAGTAGTAAGTCAACCAGTTGGCATGAAAATAAGCATTCTGCAAGGTTCAGCAGCCGGAACAGTAGTTTATACCGAAACACAAACACCCACCACCAACGGAAATGGATTAGTAAGTATTGAAATTGGAAGTGGAGCGGGTTTTAGTACTATTAATTGGGCAAATGGTCCCTATTTTATTAAAACCGAAACAGATCCCGAAGGTAGTACAAATTACACAATTTCGGGTACTAGCCAGTTATTGAGCGTGCCTTATGCCTTAACCGCAAAAAATGCTGAAAGTTCAAATACTGCAACAACAGCAACATCGGCAACCACTGCAGCAGCTTGTACAGGTAATGCTGCTACTGCAACTAAAGCAAAAACAGTTGGAGATCATTATCTTGGCGAAGAATACCTTGGTGGCATCATCTTCTTTCTTTATATCGATAACACTAATACCGAACATGGTTTAATTGTTTCAAAAACTGAAGGTAATGCTGTATTGACCAGTGGTACCGGAACTTTAGTAAATGCAAACAGCACAAGTGATGGTTCTATCAATACACCTCTTTATCCTGCAGGAACAAGTGCTGTAAGAACCTGGATTACATCTCTTAATACAACCTTGGGTACTGCGGCCAATACCTGGTATTTGCCTTCAATGGATGAAGTGAAGATATTGTTTGGAAATCGTTTTTTTATCAATAATTCTACAGCAAGTGGACTTACAAAATTAATGTATAACGGTGGAAATAAATATTGGTCAAGTACTGAGAATTCTAATTCTCAATCATTTATCATTCAGGTGGAAACTCAGGATTGCGAATCTAACAATAAGTCAGATGCTAAACCTTTCAGGGCTGTTCGTAAATTCTAATTTTAGTTGTTAGAGTCAAGCTAAAAGAACAGCACTTTATTTCTTACGGATAAAACGACTGTTAATACATGTTGTTTTACAATTAAATAATGCAAACTAACAAGGAGGCAATTCCTTGGTAGTTTACCAAATATTTTATACAAGAAAATATTCATATACAAAACAACAAAAAACTAATAAATCATGAAAAAAATAGTTTCAATTTTAGTAGCAGTTGTACTAACTGCAATCATTTGGGCACAATCTCCCCAAAAAATGAGTTATCAGGCAGTAATACGTAATGGTTCTACTTTAGTCGTAAATCAGGCAGTGGGTATAAAAATTAGTATCCTACAGGGTTCTGTAAGTGGAACAGTAATTTATACCGAAACACAAACACCCACCACCAACGGAAATGGATTAGTAAGTCTTGAAATTGGAAGTGGAGAAGGTTTTGGTACTGTTAATTGGGCAAATGGTCCCTATTTTATTAAAACCGAAACTGACCCAACGGGTGGCATCACTTATACTGTTACAAATACGAACCAGTTATTAAGCATACCTTATGCCTTGTATGCTACAAATGCAGAGAGTGCTCTATCTGCCACCACTGCAGCAGCTTGCACTGGTAATGCAGCTACAGCAACAACGGCCACAACAGCAGCCGCTTGTACCGGAAATGCCGCAACAGCCACAACCGCTGCAGCATGCACAGGTAATGCAGCTACTGCAACAACAGCAACTTCTGCAGCAGCTTGTACAGGTAATGCCGCTACTGCAACTAAAGCAAGTACAGTTGGGAATCATTTTCTTGGCGAAGAATATCTTGGTGGCATCATCTTCTTTCTATATATCAATAACACTCCTACCACTAATACCGAACATGGTTTAATTGTTTCAAAAACTGAAGGTAATGCTGTATTGACCAGTGGTACCGGAACTTTAGTAAATGCAAACAGCACAAGTGATGGTTCTATCAATACACCTCTTTATCCTGCAGGAACAAGTGCTGTAAGAACCTGGATTACATCTCTTAATACAACCTTGGGTACTGCGGCCAATACCTGGTATTTGCCTTCAATGGATGAAGTGAAGATATTGTTTGGAAATCGTTTTTTTATCAATAATTCTACAGCAAGTGGACTTACAAAATTAATGTATAACGGTGGAAATAAATATTGGTCAAGTACTGAGAATTCTAATTCTCAGTCATTTATCATCCAGGTAGAAACTCAGGATTGTGAATCTAACAATAAGTCAGATGCTAAACCTTTCAGGGCTATACGGAAATTTTAGTCAAATAAAACTCCAATGAAACACAGAAAACGAAATTTAGGTGCAATGCTTATGTTAGGACTTGGACTAACAGCATTACAAGCACAGGAAGTAATACCTGCTTCAGGCGGGGATGCTTCAGGCGGAGGTAGCTCGGTGAGTTGTTCCTATGGGCAGATGGTTTATTCAATTAATACTGGAACAAATGGGTCAGTAGCAGAGGGAGTTCAACAACCATATGAAATTTCATTAGTGGCAAATACAATCAATATTTCAGGCACTATTGATGCATCAACATTATCATCTCTTACTACAGCGAGTAATTTAATCATCGAAAAAGATGGGATGTTGACCAACAATACCGGAAAAACGTTAACTGCTTCAAGCATTACCATAAAAAGTGATGCCAATGGTACCGGAACCTTTGTTGATAATGGAACAAGTACATTTACCACCGCAACCGTACAACAGTATCTTACAGCCGGCCGCAACTGGTATGTGTCCAGTCCAATTACTACTGCTGCATATTCTGCATTAAGTAGTGCTGGTTCCGTACAATATTGGAATGAGCCTGCAGGAGTATGGAGTGTGTTAACGGAAGGTAACCTGAATGTAGGTCAGGGTTATATATCAGTAGCTACAGCTGCTACCGGTAATGTCACATTTAATGGAACATTGAACGATGGTACTGTAAATGTGAATCTTACCCGCACCAAAGATGCATACAAGAGTGGTTTCAATTTGGTAGGTAACCCTTATCCATCGTATGTAAGTTGGGATGCTGTATTACTAGATGCCGGAACAACCAATATTGGAACAACTATCTGGTATCGCACAAAAACAATTCCTTTAGAAACATCCATTTACACTTTCGATACCTATAATAGCACAAGTCAGATTGGTACCGGAACTAATGGCTCTGTTGTAACTGGCAATATTCCTCCTATGCAGGCATTCTGGGTACGTGTAAATGCAGCAGGTGATGGTTCTTCTACTACAGGAGCTATAGCCTTTAAGAATTCTATGCGTGCACATAAAGGATCACAGTTGCAGGGAGATGCTCAGACATACAACGATGGTAGTTTAAGAGCTCCTTCGATGTTGAATCTGACACAACAACTATTGCGTCTGCAGGTTTCAAACGGAACTAATATGGATGAAACAGTGTTATTATTTAATGCTAATGCAAGCAACGGACTAGATGCTTATGACTCAGAAAAAATGAACAATAATTCTGTTGCTGTTCCTGAGATTTATACTTCAGTTGGTTCAGAACAACTTGCAATTAATGGTTTGAGCAGTATTCCTTACAACACAGAAATTCCACTTGGATTTACTACGTTGGCCACTGGAACATTTAGTATAAAAGCTTCACAATTCAGCAATTTTACAGCAGGAACACAAATTATCCTTCGTGACAATACGTTGAATTACGAACAGGATTTGACTGTAGCAGATTATAGCTTCACTTCTGATCCAATTTCTTCAACCGGTCGCTTCTTGTTAGTATTCCGTGTACCTTCGATTTCTACAGGTCTGAACTCAAGCAACAGTATTGTGTGGATTACAACAAATGCTAATGGTCAGATAATTGTCAACGGTAATGCAACTGGTAAAGTTGTAGTATACAATGCTATTGGTCAGAAGATAGCTTCTGCAAATCTGACAAATGCAACCAATGTATTGAATAACAGTCTTGCTTCAGGAGTTTATACTGTTACCGTAACTAATGCCGGTAAGAGTATTACACAGAAAGTAATAATTAAATAAACCTAACCCTTAATAACCCCTAACCCTCTCCAATTGGAGAGGGTTAGGAAATAAGGAACAATTAAATCATATTATATGTACACAATAATTAAAAAAAACAACTATGTAGCTCCATCAGTTGAGCGCATAGAATTAGACAATGAAATAGCGCTTCAGTTGGAATCAACACCACCGAAGGCACCGGGAGAAGCACATCTGCATGCTCCTGAGCACTTCAATAACGATCCGTTTAAAATAATATTAACATAGTTGAAATTAATTATATATTAGGTGCTAGTCTATATGTAATCCATTAAAAGAGTAATTTAAACTAAATAATTTGTTTATATTATAACTAAAAATATTTATGATTCGTTAATTAAAAGCGAATAAAAAAATGAAAAATGAAAAAAAATAGAGTTATCATTATTAGTATTTCTTGCATGCTTATGTTCTCAAATCTGTTAAAGTCGCAAAAGCCCATTTATTTGGATGTACATCAGTCCATAGAGAAGCGTATAGAAAATGCAATATCATTGATGACATTAGAAGAAAAAGTGGCTATGTGTCATGCTCAATCTAAATTTAGTTCAAAAGGTGTTCCCCGCTTAGGTATTCCTGAAATATGGATGACGGATGGACCACATGGTATTCGCGAAGAAGTATTCTGGGACAAATGGGATGGTGCAAAATGGACAAACGATTCATGTACTGCATTTCCGGCATTAACCTGTTTAGCAGCGTCGTTCAATCCAGAGATTTCGTATTTATATGGAAAATCAATTGGCGAAGAAGCACGATTTCGTGAAAAAACCGTTTTGTTGGGACCCGGTATAAATATCTATCGTACACCCCTAAATGGACGGAATTTCGAATACATGGGCGAAGATCCTTTTCTTTCTTCGAGCATGGTAGTACCGTATATTAAAGGAGTTCAACAGAATGGTGTTGCAGCATGTGTAAAACATTTTGCTCTGAACAATCAAGAAAAAGATCGGTTTTCTGTAAATGTTGAAGTGAGTGATAGAGCATTAAACGAAATTTATTTACCGGCATTCAAAGCTGCTGTTCTTGAAGGAAAAGCATGGTCAATAATGGGTTCATACAATCGATTCAGAGGACAACATTGCTGCCATAATGACTTGTTGTTGAATAAAATACTGAAAACAGACTGGAAATTTGATGGTGCTGTTATCAGCGACTGGGGTGGTGTTCACAACACCGATGAGTCTGTAAATAATGGACTTGATTTAGAGATGGGAACATCTACAGATGGTTTATCTACGGATGGAACTGCTCCCTATTCAAATTATTATTTAGCAAATCCATTTCTAATGGGTCTTAAGTCGGGAAAATATGATGAAAAATTACTCAACGACAAAGTAAGTCGTCTGCTACGTATGATTTTCCGTACCACAATGAGTATTGACAGACCTTTCGGAAAATTTGTCAGCCCTGAACATTCCGAAGCTGCATGCAAAATTGCTGAACAAGGAATTGTTTTGTTGAAAAACGAAAAAAATACACTTCCAATACCTGTTGGAAAATATAAAAAAATTGCTGTTATAGGCGAAAATGCTACCCGAAGTTTAGTAGTTGGTGGTGGTTCCTCTTCGCTCAAAGTGGCTTATGAAGTTTCTCCGTTGGAAGGATTGATAAAAAAATATGGTAAAGAAACGATATTATATACGAAAGGTTATAGCTCAGAGTTTGATGAAAACAACCCAAAAAATAAATTAATAGCAGATTCATTGTTAACAGTAGCTATGGAGGTAGCTAAAAATGCTGATGCAGTTATTTTTATAGGTGGATTGAATAAAAACTGGTTTCAGGACAGTGAAGGAGATGATCGGAAATCGATGGTTCTTCCTTACAATCAAGATAAGCTAATAAATTCAATATTGACCGTAAATAAAAATCTGACGGTTTTGCTTTGTAGTGGCAACGCAGTTGAAATGCCTTGGTTAGAAAAAGTGCCTGCTTTAGTTCAAACCTGGTATTTAGGTTCAGAAGCGGGTAATGCAATTGCCAACATTATTTCTGGAGAAGTAAATCCTTCAGGTAAATTGCCATTTTCATTTCCAAAGAAATTGGAGGATAATGCGGCCATTTCTTTTGGTAAAACGTCATACCCAGGTATAGATAATAAACAGGAGTATTTGGAAGACATTCTTGTTGGTTACAGGTGGTTCGATACAAAAAAAATCACACCATTGTTTCCATTTGGTTTTGGATTGAGTTACACCACTTTCGAATATGGAAAAATAACTACTGATAAAAAAGAGTATAGCCAAAACGAAGTAATAAAACTTTCATTTACGGTTAAAAATACCGGAAAAACGAATGGCTCTGAAATTATTCAGGTATATATCTCGCAACCAAAAGCATCGGTTATTCGTCCAGTAAAAGAGTTGAAAGCTTTCAAGAAAGTATTTTTGAAAGCTGGTGAATTGCAAATTGTTGAGTTGGAAATTAAGGCAAAAGATATGGCTTTCTATAACGATAAGACAAAAGAATGGACATTAGAATCCAGTGAATTTATTCTTCGAAATGCGGCTTCATCTGCTGACGTAAAAAGCAGTATTTCAATACAAATAAAATAATTATTTGAATAGAACAACAGTATTGTCACATACAAAATTTGAATTTCAGCCCCCAGTGTCACAAGCTCACTGGGGGTTTCCAATATTAAGCTATCTGGGCAAATGCTTATTCTATTTTGAATAAATGAGCTTACATTTGATTACATTAAGAGTTGTTAGTTACTTATTTTACCCACGTTTGAACTGTCAAGGGTAATAAGGGTAATTTATTTTGCTTTTAGTATGTTGAATTAGTCAATAAAGAGATTATTCGTCAAAATCTACGGCATTTTTAGAAAATGCATCAATAAGTTTTAATTTCAGTTCTTCTGAATAATCTTCTTCATACAGAATGGAAGTAGTGATTTCAAGTAAAAGTTCTTTATCTATATTACCGGCAGCCACATGATAGCTTATTGTTTCCATCCTATACATAAAGTCTTTTGCGACTGACATATAACCGTTCATTAGTAAAAACATTGAAGCAGCTGTAATGGCAATTCTTTTGTTTCCATCAATAAAACCATGAGATTTGTTAGCGACCCAAAGCAAATGAGTCAGTTTATGCTCAAATTCAGGATAATAAAGATCGTCTTGAATTTGTTCTATAGCACATTCAATTGAGCCGAGGTCAATAATACCTTCAGAACCGCCACCACTTACCGCCAACGTTTTTTTGTGAATAGCTATAATTTCATCTATGCTTTTAAAATATATGCAGTCCATTACTCACTCTGTTTTAGGCGTTTCATAACTTCTTCAGCTTCTTTCAACTGTTCATCGAAAATAACGCTTTGTTCACCCAGGAATCGTTCAAAATCGGCTGGCGAAACAGATTGAATGTATTCTTCTAATTTAATGTGTAAGGCATCTCTAAAATGTAAATCACGAGAAGCCATTTTGATACGAGCATCATCAATATAAGGACGTTGTTGAGGGTGTTTCGAAAACTCATGGAATATCTGATCTACTTCTACAGGTTCGAGCATACGCCCAAGTGAGCTGCTTTTTTGTTCTAACTCAAAAGCCAAACCAGTTTCAAATGAAGCAATACTGTTGAGCACTTCAGCATACATTGTTTCACGTACGTTATCACTTTCGGCAAGTTTAAGAATTTGTTTGTACTCTTTCGCATTCTCCTTGAAAATACATTGGTATATTTTATCTGTAAATAGAGAGTATTTATAGTTTCCCATGTTTACATATCTACTTAGAGCAGAAGTGAAATCTCTGCGATAATTACTTTCCTGTAGTGCAGCTGGGAAGTAATTTGCATCTTTTCTATTGATAAACTTTGTACCGCCACCGGTTCGATTATTAATTGTGTCTATGACGATATCTAGCATTTTACTACGAAGCAATTGAGCATTTGCACTCTCCTTGAGCAGCATCGCAAGATTGAGAAAAGAACGAAAATTGAATAATCCTAAAGCTGTGGTTTTGGTCGTCTTATTAATGAGATGACCAAATTGTAACTTGAATTCTTTCAGCTGTTTACCCTTACTTAAAATGTATCCATTGTGTTTTAATTCCTCTTCGTAGGTTGCCAAATATCTGTTAATAGTAGATATGTCAACTTCGAAAAATTCAACCAACATTTCTTTTGTATACTTATACTCACCTTCGAAGTACATGCCTGTTAAACCGATGTACTCTTGAATACCCTTCAATGCAAATTTATTGTTGAGTATATTTTGTCGTTCTATGTTTGAATTTGTTAAGTCTTTCATTAGTAAGAGTTTTATTCGTTTGACTTTGGCAATTTTGTAAAATTCATTCTCATTAACTATGTACAAAAATACACATTTACTTTTGCTGAACAATAAAATATAAAAAACAATGCTCCGATCTTCACAGACCAGAGCAATCACACTACAAAATATTTTATACGTAACTGATTTTTCTTTATTTGTCGTATAGAATTCGTCTCGCCTTCGGCTTTACTCGTTTCATACCTCTCTGCCCAATTTCGGGCGTTTGCGCCTTTTGCTACTTTTGGCGCGACAAAAGTAGTCCGAAAACGGCTTTTCACCCCTTCAAATAAGAAGCGAGAAGCCTATTTTCAGCCCTTTTCAGGCACTTACAGCGTCAAACTTAACCCCTCAATCATCTGCAAAAGTGCGGGGTTTTTCGTTCCCATACAGGTCAAAAGCCCTGTGTCCACATTTTTTTCAATCGTGATTTTGTTCTTTGTAACGCTCACTTTCACAAAATCGCCCTGCTCAAAACCGTACTTTTTCAAATACTCCCCTTTGATGTTTATGGCGTTTGTATATTTGTTCCCCTGTGCAGACCTGCAAACTGTTAGTAATTTGTCCATTTTTTCAATTATTAATTCAAGCTGTAACGGTCTGTTAATACTTCCATCAGTGCAAAGTTTTGCGGTATCAGGTTTGGGATGTCAGTCTTTCCAGGTTTGTACA
>JBAXPM010000031.1:0-41540 GCA_037132235.1 Paludibacter sp.
ACTTCGCTGAACATATATGCTATATGCGCTGCAGCCTGATTACCATCACAGGTTAAAAATTTTTTTGTTTTAGCCATTTTGTTAGTAATTTAAGCCCCCCAACCCCCTAAAGGGGGATTTAAGAGCCGGTTTTGATTATTAATTTATTATTTGTTATATTTTTATCAGTTCCAAAATCCTTGAAAAGGATTTAAGAGTTAAATTATTATTTATTCAATTTATCTTAAAGCCCCTTTAGGGGTTTGGGGCCTTCATTTAGTAAAGAAACCCAAACAACCACAACGGTATTACATTCTTACTTCCAACCTCAATATTATCGGTTGCATAAATCACTTTCGAATAATGCTTTGTATTCTCCATTTTCGCATCGCACTTGAAATGATATTGCTGGTCGATACTGAAATCGAGATGATATTTACAGGTATTTACCTTGTGACGTGCATGTAAAGCGTTGTAAAAGAACGTTTTATTTTCTGCTTTCTTATCAATATTTGCTGACGGAATTGTGTACAGCAAATTGGTATTGTGAACATACACCAGATTTGGTTTTTTCGGATATTCATCACCTTCGGCATAAAGCATATTAATAAGCCGGGCATCTTTCAGATACTTGATGTAATTCATTATCGTAGCACGTGAAACTCCTATTTCCTGACTCAACTGGCTTACATTGGGTGCTGCAGGAGCACTTTGCATAAGCATATAAAGTAAATGTCTTATTTTCGAAAGGTATTTCAACTCAATTTGTTTGATAAGCAGAATATCCACTTCGAGCATCATATTCATAGTTTTAATCAGGTTTTCCGAAAAATTTCGGTTTTCTAAAAAAAACGGATAAAAACCAAAATGCAGGTAATCCTGAAAATAATCGAGTGGACGAACCGAATTGCAGATTTCAGTTGCAATTTGCTGATGATTCTGAAGAATTTCTTCTAAAGTATAGGATTTGAAAGCGTTAGCTGACTGAAGGTTTAAAAACTCCCGAAACGAAAATCCGCGCAGATTATACGAAGCCACAATGTCCTGAATATCGGTATTATCCTCAATAAGACGCATTACCGACGAGCCGGAGAAAATGATATGAAGTTCGGGATAAAGGTCGTAACACTCGCGCAGTTCCTTTGACCAGTTTTCGTACTTAAAGATTTGATCCAGCAGCAGTGTTTTTCCGCCTAGTTTGCAAAATTCGCCCGCAAACTCAACCAGCGTGTGTTCTGTGAAATAAAAGTTGTTGAAATTGACGTAGAGACAACTGCGGTCGGTGCCGAAATGTTCTTTGGCGTACTGAAGTAAAAAGGTGGTTTTTCCTACCCCGCGACTGCCCTTTATTCCAATCAGGCGGTGCGTCCAGTCAATTTCGTCCATAAGAATACGCCTAACAGGCGATTGAACGTGTTCAACTAAATATTGATGTGTAGTAAAAAAAGCCTCCATGTATGCTTTAATCAGACCGCAAAATTAGTACATTATTTCCATTTTGCAATGCAGAGATTGCAAAATTAGAATAAATAACATATAAATGACTATAAAACAGCTTGTAAGGGGTGTTTTTAATGTAATGAAATGTGCAAAAAACAGCAGCTTTTTCCCTGAAAAGATAAATTTCAGGATTTATTCAGAAAGTAATTAACGTAAACATTGGATTTATGAGAAAGAATATGTAGTTTTGAGGGATAAAAAACTTCTAATTATGAAAATCAAATTTATAGGCGCAGCACGCGAGGTAACGGGCAGTAAACACCTGATTACGACCAACGAAGGAAAGAAAATACTGCTCGATTGCGGTATGTTTCAAGGTAAAGGTCTGGAAACCGATGCATTAAACCGAAACCTGATGTTCGACCCGGCAACGATTGATTATATCATTCTGAGCCATGCTCATATCGACCATTCGGGACTGATTCCGTATATGTACAAACTTGGTTTCCGGGGTTCGGTAGTTAGCACCAATGCCACCCGCGATTTATGTTCCATTATGCTGGCTGATAGTGGTCATATTCAGGAACTGGATAATAAATGGTTCAATAAAAAACGTGAAAAACAGGGACTTTCACCCGTAGAACCCATTTACAGCGAGCAGGATTGTCTGAAAAGTATGGAATTGTTTATTGGTGTGGCCTACGATCGGCGTTTTCAGATAAACGATAAAATAAACGTGAAATTCACAAACTCGGGTCACATGCTGGGCAGTGCGGTCGTGAATCTGGAGCTGATTGAGAATGGTGAAAAAGTACATTTGGCTTTTACAGGTGATATTGGCCGGCCGAATAACCGTATTTTACATCCTCCAACTGCTTTTCCGCAGTGCGATTACCTGATTACCGAATCAACTTACGGAAATCGTCTGCATCCCGAAGAAAAAGAAAGTGAACAGGATTTACTGAATATTGTGCTTGATACTTGTGTGGAACGAAAAGGAAAACTGATTATTCCTTCTTTTTCAATCGGTCGTACGCAGGAGATAGTATTTGTTCTTAATGATTTATATAACAAAGGATTACTGCCAAAAATTGACGTTTTTGTTGATAGTCCGTTATCCGTAAATGCTACTGAAATTTTCCGTTTGCACATGGAATGTATGAACGATGAAGTGAAAGCTGCAATGAAATATGATGATGATCCGTTTGGTTTCAATACCTTACATTATATCAAAAACGTAGACGAATCAAAAGCACTGAACGACCATCAAAATCCATGTATTATCATTTCTTCGTCAGGAATGGCCGAAGCCGGTCGTATTAAGCATCATATTGCAAATAATGTTTCCAACTGGCGCAATACCATTCTTATGGTGGGTTATTGCTCACCAACCTCACTCGGAGCGCGCATACAGGAGCCGGGATTGCGGTTTATTTCTGTTTTGGGTGAAATTCATGAAGTCAATGCAAAAATTGCCAAAATTGAAACATTTTCAGGTCATGGCGATTTCAATGAAATGAAAGCGTTTCTGGGATGTCAGGATACTTCAAAAATCAAAAAAACCTTTCTGGTTCACGGCGAATATGAAGTGCAGCAATTTTATCAGAAAGAGTTGGAAAGTGTTGGTTTTCATGATATTGAAATTCCTGAAGCAGGAAAAGAATTTATACTGTAAGAATTCCATACTTTCATGTTGCTTATGTTAAGATTATTTCGTATATTTGTATCACATTTTTAAAATTATTCAATTCACATCACAGTTTATGGAATCAAAAGTAGTTTATGAAGTTACAACCAAAGAAAAAGTTTATTTCGTTTTAAAAATTATTTTTAGTCTTATTCTTTATGTCGTGATAGCAAGCGGTATTTGGTCTACATTTACCATCGATATGCCTGAAATGGCATCGGTATATCTGGTATATGTTTACATCATTATCTTTTGTTTGTTTTGGTTTATTCGGTTTGGAGTAATTATCGGTCATTTGAAAGGAAATGGCATTAAACTGAATGAAAAGCAGTTTCCCGAAATTTATCATATTGTCGTGAAACAATCTGAATTGCTTGGCCTTAAATATATTCCAAGTGTGTATATTAAGCAGTCGGGTGGGGTACTAAATGCTTTTGCTTCAAGATTTCTGGGACATAATTACATTGTGCTTTATTCCGAAATTGTAGAAACAGCACTCGAAAAAGATAAGAATATTCTCTGGTTTATTATTGGTCATGAACTGGGACATATCAAACGTAATCACATGATAAAGAATCAGTTGCTTTTTCCGGCTTACCTTGTGCCGTTTTTGAGTGCTGCCTATTCAAGAGCTTGTGAATATACCTGCGATAATATCGGTTATGCTCTTTCACCTTCAGGAGTTAAGAACGGCTTATTGATTTTAGCTGCCGGCAAATCAAATTATAAAAATGTAAATACTGAAGAATATATTGTTCAGATTCAGAATGAAAAAGGCTTTTGGACCTGGTTTGCCGAAAAATCAGCATCGCATCCACACCTTACCAAACGCTTAAATAAATTCAACGACGAAATTCCGGTTGTGAAGGTTGTAGAAGTAAAACCAAAAACAGCTGAAGTCAAATCCGATGATCATTCACGGTTTTTTCCGAAAGCAGAAAATGAATAGAAATTCACCATAAACAAACTGTTTAAAAACTTTTATTTAAACTGAATTGTTATAAAAGTATCAGATTATTAACCGATTAATAAAAATCAGAAATCATGGCAAAATCAACAGATGCAAAAAAAAATGTGAAGAAAGAAGCCCTTAAAACTCCAAAGGAAAAAAAGGAGGAAAAGAGACTCAAAAAGGCCGGTAAAAGAGACTAATAAATAAAATGAATCGGGGAAATGAATCAGTATCATTTCCCCGATTTATTTTAGATTGATTTCGGTGTGGTTGTGTGAAATTCTTTGAGATAAAACGGTTCAAAATAAGCAGTATCGACAAACTTTTGTTCATTAAAAGCCTTTACTGCCAATGGAATCATATTCGTTGCCAGTGGAACGAGATTTTCTATAAATCGTGCATTGGGATGTGTCAATGTTGATTTACACTTGTCAGAACCATTTCCGAAGAAATAAACCTGTTGATTTGCAAGTATTTCTGCATAAGAATCCGGATTAATGATATCGGCTGAAATTTCGCGTTTCAGATTCAGAGTGGCATCATAGAAGGCCGAATAGACTTCCATGCGTCTGGCGTCAATCATAGGGCAAAATAAAGCATTTTCAGAACCGTCAAATGTTTTGATAGCTTCAGCAGCCAATACTTCCAGTGTGCTGACGGCGATAAGTGGAATATCCAGTCCGTAACACAATCCTTTAGCTGTTGAAACACCAATTCGTAAACCTGTGTATGAACCCGGTCCACTGCTCACAGATACAGCTTCAAGCTTTTTGTTAGCTGATTTGATGACTTCCAGTACATCGGCTATAAAACCGCTCAACAGTGCTGCATGATTCATTCCTTCGGCATTAGATTTGAAAAACAGACAGTCTGTGTTTTCACTCAGTGCCACCGAACAAACATTGGTGGAGGTTTCGATATGGAGAAGGATCATATTAATTTGCAATTTAATCATTTACGACTTGCCTGCGGCAGGCGGGTTTACGATTCAATTTGTGAAACGCAAAAGCGGTGTAAAATTACTCAAATTTCTGAAAGCAAAAAATCCCCGTTTCCGTGAGAAAACGAAGATTCTTCTATTATCAATTTTGCATTCAAAATTATGAATTATTTCACGCTAACTTTCAGCGGATTTTTTGTTCTTGCTGCAAATTCTTCCACAGCCTTAAACCAGTCAGCATCAGTAGGATATTTCCATTTATCCCAACCACCACCAAAGTAGTATGTAAAACTTTGACCAACTTTATACGAACTTAATATTAAAGCGTGTTGTCCTTCTTTTCGGGCATCATTCACTTTTGCAGGAAAATAAACTCCGATATAATTACGACCTTCACGGACTTTAGCATTTGAAATTGCTTCCTCGGCATAAGCTGAAGTACCATTCGAAATGTTTTGTTTCAAAATACCCTGTCCGTCGTGCAGGAAAATTCCCGAAGCAAGTTCCATATTTTGTGCCGGACCATTGTAAGTTACAACAGCCTTATTCAAAATTGAACCAGCAACAGTAGTGATAGTCAGCGTTTGAGTGTAAAAACTATTGCCAACTTTGACAGAATCGTATGATAAAGTGAAAATTGTGCGAAGCGGTCCATTTTCCAGCACTTTATATCGATCGAAATGATTGCCTACCCAGAGTTTTCCATCGGCATAAGGCGAAATTCCACCAACACCCAACGTATGACCAACAGTATAACAATCCAATCCTTTGCCACGGTTTATATGGTACGAAAGGCCATTTTTTAATTCATCGGTATAGCGCTGATCAACAACCAGCTCGTCAGTACATTTAATCCACATATCCACACCGTTGCTTGGATTTTCTTTGGCAAGTGCCGGACCATACATACGGTAGGCACACATATCATTTTCCCAGGCAAAATCGTCTTTACGTTCAGGAACAAAGCGTCCAAATGTTTTAGCTACAACCGGCGATGGTGTACCTTCAGTCAGCATATAAGTTGCTTTTGACTTTGCCTTTACATCTGCCTGAAAAATCAATCCCTGTATTTCCTTTTTATCGTTGAAAGTCAACTGATAAGGCACTTCTTCGCCTTTTTCATTTTTCAGCACAACCGATTTAGTGATAATGCAACTTTTGTTGCAACAGGCTTTTACTTCCACTATTTCGCCTTTACGATCCAAGTCTGAACTGTTACTTACAGTCACAGATTTCTGTGCAAAAATTCCCGAAACAAATAGGAGTGAAGCTATAACTAATTTTATTTTATTCATAATCAATCAATTGTAAACCTGCCTGCCGCAGGCAAGTAGTAAATGATTAAATTGTAAATTATTTGGGTTGTTTTCCTATATATGCCAAAATACCACCATCAACGTAAAGAACGTGTCCGTTTACGAAGTCAGAAGCAGGTGAAGCAAGGAATACTGCAGGACCAACAAGGTCTTCAGCATTTCCCCAACGTGCAGCCGGAGTTTTGGCTATAATAAACTGATCGAATGGATGACGTGATCCATCTGCCTGAATTTCGCGTAAGGGAGCTGTTTGTGGAGTTGCTATATAACCAGGTCCAAGGCCGTTACACTGAATATTGAATTCACCATATTCAGAAGCAATGTTTTTGGTCAGCATTTTCAAACCGCCTTTAGCTGCAGCGTAAGCCGCTACAGTTTCACGACCCAATTCGCTCATCATGGAGCAAATGTTGATAATTTTTCCTGAACCTCTTTTCATCATGGCCGGAATAACCGCTTTAGCACAAATAAAAGGACCATTCAGGTCAATATCAATTACCTGACGGAATTCAGCAGCACTCATTTCGTGCATAGGAATACGTTTAATGATACCGGCATTGTTTACCAAAATATCAATTTCACCAACTTCTTTAGCAATCTGAGCAACTACAGCGTTGATTTGATCTTCGTTTGTTACGTCAGCTACATATCCGTGAGCTTTTACTCCATCTGCTTCATATGCTGCAATTCCTTTGTTTACTAAATCCTGATTGATATCATTAAATACAATGATTGCACCTGCTTTGGCCAAACCACAAGCAATAGCGTAACCGATTCCATAAGATGCTCCTGTTACAAGGGCAACTTTTCCTGTTAAATCAAATTGGTTCATATATTTTTCTAAGTTTACCCCTAACCCCTAAAGGGGGATAAGGAAAGATTTTATAAAATTATAAATTAAATACTGTAATCAAAAGTCCCCTTCAGGGGATTTAGGGGTTTATCTCAATTCTGTATGTTTAAAGAAATTCTGATCGCTGTAATCCAGGTTTTCACCGGCCATACCCCAAATAAAGGTGTAGTTGCTTGTAGCTGCTGCTGAGTGGATTGACCATTCCGGTGAAATAACTGCCTGATCGCCCTGCATCCAAATGTGACGTGTTTCGGTTGGTTCACCCATAAAGTGACAAACGGCATTACCTTCAGGCACTTCGAAATAGAAATATGCTTCCATACGTCGGCTGTGAGTATGAGCCGGCATGGTGTTCCATACGCTTCCCGGTTCAAGTTCGGTCATACCCATTTGAAGCTGACATGTTTCCAAAACCTGACAAACCAACATTTTATTGATATTGCGGTGATTAGAGCCTTCCAGTGTCCCGAGTTCCAATACTACTGCGTCAGCTTTAGTTATTTTACGATCCTGAAAAGTTTTATGAGCAGGAGCGGAGTTGAAGTAAAATTTAGCCGGATTTTTTGAATCCACGCTTTCGAAAGTAACGGTACGGTCGCCTGCACCAAGATACAAAGCTTCTTTGTAGCCTAATTCAAAAACCTGTCCATCAACCGTGATTTTACCTACACCACCTACATTGAATGTTCCAAATTCGCGACGTGAAAGGAAAAAATCAGCTTTTAGCGGATCAATAGCTTCCAGTTCCAGCTTTTCTTTTACAGGCATAGCTCCACCAACTACCAAACGGTCGTATAAAGTGTATACCATGTTCACCTCATCAGCAGAAAAAATAGTTTCTACCAAATGTTCTTTGCGTAAACGGGCTGTATCATAATGCTTTGCATCTTCCGGATGTGAAGCATATCTGATTTCATAGTTTGTTTTCATCTGAAATATGATTTTGGTTTATTTATTAAATTGTTTTTTGGTCGACCAAAAGTACTGTTTTTTTAATAGATATTCTGACAGTGAAACATATTATAGAACATATTTATTATATTTAACTCCTGTTACACAGAATATGAATTTATATACGAATAAAATATACGATATACTCATTTTTGAATATAAATTCTAATCTCAAATGTGAAACAAAGATAAGCAATTTGAAGAAAGGAAAATGTACACTTTTGTACGGAAAGTGTGTATTTTTTGACTAAAATAACTAGTTGATTACTTTATTTTAAATAGCCAGGCCAGATTCACCGACAAATTAAGACTATTAGAATTAATGAAATAATCAATTTTGCGGTTGTTGTAAATATCGCTTAATCCAAAATTAAAACGGGTATCCAGTTGAATCTGGTTTTTACCAATTCCAAAAAGCATTCCTATTCCTCCGCAAAGTCCGTAATCAAAGGGGTGTTGAACAATCGTAACATGTTGTTCATCAGTTGAACCTGCAGTATTATTCAGCAATACATTCTCAGAAAGCAAGTAGCTGATTTTTGGACCTATATTGATGAAAAAACGATTTCTTTTACCCATGTAAATATGTGTCATAAAAGGCAATTCAATATAGTTTAGCTGTCGTGTGTACAATCCGTTTGCTTCAGTCCAGCCACGCTGACTGAAATTCAATTCTGCCTGCATACCTACATTTTTCTCAGCAATATATCTGAATACCAATCCACCGTTATAACCTCTGAGATAACCCTGAGCCACAGTCGGATTAAAATAAATCTGAGATACAGTTACACCGGCATTAAAACCAACGTACATTTCCGGATTAATTAGTCTGTCCTGCGCTTTAACAGTAATTGCAATCGAAAAAAAGAATATTAATAGAGTTTTTAGTTTCATGAGTTATTTCGTTTAATGCGCCTTTGTTTCACCTGTATAAAGCGTCTGATTTATGTATCCGGATTCGTTTGAAGTGCGAACAAACCTGAGCTGTGATTGGATGAACGGAATATTATGCAA
The DNA here is from genome assembly GCA_037132235.1 of Paludibacter sp. GTDB lineage: Bacteria > Bacteroidota > Bacteroidia > Bacteroidales > Paludibacteraceae > Paludibacter. The sequence continues at coordinate 9,133 of JBAXPM010000031.1, forward strand.
CGAACCGATTTTGGATGAATACTTGCTTCCATATTTATTAATATAGGCAATAAAATAATTAGTAAGGTCAAAACCAAGCATATCGTAACGTGGTAAATCATTGGACATGTCTTTCCCGAAAAATTGATCAAAACGCGATTTGTATTCAGTTGAAATATCTTCATTTACTGATGGCATAAATGCTGAAATATAGATGCAATCCGGCTTTTTCTCAATCTGATTTCGCCAGCTATATTGTTCCAACAGCAGCACTTTATAATTTTCGGCAACAGAATTCAGAGCATTCAGATACGGACTCACCAAAGCATATCTATCAGTATTAAAAATTATAAGATTCTGTTGATCAGGCTTTAACTGTTTTGTAAAATCCACATTTTCAGGAGAGTTTAGCTCCAATAATCCAAATGATTTACGCATTTTGAGAAATTTACTTTTAATAGCCTCTTCTCTGAAACGACCATCATCCATAGGATTTACTCCCTGAATTTCGACCAAAACAACATGAACATTATTGAGTTTCTCATCTAATAATTCAAAAAAGTATTTTAATTCAGCATCAAAACCCGGATTAAACTGAAAAAGATACGGATTGTTTTCAATTTCAGGTATTTTCGAAGAAAAGGGAATCAGGGTATTTACCTTATTTTCTTTGGCAAAATTTCCCATAAACTGAACCTGATTGCTAAAAGCCGGACCAACAATTAAATCAACTGATTTCAATTCAGGATTATTCAGGACTTCGGTCATTTTCTCCTCTGTTTTATCTGTGTCGTAAGTATAAATTTCAAATGAAATTCCTCGTTCTTTTGCTTTATGAATGGCCATCAATGCTCCTGCATAAAAGTTCTGAAAGCGTTCAAGTATAGGTTCTTTTTTCAGTTGCTCCAGCATAAATGGTAAAAGAAATGCAATTTTTATGGTTTTCTTTTCAGTAAATTGCTCTTTTATAACGGGTTTTTCTATTTGTTTTGGTTCTGTTACAGATGGAACTGAAACAGTTTTAACTGTTCCATTGGGCTGAATCTTTATTTTTATCACCGGAATATTCAAAATCATTCCCTCTTTCAGCCCGTTATTCTTCACTTCAGGATTGAGTTTTTCAATTTCCTCCTGACTCACGTTGTATTTATGGCTGATAGCAAAGAGAGTTTGTTTTTTTTCTACTGTATGTTTAATAAACTCCGTTTTTGATGGCAAAACTGTTTTCCTGTGGATTGGAATAATCAATTCCTGACCTGGTTTTAAGCCGGATTTTATTTCAGGGTTTAGTTTGGCAATATCATCGGCTGAAATATCGAATTTCCGACCGATGGCCAGTAATCCTTCGCTTGTTTGAACTTTATATACATAATATTCAGTTCCTTTTACATTTTTGATCGGATAATCATAAGTCTGTGCCGTAAGTTGAGAAGTAATAAACAATAAAAGAAAAAGCAGCAAACCGGATAGTTTTATTTTCATACCGAAAATGTTTTTTTAAATGAGTTGCAAAATTACTAAAAATAATAGCTTGACTGATTAATTCGGGTAATAATTCATTGATTTTTTTGTTATTGATAAGAAAGATGTAAATTTGCAAACCATAATCAAAGCACGTGCTTTTTTCAACTTCTACTTCATGAGAAAATACATTTTCACTTTTTGCCTTATTGCATTGACTTTGAGTACTTCAGCACAAGTTATCTCCAATCAGGGAAAATCTTACACCTATCCGGGTATTGATTATATTTTCATGTTTAATGGTATTAATAATCAAACTGAGATAAAGTACATGGGTAGCGGCACTACTATTAACTGGTATAAATTCTCTAATAAAACTTTTTCGATTAGTAATCAGAACTTTATATTGCCGGAAGATTCAACCGGATATATTCTGGATGTGGATGGAAAACAAACCACAATTTGGGTATTCGACTACCTTAAATACCTTCCAGTACCGACTTCTGTAGAACCCGAAGATAATAAAGCCAATCAGTGTCAGGAAGTGAAATTATTAATTAATGCTAATGTCCCACTTTTGAAATATACATTGTTAGATGGGACAACAAATACTATTCAACGACAGTTCAACATTAAATATCAGACTCTTAAATGGGACTCAACCTCCACTAAAAATGCTTTTACACTGGTTGATACAATTTGCCCGGTTATGTTACCTGCAACTGAAAAATTTGTTCCAACGCCTTATTGCAATACAATCTTTACACTTTCCGGCGATCAGTTTGCTAAGGATTTAGGAATAACACCTGTTTCTGTTTCAAGTTCACCATATACAACCTATGCAGCAATCTGTAAGCTTACCACAACTGTAACTTCCCGAAAAAAAGATAAAAATAATGAAGCGAATGCGCCCGATGACAAATCGACAACCATAAATTTCTCAGCACCTATTGACGTACAGTTTTTGAGTAATGCAAATGAACCGGTGGCTCAGTTTTACAACTGGTCAATATTCAAAGGGAATCAGCTTGTTATAAACAGAAGAGATAAAGATCACCGTTATACTTTTACTGAAGCCGGAACTTACAAGGTAAAAGTTACTGCAAGTAGCAGCTATTGTTCTTATTCCGATTCAATAACTGTTACAGTGACAACATCAGATTTGCAGGTGCCAAATGTGTTTACACCGAATGGCGATGGAAAAAATGATGAATTTCGGGTGGCATATAAATCAATTGTAAGTTTCCAATGCTGGGTGTATAACCGCTGGGGACGATTGGTTTATACCTGGACTGACCCTACAAAAGGTTGGGATGGAAAAATAAGTGGAGTAGATGCTAAACCGGGACCTTATTTCTATGTCGTTAAAGCATATGGTTCTGACTTTGATCCAAACTCGACGCCAAATGCAAAATCACACGAAAGACAAGGAGAATATATCCGAAAAGGTGATATTAATCTGCTAAGAGGAGTACAGTAAATTAGATTTTCTCCACCAGATACATGCTGCAAACTCCAAAGGTAAATTTGCGGTATTTATTTAGTATGAATCCGTTTTGAGTAAGAATGTTTATTAATCGATGCCCATTTGGAAAAGCGTGCATAGAAGCCTGCAGGTAATCGTAGGCTTTTTTATCGCTCGATAGTAGCTTCGAAGTCAAACGTACAAAAACCTTTGTATAAAGCTGATAACCTTTAAATAAGAGTCCTTTTTCAGGTTCATTCATTTCCAGAATTAGCAAATGCCCACCCTGACGCAACACACGGTTAATCTGCTGCAGACTTTCAGGCAGTTTTTCAAAATTACGAATTCCAAAAGCTATGGTAGCGGCATCAAAACTCGCATCAGCAAAAGTCATAGCTGAAACATCCTGCACCTCGAGATTAATTTTATCACTCAGCTTTGCTTTTTCAATTTTTACGCGTCCCATTTCCAGCATTTTGTCCGAAATATCAACGCCGGTAACATGTACCGGATTCAGAAATTTATAGGATTTGATACACATATCGCCTGTTCCGGCAGCTATGTCGAGGATATGTTTGGGATTGTAAGGTTTGAGTGTAAGCAAAGAACTTCTGCGCCAGGTACGGGCTAATCCCCAGGTCATGATGTCGTTAAACTGATCGTACTTGTCGGAAATGACATTGAACATACGAGCCAGTTGAGCGGTTTTTTCTTCGTCCTGATTATAGGGCTTAACCTTGGTGAAGTCGGCCCCTAAGCCCTGAAGGGGAACAGATTTAGTGCTTTTATTTGTTTTCTTCATTCAAAAAATCATTTGTTACTCCCTTTTAGGGGTTGGTGGTCTGTTTTCAAACTCCTTATTATCAGCCATATTCCCCAGGCGATAAACGGTAAACTGAGAATTTGACCCATATTTATCAGCATGTCAGCTTCGAAAGCTTCCTGTTTGTTTTTGATGAATTCCAGCATAAAACGTGAGCCAAAAATACCAATCAGAAACACTCCGAAGATCAATCCATTCTTTTTGTAGGCTTCTTTTTTCCAGTATAACCACCAAACCACAACAAATGTTATCAGACAATACAACATTTCATAAATCTGAGTAGGATGCATGGGTACGGTTTCGTTATTGCGCTGGAAAATAAATCCCCAGGGCAGGGTAGTGGCACTTCCGTAAATCTCCGAATTCATTAAATTTCCCAATCGAATGGATGCTCCACAAATAGCAACACCAATCACCAAACGGTCGAAAATCCATACATAGCCTTTTTTTGAAACGTTTCTGTTGAAGAAATACATGGCAATCAGAATCCCAATTGCGCCGCCATGACTGGCTAATCCACCATGCCAGATATACAGGATTTCGAGAGGATGCTGCGAAAAATAGTCCCATTCGTAAAACAGACAATGACCAATCCGGGCACCAAGAATTGTTCCGATAACGGTGTACATAAACAGTTTATCGAGCCATGCTTCCGGTAATCCTTCATGTTTGAAAAGCTTCTGAACGATTAATAATGTGGCATAAATACCTACAGCCCAAAGTAATCCGTACCAACGAATAGCCAGCGGACCTAAATGAACCAAAACCGGATCGACATTCCATGTGATATAATTTAACATAATAGATAGATTAAAGAACCCTAACCCCTAAAGGGGAACTTAGTTAGTTATTGTTAATAAAAAACCAGTACTAATTTCAATCCCCCTTTAGGGGTTAGGGGTCATTGTAAACTAATTTGCTCCGTGACAGTTTTTATATTTCTTTCCGCTTCCGCAAGGACATTGATCATTCCGACCAGGTGTTTTATCTACACGTATTGGTGTGTGAGTTTGTTGTTCACGGGTATCCTGTTTCGTTGGATCTTCGGCATTGCCTCTGTTACTGTCAACATCGGCTTTTTGTGTTTTGTATTTGCTCAAATCGAGTCGTTGAGCCGGACGGGCTTCACGAACCTGTTCAGGTTCACGCATCGGAATTTGTCCACGCATCAGGATTGCCAACACTTTACGGTTGATAGAATCAATCATTTCTTTGAACAGGCCAAAGGATTCAAGTTTGTAAATCAACAGTGGATCCTTTTGTTCGTAACTGGCATTCTGAACCGAGTTGCGTAATTCGTCCAACTGGCGGAGATGTTCTTTCCATTCATCGTCAATAACATACAAAAGTGTCTGTTTTTCAAAGGCTTTCACTACTTCACGACCTTCGTTTTTATAGGCCAGTTCCAACGGAACAGTTACATTGAAAACACGTTTTCCATCAGATACAGGAATAAGAATATTTTCGTACTGATTTCCTTTTGTTTCGTAAACTTGTTTAATAACTGGAAACGAAATGGCAGCCAGCTTATCCATTTTACGCTTGAAAGTTTCAATGGCCGATTCAGTTAGTTTTTGGCTTAATACATTGGCTCTGGTGTTGTGAACTTCATCTTCGTCAAGCGGAGAATCCATCGCAAACACTTTCATCAGTTCAATTTCATAATCCAGAAAATCGCCACTATTTTTCATACTTTCAGCTACATTTTCAGAAGTATCGTAAATCATGTTGGTAATATCCACACCGATACGTTCACCCATCAAAGCATGACGGCGTTTGGAGTATACAACTTCACGTTGCGAGTTCATAACATCGTCATATTCAAGCAGTCGCTTACGAATTCCGAAGTTATTTTCTTCCACTTTTTTCTGAGCACGTTCAATAGATTTTGAAATCATCGAGTGTTCAATCATTTCACCTTCCTCAAAACCAAGACGATCCATAACGCCCGAAATACGTTCCGAACCAAACAGACGCATTAAATCATCTTCCAGCGAAACGTAGAAAATAGACGATCCCGGATCACCCTGACGACCGGCACGACCACGCAACTGGCGGTCGACACGGCGGCTTTCGTGACGCTCAGTACCGATAATGGCCAAACCACCGGCTTCTTTTACTTCGGGAGTCAGTTTTATATCTGTACCACGACCAGCCATGTTGGTAGCGATGGTAACAGTTCCTTTTTGACCTGCTTCTGCTACGATGTCAGCTTCGCGCTGGTGCAATTTGGCATTCAGTACATTATGCTTAATTTTTCGACCATTCAACATACGGCTCAGCAACTCGGAAATTTCTACCGAAGTTGTACCCACAAGTACCGGACGACCGGCAGTAACGAGTCTGTCAATTTCTTCAATTACAGCGGTATATTTTTCGCGTTTGGTTTTGTAAACGCGGTCTTCCATATCGTTACGGGCAATTGGGCGGTTGGTTGGAATCACCACCACATCTAATTTGTAGATGTCCCACAACTCACCTGCTTCTGTTTCAGCCGTTCCGGTCATACCTGAAAGCTTGTGGTACATACGGAAGTAATTCTGGAGTGTAATAGTTGCAAATGTCTGGGTAGCAGCTTCAATGGTTACACGTTCTTTCGCTTCAATGGCCTGATGCAATCCATCAGAATAACGACGACCATCCATAATACGTCCGGTTTGCTCGTCCACAATCAATACTTTATTCTCAATTACCACATATTCAACATCTTTTTCGAAAAGAGTATATGCCTTAAGTAACTGATTGATAGTATGAACACGTTCTGATTTGATAGAATAGTTTAATAGCAGTTCGTCTTTCAGATTTTGCTTTTCCTCAGTCGATAACGCTTTGTTTTTTTCCATTTCTGCAATTTCACCACCTACATCGGGTAAAACGAAGAAATGTGCATCATCGGTATTATCGGTAATTAAATCAATTCCTTTATCGGTAAGCTCAATTGAGTTTTGTTTTTCATCAATTACAAAATAAAGCGGATCAGTAGCAATGTGCATATTGCGGTTGTTTTCCTGCATATAAAACTCTTCGGTTTTAAGCAGTATTGCCTTGATTCCCTGTTCACTCAGGTATTTAATGAGTGGTTTGTTTTTCGGCATACCTTTGTATGAACGGAACAGCGCCAACGCACCTTCTTCCTGTTCTTTTTTGTCAGCCGATTTCATTAAATTACGTGCTTCTGACAAGTACTTTGTAGCCAGTGTTTTTTGAGTATTTACCAATCGCTCCACTTTCGGGCGTAATTCGTCGAAAAGCTGATCTTCTCCTTTAGGAACGGGACCGGAAATAATCAAAGGCGTACGGGCATCGTCAATCAAAACCGAGTCAACCTCATCCACGATAGCGTAATTATGTTTGCGTTGCACGAGGTCTTCAGGCGAAGTGGCCATATTGTCGCGCAGGTAGTCGAAACCAAATTCGTTGTTTGTTCCGAAGGTAATATCCGCCATATAAGCCTCACGACGGCTGTCGGAGTTGGGTTGATGTTTGTCAATACAATCTACAGAAAGTCCATGGAACATGTACAATGGTCCCATCCATTCCGAGTCACGTTTTGACAGGTAATCATTTACGGTTACCACGTGTACACCTCTTCGGGTCAGTGCATTGAGGAAAACAGGAAGTGTAGCCACCAGCGTTTTACCTTCACCCGTTCCCATTTCCGATATTTTTCCTTTGTGTAAAACCACACCACCAAAAAGCTGAACATCGTAATGTACCATTTCCCATTTAATGAGGTTTCCGCCGGCTGTCCATTCGTTTTTATAAATGGCTTTATCACCATTTATCGTTACAAAATCACGTGTTGCCGCCAATTCCCGGTCGAACTGAGTTGCTGTAACCACAATTTCCGGATTTTCGGTCAATCGGCGTGCAGTGTCTTTGATAATGCTGAATGCTTCGGGAAGCACTTCATCCAGAACAACTTCGTATTTGTCGGTAATTTCTTTTTCAAGTTTGTCAATTTCCGTGTAAATCTTTTCGCGTTGATCGATTTCAGTTTCTTCAATGCTTGCTTTCAACTCTGCTACTTGTGCAACTTCTGCAGCCACATAGTCCTGAATGCGTATTTTAAGTTTTTCAGAACGATCACGTAGTTCATCATTGCTGAGTGATTTTATTTCATCATAAACAGCCTTTATTTTATCAACAAATGGTGTAATTTCTTTAAGGTCGCGTTGTGCTTTATTACCGAGAAGTTTTCCCAGAAAATCATTTAATCCCATATTCCAACAAATTATTTATAGTGTTTTGTGTATTTGTGCCAATTTTGTCATGTTTTTCGAAAAAGACTGACAAAGATACGATTTTTCGTTCTAAAATACGATTTTTATGCCAATTTATTCAGTGGCAGATAGGAAGCAAAAAGTGCTCCAAAAAATTCTATGAAATGTCAATTGTGATTTTTTCATCAAAAATAAGAACCAAATTGTAATTCTAATTGTTTTGATGTATCTTTGTTTTTATGAATTTAAATCTCAAAAGAATTTCTGAAAAATGAATATCAAACAAATTTTCAAAAACAACGAAAAGTGGATAGCCGAAAAGCTGAAATGTGACGAGGAGTATTTCAAAAAACTTTCAGCCGGACAAAACCCTGAAATACTGTATATTGGCTGTTCGGATAGTCGCGTTACAGCCGAAGAACTAATGGGAGTGAAGCCGGGTGAAGTATTTGTACATCGAAACATTGCTAACATGGTGTCAAACAACGACCTGAGTGCCATGTCGGTGGTAAATTATGCCGTTTCGCACCTGAAAGTGAAACATATCATTGTTTGCGGACATTATTATTGTAGTGGTATTAAGGCCGCCATGCAGTCGAAAGATTTGGGAATACTCAATCCGTGGCTTCGAAGCATACGTGATGTGTATCGTTTGCATCAAAACGAATTAAAAGCTATAGAAACCGAAGAAGAACGCTATAAACGTCTGGTAGAACTGAACGTTCAGGAACAATGCGTGAATGTAATTAAAACTGCTGACGTTCAGAAAGCGTATTTTGAACGGGAACTAACCGTTCATGGCTGGGTTTTTGATGTTCATACCGGTAAACTGATTGACCTGAAAATCGATTTCGACGATATTCTGAAACATATTATGGAGATTTACAGGATTATTTAGTCATTAGTTTATATTTTATAGAAATGTGTTGACTTGTGGAATTTGTTTTTCCATCGGCAGAAGTGAAATATATCCTTCAAAAAACAAAAAAAACGCCTCAGAGGAGTCTCCAAGGCGTTTTCTTATATTTACTATAAACTGTAAACTACGAACTATAAACTGATTAAGTATTCATTCCACCACAAACAGCAATTACCTGACCGCTTACATAGCTTGACAAGTCTGAAGCAAGGAACAAGGTAACTTTAGCTACTTCGTCAGGACTACCACCACGACGCAATGGAATTACTTCGTTCCATTTAGCACGTTGTTCTTCAGTAAGTGCGTGAGTCATTTCAGTTTCGATAAAGCCCGGAGCAATTGCATTAGCACGGATACCGCGTGAACCTAATTCTTTAGCAACCGATTTAGCCAAACCAATCATACCTGCTTTGGAAGCTGAGTAATTTGATTGTCCTGCATTACCCGAAACACCTACAACAGAACTCATATTGATTATACTGCCCGATTTCTGTTTCATCATTACCGGAGTACAGGCGTGAATAAAGTTGAAAGCAGATTTTAGGTTGACGTTAATAACGGCATCCCACTGCATTTCGCTCATACGCATCATTAAACCGTCTTTGGTGATACCTGCGTTGTTTACCAACACGTCAACACGACCAAATTCTTTCACAATTTCGTCAACTACAGCGTGAGTTTCTTCAAAATTAGCAGCATTTGAAGCATAACCTTTGGCTTTTACGCCTAATGCTTCGATTTCTTTCTGAGTATTCAACGCATTTTCGTCGATGTTCAAATCGGTGAATGCAATGTTAGCACCTTCACTGGCTAATTTTAAAGCAATTGCTTTTCCAATTCCACGGGCAGCTCCTGTAACGATAGCTGTTTTTCCTTCTAATAACTTCATAGAATATATTTTAATTTTAAAATGATTTCCTGAAAAATTTCGGGTGCAAAGATAGTGCTTTTTTCCAAAACCGCATACTTTAAGCGTTTTTGTGCAATAAATTGGTTCTGAATAACAATGTCATAGATACTAAAAAGGCAGGTTTTGCAATACCTGTGATATTTAATAATCAATTTCTTTATTCTTTAATAATTTTTGAACACATTGTTTTGGCATTATAACTCAGATTGCAAATGTAAACACCTTTAGGTAATCCTGTCATTGAAATTGTCCTGCTGTTTTTACCCTCAGTAAGGTCTAAATTTTCCTGATAAACTGCACTGCCAAGTACAGTTGAAACAGTCAGAATAGCTTTTCTTGCTTTCAGAATTGATATGTCAATTGTAGCAAAATCCTTTATAATACCCGGGGTTACACTTAATTTATTTATATCTTCATTAATCTCACTAATATCCGAAGCAAGGCAATATTCAAAGGCACCTAAGTCGGGGGCTGACTGACAAAAAGAATAATCAATATCTTTACCTTTATTTATGCAATCACTTGTTGGACTAATTCTGCCAAAATTATTATTTGGTAAGGAACCATCAGCTTCACGGGGTGCAAGTGCCAGATTCAAATCAGTTGAAATTACATCGGAGGCATCAACAATAACTCCGGTTGCTGTATCCCATGAATTGTTTTCTGAAATTGTTCCTGCTAAAAGCCTCGCATTGCTATAACCGGATTGCAGTGGATGAGGGTAGGGAGCAAAAGCCAGATTGTTTTTTAATTCATGAACTTTGGTAACAGTTACAGCATCATTAAACCCAAAATTAACCGTATTATCCCAGCCTGTACAGTTATATACTTCTATACCTGATCCATTATTGTTTTGGTGAAAACCACGTGAAAATTGTTGTTTGTTGGAGAAGGCTATTGAATGATGAATTTTGTGTCCACCAGCCACACCTGCACCACCTAATTTAAAACCATTACCATCACCATTCCAGGTTGCTATTGTGGCATAGGCATCGCGACAAGCATTTTGATATTCTGCAGCATTCCATAATGAAGGGTTACCACTATCCCATGCCCAGCAGTTTTTTATTTCTATCAGATATTCAGTTTCATACAAATCCCAGCCGTCATCCGAATTTTGCCATGATCGGCATCCGTCGAATACATTTCCTGCACCAGGAAATAGTTTACAGGCAAAACCATCGGCATTTTCACCACCATTCCAGGGATCACAATTATGGTGTGCATCGCAATTTAATACCAGATTATTTGCAACAATAGTTCCATCATTCACTCCGTTGCTTTTAAGTCCAATCTGAAGACCTGAATCTCCGTTATGATGAAATTCGCATCGCTCAATAAAACAGTTACTTCCTTCTAATTTCATTCCATTATCAGGTGCATAACGTATTTCCAGATTTTTGAAATGCAAATAATTACCGGAAACATAGAAACCACGTAATGCATTTCTTGTATTTTGATCACTAAATGTGCATTTTGAAAAATCAAAAACCGGTTTTTCATTGCCAAAAGCACCAATAAAAATTCGTTTTCCAACCGTTCCACTTACTGTAACCTGAACTGTAGCAGTGCAATACCAGATTCCGGCACGAAATAAAACCGAATCGCCTGCCTGAACGACGGACAAAGCCTTCTCAATTGTTTTTAATGGTGTTGAAATTCCACCGTTATTTGTATCCAAGCCGTCAATAGCAACATAATAATTTGTTGCCTGTGCAAATATTGCACTTAGAATCAGAGTAAATACAAAAATTGATTTCTTCATTATTTTGAGGATAAAAGGTTAGTACTTATTATGAACGTTTACGCACACGGTACAAAAATACTTTATTTTTTCATATTTCGATTATTTGTTGAATATCAGGATGGTGTTTACAAAAATCCGAGTATTGATTACAAAAAAAATCGCCCGATTGCTCAGGCGATTCATTATAAATTATAAACTGAAAACTATAAACTAAATTTATCCGTTCATCGAAACCAGAAATTCGTCGTTATTTTCAGTGCGCTCCAGACGTTCTTTCAAAAATTCCATTGCTTCAATTGAATTCATATCAGACAAATGGCGACGCAAAATCCACATACGGTTCAGTGTATCTTTGTCGAGCAGTAAATCGTCGCGACGGGTACTTGAGGCCATAATATCCACAGCAGGGAAAATACGTTTATTTGACAGTTTGCGGTCGAGCTGAAGTTCCATGTTACCTGTTCCCTTGAATTCTTCAAAGATTACTTCGTCCATTTTAGAGCCTGTTTCAGTCAGTGCAGTAGCAATAATCGTCAGACTTCCGCCATTTTCAATGTTACGGGCAGCACCAAAGAAACGTTTTGGTTTGTGTAACGCATTGGCATCCACACCACCCGAAAGAATTTTACCAGAAGCCGGCGAAACAGTGTTGTAAGCACGTGCTAAACGGGTGATTGAGTCGAGCAGAATAACTACATCGTGACCACATTCCACCATCCGTTTTGCTTTTTCATGAACCATACTAGCCACACGTACGTGACGTTCAGCCGGTTCGTCGAAAGTAGATGAAACCACTTCGGCGCGCACGCTGCGGGCCATATCGGTCACCTCTTCAGGACGCTCATCGATAAGTAATACAATCATGTACACTTCAGGGTGATTAGCTGCAATGGCATTGGCAATATCTTTCAATAAAACTGTTTTACCTGTTTTTGGTTGAGCAACAATCAAACCACGCTGACCTTTTCCAATAGGTGAAAACAAATCGACCATGCGAGCCGAAAGTGTATCATTTTTACCACTACACAAATTGAATTTAGTATCGGGGAAAAGAGGAGTGAGGTGCTCAAAAGGCACACGGTCGCGCACATATTCGGGCGAGCGTCCGTTTATTTTTGCCACTTTAATCAGCGGAAAGTATTTTTCGCCTTCTTTTGGCGGACGAATAGCTCCGGTAACTGTATCACCGGTTTTCAGTCCGAAAAGTTTGATTTGTGACTGTGAAACGTAGATATCGTCGGGTGAAGCCAGGTAATTATAATCGGCTGAACGAAGAAAAGCATAGCCATCGGCCATCATTTCCAGCGTACCTGTTCCTTCCAGAATTCCATCAAAGTCGAATTGCTTTTCGGTTTTTTCCGGACGCTGATTAAATTTATTGCGATTATTATTTCCGTTTAATGGATTGTTCGGGTTTACAACCGTTCTGATTGGCTTAATTTCAGCTGTATCTTCCTCTGCGGACTGAATTGCTTCTGTAACTTCCTCAGCTTCTTCAACAGGTACTTCAGTTACAAATAATGTTTCTTCTTCCTGCGAATCAGGCAGTTCAGGACGTTCTTCAAGTACAATTACTTTGGCTGGACGAACCGGAGCTTCAACTTCTTTATTTTCAGTCACCTCTGGAGCTTCAGTCGTTGGTTTTATAAGTACAGGTTTCTGACCTTTATGTTTTGGTTTGCCTTTTACAGGTTTGTTTTCCTGCTTGTTTTTTTCAATAGCTGGCGTTTTTTCTGCAACAACAACTTCAGTCGGTTGAGCTACAGGTTCAACTGCAGGAACAGGGACTTTGACGTTTTTATTTTTTTCAGGTACTTCAGCAGGCTTAGCGTCACCATTCTTTTTGATGGTCACACGCATACGTTTTTTGCGGTCGGCCAGCTGATTTTCAGTTGTAATAACTTTGCGCTGTGCATTGACAACGGCTTGTTGGTCAAGAATTTCGTAAACTAATGATTCTTTTTTGGTTGAATTAGTTACTTTCAGACCTAATTCGGTTGCGATGTCCTTAAGTTCGGACAAATCTTTTGCATTTAACTGCAGAATTGTGTAATTACTCATAAAAGGATGAATAAACGTTTGGCGAGATTTCCTTGTCGGAAAACGTTGTGATTGTGAATGTTATATAAAATAATTGATTGTAGAAACATAAGCAGGACTGCTCATGTGGTTTGAAAACAGTGCAAATTTACAACTTTATTTCAGACATACAACTATTTGTTCTTTTTTTATTTAAAAAGTTTATTTGAAAACGTTTGCAGGAAACATAGAATAGTTACTTCGGAATCAATAACTGTTTTTTTAATCTATAAACTATTAATTATAAACTATAAACTAATCCTTCAGTCCCTCGTTTCCGGTGTCCAGTAAGGCCTTCCATTCTCCTTTGGCATTTCTCTGCCAAAATGTAGTGTAGGTGCCTTCCTCCAGAAGTTTTTTAGTATTACGATCGGTAAGTTTGTAGGTTCCGTAGGTATAACCCAGTTCGCCCGATTGTGCTGCTTTAGCAAATAAAGGTTCCCATGTCAGTGTGTAGGTTGTGTCGGGGTGGCTTAGTAATCGTTTACTGATAGCAGAATGGCCTTCTATTGGCATGTGGTGAGGACCAAGCATTACACCGGCAGAATCGAACAAGGCCAGAAAAGCAGCATTTCTGCCTTTTTCTTCCGAAAGTTTTGAGTAATAACGGTCGGCATCCAACAAAGATTTTGGGTCAACAGATTGTTTTGAAGTACAGGAAACTAACGACGCGGTAATAACTACAAACGAAAATAAAGCTTTTAAATTCATGTGATTTTTCTTTATTTTTTTAATATGGACACATGGAACCTGCCTGCAGTAGGTAGACTCGCATAATCATGTTCTTTTGGTTTAAAAGCCACTTTAAACGCTCGTTTCATACTTCAAAACGCGTTATTTTCGGGTTATTTATAAAAAAACTATCAATATCAGGCCGTTTTCTCTTGGGTGAAACATCGATATTGTATTCCACTTTGACAAGATTATTATGTTTGCCTGATTTTAGTCTATCGAAATGAATTCCTTTCTCTTTCAGCTCTGTTTCTAACTGTTCAATACTGTATTTTTCGGAATCAAAATGAATTTCGTATGTCTTTATCTGATGCAGATTGTCGAGAACTGTTTCTATTTTTGTTAGCGCAACCAGCACCAACAATACGACCAAAACAACCAGAGAAGCCAGTCCGTAGTGTTTAAGTCCGATACTCATGCCAATAGCAGCTGCCATCCATATTAAAGCAGCAGAAGTAATTCCACGTACTGCATTACCTTCTTTAAACACAACTCCGGCACCGATAAAACCTATTCCTGTTACTATATTTGAAGCAATACGGTCGCCACTTGACAACGAAACGGAAAGAATGCTAAACAGACATGAACTTACGGAAATAAGTATCATCGTGCGAAATCCTGCCGGTTTATTGTGATATTCACGTTCCAAACCAAGTATAGCTCCGGCAGCCAAAGCTCCTAAAATCTGGAAAATTTGTTCTGTTTCGAGTATTATCATGGTACTTGTTTTAATATATAACACAAAATTAATAAAAATGATTGGTCAACCAAAATTCTTTCGTTAGTTTTGCAAAATAAATTATAACTGGAAATATTATTGACCCCCAAACCCCCAACCGGGGGCTTTAAGACCAAGCATGTAAAATTTTCTATAATTATATTCCTTTCTTATACCCACTCTTAAGCCCCGGTTGGGGGTTTGGGGGTCAAAACAGATAATTAAATTCAACCATGAATTCAGTTAAGAAATACAATTCCCCATTTTTTCAGGCATGGAAAACAGCAGATCCAAACGTATATCATCTTTTGAAAGATAATCGAAAACGATTATTAGAGAATATGACTCCTGCTGAATTGATTTTGTGGGAACATATCAAAAGTAATAAATTAGGTGTAAGATTTCGTCGTCAGCATGTTATAGAAAATTTCATTCCTGATTTTGTTGCTTTATCATGTAAACTTATCATTGAAATTGATGGAGAAATACATAATTTTCAGAAAGAATACGATGAAGACAGAACGTATTTACTTGAACAAAGAGGTTTTCGGGTGATTAGGTTTAAAAACGAGGAAGTCCTGAATGAAATTGAAAAAGTTATTGAAGTTATAAAAGCAAATATTAATACATGACCCCCCAACCCCCAACTGGGGGCTTTAAGACCAAGCATGTAAAATTTTCTATAATTATATTCCTTTCTTATACCCACTCTTAAGCCCCCGGTTGGGGGTTTGGGGGTCAAAAACAAAATACCATGAAACTAACAACCAAATTACTTTCCGCACTTTCCCTATTATTACTTTCGGTCCATACTTTTGCAATCAGTTTAAGTTCTTTCACCCGCACCGGAGCATACCAACCTGATGGCAGTTATGTGTGGACATTTACAGGAAAGATTACTTCAGATGCTCAAAAAACTGAGAATTTTGCCGTAAAGCTAAATTTACCAACCGATTTCCCGTTTGAAGTGATTGAATTACCTTCAACTTTGAGTGCAGATACCTTGAAACCGGCAATATTGGAGATTAAAATCAGCGTCCCAGTGACTTGTATCACTGAACCAGCCAATTTAAAAGCTTATAAGCTCAAAATTAGTCTGAAAGCTGATAATGGAAAACCTTTTTCCTTTGCATTTCTCACGACATGTCCTTTATCGGAGCATCCGCGCTTGTTTATACGTAATTCCGAACTGGCTGATTTGAAACGGCATTTTACACATCCCGATTTCATAGATATCCGAAAATCCTTCAACGAACAGAAAAGCTATGCCACTGATGGTAAAGTAAGTTCCGACCAGCCCGATGAACGTGTTCGTCAGAAAATGGAAGCACTAGCATTGGATTATTTGATAGATACCGTTCAAAACAAAAAATCGGGCAGGGATGCAATAAAACTGGCTATAAACTATATGAATTCTTATTCGACCAACCGAACAACAAAAGCTGTTTCGTATGAAGAAAATACCAATACTTACGAAGCTATTTTGGGTGGCGCCATTGTGTACGACTGGTGTTATAAGTTGCTCACGGATGCTGAAAAAGTGGAATTATTCGGCGGGTTGAAAAAAGTTTGTTTGTTGGGTGAATATGGTTTGCCGGGAACAGGCAAAGTGCAGTATCTGGCAGGGCATTATGGCGAATGTGCTCCTACAGCGTATATGGCCATTGGCATCGCAACTTACGATGAAGATCCTACGTTCTTCGATTTTGAGTACAATGAGCAGGTCAATAAATTCGCTCCTTCGCGCAACCCTATGTACAAATCAGGAACGCATCATCAGGGCGCACAGTACATTCACGTACGCTATACACATGAATTACTGCAACATTTTATGCTGAACAAACTCGGGCTGAGTCCGTACGACAAGGATATTTATAAAGCAGTTTACCGTGCCTTTTACGGCACTATTCCGCAGAAAAAGGATATGGACGCCATGCCCGAAGGCGATGGACACAAGCATTTGGAAATGGGCTACAGCCAGCTGTATTACCTTGCTGCTAATCTTTCCAAAGACCCGGTTTTGCAAACCGTTTCGAAAGATAATCTGATGGCCACCAAACACCAAAGCGCACGCTTGTTTGTGTACCACAATCCCGACATTCAGCCCAAACCGATGGATAGCCTGTGTCTGAGCCGCTTTTTCCCTTCGCCCTCCGGCATTATGATTGCGCGCACCAAATGGGATATGGATCGTTCGGATTTTTCGTCGAACGCCATGGTGGTGCTGATGAATATGAAGGAATACAACGCGCAAAACCACACCCACATGGATGGAGGAAATTTCGATATATATTACAAAGGTCATTTAGCACTCGATGCAGGCATTTATCAGGGCAAGGACGCTCAGAATGGCTGGGCTAAACTGAATTATACCAATTACTTTGCACGAACAGTAGCGCACAACTCGATCCTGATTAACGACCCCAACGAACCTCTGCCTGGAGGTTGGGATAAAAAGCAAAAAGTGGTGGCGCGCGATGGCGGACAGTTTTTCTTCGGTGATCATGCGTGGGATACCAGTGGCGATATGTTCAAAGCAGGTAAATCGGCTACTATTCTGGCGGAAGAAATTTCAGCCGGTTTGCAACCCGATTACAGCTATTTTAAAGGCGACCTGACCAATTCCTACAATGTCCCTAAGTTCATTGGCGTATATCCACCTAAAGCCGAACTGGTGCGTCGCAGCTTCGTGTTTCTGAATCATAAATCGAACGACATACCCGGAACGCTGATCGTGCTGGACAAAATAATATCTACCAATGTCTCGTTTAAGAAAACCTGGCTGCTGCACACCCAAAATGAACCCGAAATAAACGCCAACAAAATAACCGCCCTGAATACTAATGACGGACGCGATGGCAAACTCATAAACACCGTGCTGCTGCCTGAACTCAGTAATGCCAACATTCAGAAAATTGGCGGACCTGGTAAAGAATACTGGTGTGACGGACAAAACTGGGGCACTGTAACGCAGGAAGATGCCGGATGCTGGCGCATAGAACTTTCGCCACGCGCCAATGCGCTTGCTGATAATTTCCTGAACGTAGTACAGGCTATGGATGCAGATTATTCACCATCAAAACTGAATATCAGTTCTACCTTTTCCGACAACAAAGAATATGCGGTGATTACAGTAAAAGACCGCATTGTGGCTGAACAACTGGCGCTTGGAGTGAACGAACAAGCTCTTTCATTCACTGCGGGGAATGCCAAAACCACCTACAAAGTGTTGATAACAGACCTGAAACCAGGAAACTGGAAAGTAACTTCCCCTGCCGGAATAAAAAACCTGACTGTAACCGAAGCTGAAGGAACACTTTATTTCGAAAGTACAGGAGGTAAGTTTAGGGTGGAGAAGGAGTGAGTTGTAAATCGTCTGAATCAGAACCAACTGTCACTGACCAACGGGAAGTAATCTTCAGAATTTCAGAATGAATAGAATAAGAAATGCCACGTTGTTAGAGAGCAATATATCGTATTGAAATAACAATTTATAAATAAAACGGCTTCAAACATACATTTGAAGCCGTTTATATTGTTTTTATATCAAGTAATTATTTCCGGTATCCCTCAATATATTTATTCAGTTCATCAATAGATGATTCAAAAGTAAATGCATCGTTCAGTTTATAATAATTACCCAAATCCAAAGTGTAGGCATAAGCAAATTTGGCAAATGTAAGACGGGTTTCTTCGAATGAAAATAGCAACAAAATTTCTTTAACCTGTGTGCTTAATAAACAATTACTTTGTATAATCTGCTTTGCAATGGTAAGTTTACTGTCCTCAAAACTTTTTGAGCTGATACTTTTCTTTGCCGATTCAAAATCTCCAACAAACATAGGCATCTGGCATCCATAAATACCGTTGTATCCCTGTAAAACGTATTTGTCTTTGTTGTGATGCTCATGATGTCTTTCAGGCTCTGCATCTCTTTCACTGTATGTGCTTCCATTAATTACAGTTCCTGTTGACCTTGTAGTTGTGGTAGTAGTGGTTGATATTGAGGAGTTGCTTAGCTCTTCACCCAAACCACCTACATTCACATTCATATTAATGTTAGCACCGGTTACCGGATCCTGAACATTAAAACCAATACCCTGATTTGGATTGTTTTTTACTACAGTCGTAGTACTGGTAGTGGTAGTTGAGGTTTCAGGTTCGCTATGATAAGATATAACCGATTGTGACATTGATGGTGCAGCTGCTTCGGCTATAGATATATCTTTCAAAAATCGAATCATATAATAGCCTGAACTGTTTCGGGTTATGACATAAGATGATTGTTTGTCGTGGCTCAGGTAAATGTATTTATCTAAATCAGCCATTGTTTTATTCTCAAAAACAATTTTAATTTTGAATTTTGTAGCAGGTAGCTCTGTTACCAGAATATTGGTTTGAGGTATTTTGTTCTGCAAGATACCGTCAATAATCAGGGAAAATCGTTCACCCTGTTCTGTGAAAAAATTTAAGTTTGATGTTTGAGCTTTTAATGCAAATGTAGCCATAAAGGCAAAACCAATTAAAAATAATCGTTTCATAAATAGTTGTTTTTTGAATTAATATTACTGAGATTAATTAAACCCTAATGTGTAAGTTAAATAAATATATTTCTATATTTTATCTACATTAAATTAAATACGAAGATAAACAATTTATAATTTATGTGCAAATACAAACCTAAATAACATAATAACAAGATACAATTACTTGATTTTGATCGACTTAAAGCCGGAACTGCCGGAACACTTTATATCGAAAGCACGGGTGATAAGTTCAGGGTGGAGAAGAAGTGATAAATATATTGTCAGAATCAGAATTCTTGGCAAGCCGAGCATACAGAATTTCAGAATAAGAAACTCCTACACTCCAATAAATATAAAGCGAGAAAAAATAACTGTTTTACTTATTGCGACAACTTATCCAGCACTTTGGCAATACGTTCCACTTTCAGTTGCTCGTTTTTGGGTGTATAAATCCAGTTTATCAGTTCGGTTTGTTCTTTATCGGTGAGTTTGTTGAAGTTGGCCTGAGCCACAGGGTCTTCACGCAGACAAAGGTAGAAATCTTCGGTATTGATTTTGGGTAATTCCTGCGAATAGAGTGTAATATGAACCCAATCACCCTCATTTTTGCCTATTTTCTTGCGGATTTCGGCTTTTACGGGTAAAAACAACGTACCGTTTCCCATAGGCATTAGGTGGTAATTGCATATTTCATAGCCGTCTATGGTGCCACGTACCTTCACCCAACCAAACCACGCATGCTTATCCTGCTCAATCTCGGGAATTGCAGCAAACGTCCAACCGCCTTTACCGGGGTATTTTTGCAGGAGGTAATCTTTATCGGTGAGAGGAGAATCCATAAAATTAAACCCCAAACCCCTAAAGGGGCTTTAAGAGTGATATGTAAACTTAATTGATTGAATAATCTTATTATAAACTATAAACTACTATTTATAAACTAAATACCCCTTTAGGGGGTTTGGGGGTAATCAAAAATCATTTTCCTGTTGTTTCTTCAGCAGTTCTTTGGTCGACAGCAATCCGCAGGCTGCAAAGATGTCCTGTCCGCGTGAAGCACGGAGCGTGACTGTCAGTCCTTTGGCTTTCAGCATATTCTGGAAAATTTCAATTTTCTCGTCAGAAGTACCTTCCAGCGGTGTATCGGGGATAGGGTGGAAGCGAATAAGGTTGATTCGGCATTTCAATCCTCTGAGCAGACGTGCCAGTTCATTAGCATGGCGGGGTGTATCATTTACACCTTTAAACATGATATACTCGAACGAAACCCTACGCTGACCACCGATATTCCGGCGTTTCAGTTCGTTGATAACTTCCGTGATGGGATAAACGCTCTGAATGGGCATAATTTCCTTACGCTCATCGTCGAACGGCGAGTGCAGACTGACTGCCAGATGCGCTTCGCTTTCGTCCAGAAAGCGATTCATAGCCGGAATTAGTCCGATTGTTGAAACCGTGATGCGTCGTGGACTCCAGCCATAACCTTTCTCCGAAGTCATAATTTCAATGCTTTGAAGTACTGCATCGATATTATCCATTGGCTCTCCCATACCCATGTACACAATGTTGGTAAGCTGTTCATATTCAGGCAGTGACTGTACCTGGTTCAGAATTTCGCCCGCACTCAGATTACCCTGAAATCCCTGTTTACCGGTCATACAAAACAAACAACCCATCTTGCAACCCACCTGTGTCGACACACACAATGTTGCACGTTCTTTATCGGGAATGTAGGCAGCTTCTATAAATTTGTCGGATTGTGAGGCGTAAAGATACTTTTTCGTTCCGTCCACCGATGTCTGAACACTTACCGGCGCTTTCAGGTCGAGTTCAAAAGCTGCATCCAGCTTTTCGCGTGCCTGTTTCGACAAATTTGTCATTTCAGCAAAATCGGTAACCCGTTTTTTATATATCCATTCGGCCAACTGTGTAGCTGTAAAGGCAGGTAATCCCAGTTTTAAAACGGTTTCTTTCAGTTGGTCGGGCGTTTGTCCGAATAAGTTGGTTTTCATGTGTGGTGATGTGATGATTTTAGTATTCCCCCTTGAGGGGGTTATGGGATCTGTCTTAGAAATAGGTTTCACACACGACATTCTGAAACGATATACCTTTGGCAATCAACAGGTCGCGTACTTCCACGACCATTTCAGGACTGCCGCAAAGATAATATTTTGCATCGTTTGGCAGGTTATTCTGCTCTCGTAACCAACTTGTCAATCTGCCTTTAAAGTGTTTTGTATCTTCCTGCTGCGAGCAACAACGGATAAACCTCTCTTCCAAAAATGGTTCAATCAGATCTGAATAATAGAAGTTTTCATCAAAGCGTGAGCCATGAATCAGACTTTTTTCATCCGCTAGTCCCGAGCGAAGCATCGAAACAAAAGGTGCAATTCCTGTTCCTGAAGCAATCCAGTAGCCTTTTCCGGGATATGTACTATAAGTTCCGAACGCTTCAGATGCATAAATATTGTCGCCTGCTTTCAATTTCGACAGAAAAGGAGTGAGCTGACCGTTCTTTTTCTCATCAAAAAGTATTTCAACATCTGCCTCATTTGCGCCACTGGCAATGCTGTATAGTCGTGGACGACTATCAGGGACTATATCAACAGCTATAACCTGACCGGGTCTAAAACTAAAATCACGCTGAAAAGACAGGATAAACACACCGTAAGCCACTTCTCGTACTGACTTAACCGTTTTTTTATGGAGGATTCTTTTTTCTGACACTATTTGTTGGGTTTAAAATTCTTGTGCTAAACAAGCATAATTGAACTATTGTTCAGCAATCAGCCGTATTTCAATCGCTTCTTTGGTTTTTTCTTTAATTCTGAATCGATTGTCAAGCCTTTGACCAACAATCCACACTATTTTTCCACCAGAAACCAGTAACCAGCACTGTTCCTTTTGGGGAATGCTGAACTTTTGATCAATAAAATAGTCGCTAAGTTTCTTTTTCTGTGTCATGCCAAACGGGTAGAAGACATCACCTTCATTCCAACGGCGTAATTCCATTGGAAATTCAACCAATGAGGCATCAATATGCACACAAGTTGGCAATTTGGATGGAGAAAAAAATGCATCAATTGCCACTTTTCTGATTGTCAGATGAATAGGTGAATTGATTTTCATTGTATCTTGCGAAACGGTATACAATTGATCTTTATGTTCATCTTTCGCGCTGATAATCAGATGTTTTCTGTCTTTGACCAACCGGTGAGTTTCTGAGTAAAAAACCTTACCGGATTCCCTGTTCAGAGTTGTTAGAATCTGTTCAATTTGCACCGAACCAAAGCCATAAGGAGAAAGTAACTCGAACAACACTGTCGGGATATGTACTTGTTTGTTTATTTTATCAATATTGAGTCTTTTTTCATTACCGTAGTTTTCAACAATCTGTTGACTTATTTTTCCGATGGCTTGTTGATAAATCGAATAATTTCCTTCCAGATTAGCAAGAGATTTATACATATTCTCTCTTGCAGTAGGGTTTATTTCAGTCAAAAGTGGCAAAAGTTCATTTCTAAACTTATTTCGCAGGTAATTATTCTCCTGATTAGTAGTATCTTCAACATGTTCAAGACCGTGTTCAACGAGATAATTCTGCAACTCTTCACGGGTACAACATAGCAGGGGACGAACAACATTAATATTTCGTGGGCGCATTCCGGTCAGCCCTTTTAGTCCTGTTCCCCGAACCAGGTTCATCAGTAATGTTTCAATATTATCATCGGCATGATGGGCCACTGCAATGGCTTGGGCGCCTGTATTTTCTTTCATTTTTTCAAACCAGGCATACCGTAAATCACGAGCAGCCATTTCGATTGAAATTTTATGTTGTTCTGCATGCTTAGTTGTTTCAAAATCAATAGAATAGAATGGAATAGAGTAGGAGTGAGCCAGTTTGCGAACAAAGTCTTCATCACGTTTTGATTCTTCCATTCTCAAATGGAAATTGCAATGTGCTGTGATACAGTCATATCCAAGTGAAATAAGAATGTGCAGCAAAGCAACAGAGTCTGTTCCGCCACTTACACCCACCAATACCTGACCCTTATCGGTCAATAATTGATGCTTTTGAATAAAACTTTGTACCTTTTGTTGAAGATTCATATTATCTTTGCAGACCTTTATTCCCTAAAGGGAATTATTGAAGGCATTTTTTGCAAAGATATGGTATTTTTAGAGATAATAAAAGTAGTATTCACGTTCTTATTCCCCTTTAGGGGCTAGGGGTATATGAAGACATTCTTAGAATTAGCACAAAACCGTCAGAGCGACAGGGCATATTCCGATAAACCGGTTGAAACTGAAAAACTGGAACGTATTCTGGAAGCAGCTCGGTTAGCTCCTTCGGCTTGCAATGCACAGCCCTGGAAAATAATTGTTGTTTCGGATGCAGAAAAGCGAATGCAGGTGGCCGATGCCACTGCCAATAAACTGCTGGCAATGAATCATTTCACCAAACAGGCACCGCTTCAGTTAGTAATTCTGGAAGAAAATGCAAATTTCACCTCTACCGTTGGAGGCTGGGCTACAGAGAAACATTATCCGCATCTTGACTTAGGTATTCTGGCTTCACATATCACACTTGCTGCTTCTGATGAGGGTTTGGGGTCCTGCATAATTGGCTGGTGCGACGAAAAGAAAGTACGAAAAGCACTGGATATTCCTAAAAATAAGCGTGTTATGCTGGTTATTCTCATAGGTTATTCAGCACAACCACTTAGAAATAAGAAGAGAAAAACTAGGGAAGAGATTGTTTCGTTTAACAAATACTGAATAGTGGTTAACGATTAGTTATTAGTGATTAATGATGAAAGAATCTATTTTGGTAAATAAGAGTTTTAATTTCGCTGTAAGAATTGTAAGGCTGTATCGATATTTATGTACTGAAAAGAACGAATATGTACTTTCTAAGCAACTTGAGAGAAGTGGAACGGCAATTGGAGCATTGATAAGTGAGGGAGTTTTTGCTGAAAGTAAAGTAGATTTTGTACACAAGTATGGAATTGCTCAAAAAGAATGTAATGAGACAATATATTGGCTCAAAATTCTTTACGCAACAGAATTTATTAATCAAAGAGAGTTTGAAAGCCTATCTGCTGATGCAACAGAATTAATAAAAATGATTACAGCCAGTATTATAACCGCAAAAAAATCAATTAAAGAATCCAAAAACAAAAAAGATAAAGGTGAAGAATGTTGAACGATTATTGATGCTAATCACTAATCACTAATCACTAATCGTTAATATGACATATTCCGAAACAATTCAATATCTTTACGACCGTCTTCCGGTATTTCATCAAATAGGAGGTACGGCCTACAAACCAGGGTTGGATAATTCAATCCGCCTGATGAATGTGCTGAACAATCCACACAAACGCTTCAGAAGCATACATATATCGGGAACAAACGGAAAAGGATCGGTTTCACACATGCTGGCTGCAGTTTTGCAAAGTGCCGGTTACAAGGTTGGATTATATACGTCACCGCATTTGGTTGATTTTGGTGAGCGAATTCGTATAAATGGCAAAATAATTGAGCAACAGTATGTTGTGGACTTTGTTGAGCGCAATAAAGCCTGTTTAGAAGAAATACAACTTTCGTTTTTCGAAGCTACTATGGCAATGGCATTTGCTTATTTTGCTGATTGTGAGGTTGATGTGGCAGTAATTGAAGTAGGATTAGGCGGACGGTTGGATAGTACCAACATTATTCATCCTGAATTGTCGGTTATAACCAATATCAGTTTTGATCATGTTGGCTTTCTGGGCAATACATTGGAAAAAATTGCGTTTGAGAAAGCAGGTATTATTAAACCAAATACGCCGGTGGTAATTGGCGAAACAACTCCGGAAACAAAACCGGTTTTTGATGCTAAAGCAAAAGAAGAAAATACTACTATTTATTATGCAGAAGAGCAATTGAAAGTAGAATTTAAAGAATATCTGCAACATAAAATGATTGTTGAAACCTCTGATAATAAAACCGTTATTGTAGGATTTTCGGGGAATTATCAGTTGAAAAACATTGCTACAACCCTTACAGCTATATATCAGTTGAATAAGCTGGGGTTCAAGATTTCAGATACCGATTTACAAACCGGACTCGAAAATGTTTGTGAAATAACCGGATTAGAGGGTAGATGGCAGACGGTTCAGGAAAATCCAACCATAATTGCAGATACAGGGCATAATGTTGCCGGGATTCAGTACGTAGCAGAACAATTAAAGGCGCAAACCTTCAAAACTCTGCGTATTGTTATTGGTATGGTAAACGATAAGGACATTACAGAAGTTCTCAAATTATTACCAAAAGAAGCAGTATATTATTTCACTCAGGCCCGAATTGAACGGGCTTTACCCGCTGAAATCTTGCAGAAACAAGCTGAAAGCATTGGTTTAAAAGGAAAGATGTATCTGTCAGTAGAACAGGCGATAAAATCGGCAATTGCTGATTCTGAAACTGCTGATTTAATCTTTATCGGAGGGAGCAACTTTATAGTGGGAGAAGCATTGAATCATTTAAGAAACAAATAAAGATAATTATATGAAACTCAACATTTCAAAAATGGAAATCAGGTATCTGGTAAAGACTATTCTTAGCTTTACATTTATTAATTATGCGGCAAATATGATTGGATTGTGGATTGCTAAAATGCTGAATGAAGCAGTTTATGAATATCCCGAGAATGTATTAAATGAGTTTGCTTTACCGATTCTGGTTCAGTCGCTTATGTTCGGAATCTGCTTTACTCTTGCATTCTACTTATTGAAAAAGAAGAACTTAGCTCAATATGCGTTTGCTGCATTTCAGTTTGTGGTATTTCATTTCATTTTCTTTCTGAATATGAGAATAAGTCACGGACTGCATTTCATTTCCAGTTTCAGCAATTTTGGTCTGAAATATCTGACCTATTGTGGTCAATACCTAACAGATATACTGTACCTTTATTTTCCGGTTACGGGTAATTTTGAAAATGGAGTATTTGCACCCGATAAAATAGGAACATTCTATATTCACTGGATATTACTGAATATTTTATATTATGCAGCTATTGGCTGGCTGGCAGTGATTACAACTAAGTACTTTTTAGGAGAATCAGCTCCTACAAAAAAGGTTGAACTTTAATGTTCAACCTTTTTCAAATACTTTTATGTCCTTTTAAGCTGACTTTACCTTGTAGGCAGCGCTCGATTTCCCCTTTACGATATTGGTAAGTTTAGATTTCAGCAACTGGCGCCGGATAGGAGAGACTCTGTCGGTAAATAAATGTCCCTCCAAATGATCGAATTCGTGTTGAATAACACGTGCAATAAAGCCTTCAAATTCTTCAATATGTTCTACAAACTGCTCATCAAGATATTCTATTTTGATTTTTTCGGCACGTAAAACTGTTTCATGAATGCCCGGAATGCTCAGACAGCCTTCTTCGCCGGCAATTACACCCAAACTTCGCTCAACAATCTGAGGATTTATCATAACGGCTTTAAATGCTCCCATTTCAGGATTGTCTTCCTTATACGGTGATAAATCTATAACCAACAGGCGAATAGCTAAACCAACCTGAGGTGCTGCCAGTCCTACACCTTCTGCATGATACATGGTGTCAAACATATTGCCAATCAGCGTATTCAGGTTCGGATAATCAGCTTTAACCGGCTCTGCAACTTTGCGAAGTACCGCATTGCCGTATGTATAAATTGGTAAAATCATTTTATAAATGGTAAATTGTTAATTATCAATGATACTAAAGGTTCATTATTTAACCATTTATCATCAACCATTAATCATTATTTTATTGTCTCTATATAGCTTTGCAATATAATAGTTGCCGAAATCTTATCAACCAGTTCTTTATTTTGTCTGTCTTTTTTCTTCAAACCGGCTTCGAGCATGGTTTTATGGGCTAAGACTGATGTAAAACGTTCGTCTACATAAATTAGTTCAATTTCCGGAAAACGACGCTGTAAACCCACTACAAAAGGTCGGATATACTGCATAGATTCCGATTCCTGACCATCCATTTGTTTTGGCAAACCGATTACAAATTTCTCCACAGGCTCACGGGCAATGTATTTTGCCAGGTAGTCAAGCACTTCGTGCGACAAAACAGTATCCAGTCCGTTGGCCGAAATTTGTAGTGGATCGGTAACTGCCAGTCCTACACGCTTTTGCCCATAATCAATTGCCAGAATTCGTCCCATAGTTTTTGTAATTCGGAGGACAAAGGTACAAAAAACCATTAGTTCTTTAAAATAATGTCATTTTTGATTGATTTGTGGACTAAATTGTCAGAATATTAGTTTAATATTGTAGAAAATTTATCCTTATGAGACGATTAATATTAATGGTACTGACTTTAGTACTTTTTTGTGGGCTGTTTGCCGAAAGTACGGTAAGAAATTATGTATTTGCTGCCCGTGACACCTGTAACCTGAGTATGGACGTTTATACACCGGTAAATGTACATTCCAATACAGCATGTCTGGTGTATGTTTTTGGAGGTGGATTCAAAATGGGTTCACGCACACACAACGAGAAATTTTTTCACGCCATGGCCGATAGTGGGTATGTGGTGGTAGCAATTGATTACAGGTTAGGTATGAAAGGAGTGAAGCAAAATGGAATGGAACGAATTAAAAGTCTCCATAAAGCCATAGAACTGGCAGTAGAAGATTTGTTCAGCGCTACAGATTATTTGTTGAAACATGCTCAGGAGCTGAAAATCGATACAGAAAAAATCATCCTTAGTGGTTCAAGTGCAGGAGCAATAACAGTACTTCATGCTGATAATGAGCTTTGCAATCGTACCAAACCCGCATCGGGTCTACCCGAAAATTTCCATTATGCAGGCGTTATATCTTTTGCTGGTGGAATTCTGAGTTTCAATGGTACACCAGGCTATAAGAATACACCTGCACCAACCATGTTATTTCATGGTATAAATGATAAGTTGGTGAATTATGATAAAGTATTGATTTCAAACAAAGGCTTTTACGGTTCAAATGGATTAGCAGCACTGTTTGAAAAACAAAATTATCCGTATTATATATATAGATATCGCGATATGGGGCATGAAATTTCATCTATTCCCACTTACTATAATATTAGTGATATTTGTGGGTTTATTCGCGACTATGTTTTCGACCATCAAAAACTAAAGAAAGATATCACAGTAAAAAATCCGGAACTTAAGCCGGCCTTTTATGGAAAATGGAAACTAAAAGATATCTATAAATAGATAAGTTATTTGCCGAAACTTTAAAAAAGCGTTAAATGCCACCGTGTATTTAACGCTTTTTTGTGTTCGCACACGGAAATATTTGTGTTCGCACACGGTTTTTGGTCAACCATTGAAAATTACGGATTAAATATTTATACATAAAAAGCTGCAAAAACGACAGATTTGTAATAAATACAAGCGATTTATTTATAAATATCGTACATTAACACTATAAACTTACATTTTGTTGATAAGTTTATGATAAATATTTTGTTTTTATGATGGAAAATAGCTAATTTTGTGCGTATTTTTTTTGATTTTTTAAACAGTTAAATTATCTCAACTTTTAATTATTAAATAACATTTTTTATGAAACAAATCAAACGGGTTGGAATGTTGCTTTTAGCGGCATTATTTACAACAGCCAAAACTTTTGCCTCCGAGGCAAATCTCAAAATTCCAGATTTACATGATGCCACCTTCCAACATTTTGGAGGTATGGATGGATGGCACCTGTTACTTTTTGGGTCTTTAGTAATTGTTGGTACACTTGGTATCAGCTTGTATTTATTCAGTCAGGTAAAAGCTTTACCTGCACACAAATCAATGTTGGATGTTGCCAGCACGATTTACAAAACCTGCCGTACGTATTTATTACAACAGGGTAAGTTCTTAGCCATACTTTTCGGTATTATTGCCGTGGCTATGATTTATTACCTGTCGATGGCAAATGCCGAAGCAACCGGACCAGATGCTTTATCGACCCCGGTGGTAGTTTTATTAGTTCTTTTATTCTCAATTGTGGGAATGGGAGGTTCATATGCAGTAGCATGGTACGGTATTCGTGTTAATACCTATGCAAATGCAAGAACCGCTTTCGCTTCGTTGAGAAAACGCCCATGGGATGTGGTAAACATTCCACTACGTTCAGGTATTTCTGTAGGATTATTCCTTATCTCGCTGGAATTGGTGATGATGATTGTAATTTTACTTTTTGTACCACGTAACATTGTTGGATATTGCTTTTTAGGTTTTGCTATTGGCGAATCGCTGGGTGCTTCTGTACTTCGTATTGCCGGTGGTATCTTTACCAAAATTGCTGATATCGGTTCTGACTTAATGAAAATCGTATTTAAAGTAAAAGAAGATGATCCCCGTAACCCCGGCGTTATTGCCGACTGTACCGGTGACAATGCAGGTGACAGTGTAGGTCCAACTGCTGACGCTTTTGAAACTTACGGTGTAACCGGTGTGGCTCTTATCTCCTTTATTTCGCTGGCAGTTAAAGAAGTTGATTTACAGGCGAAATTAATTGTTTGGATTTTTGGTATGCGTTTCTTAATGGATATCTTCTCAGGTATTTCTTATTTCGTAAACAACGCTATTTCAGAAAAACAATATGGTAAATCATTGGATTTTGACTTTGAAAAACCATTAACCCGTTTGATCTGGATTGCTGCCGTTTCTTGTATTGCAATTAGTTTCGGTATGAGTTATGTTCTTATTGGCGATATCACTGTAGGTGGTGTTATGGTAACAGGTTTATGGTGGAAATTAGCAGGTATTATCAGTTTGGGCACGTTGGCTGCTGTTCTGATTCCTGAGTTCACTAAAAAATTCACCAGTTCTAAATCTGACCACGTTCACGAAATCGTAACAGCTTCACGCGAAGGCGGACCATCTTTGACTATTCTTTCGGGTATTGTTGCAGGTAATTATGCTGCATATTGGATGGGACTTCTTATGGTTGCATTGATGGCCGGCGGATTCTTTATTAGCCAGAATCTTGGTCTGAGCGAAGCTGCCATGGGTTACCAGAGTATCTTTGCTTTTGGTTTGGTTGCCTTTGGATTCTTATGTATGGGACCTGTTACTATTGCTGTTGACAGCTATGGTCCGGTAACCGACAATGCTCAATCAGTATTTGAGTTAGCTCAAACCGAACATATTCCGGGTATCAGTGCAGAAATTGAAAGAGATTTCGGTTTCACTCCTGATTTCGAAAGCGGCAAACATTACTTAGAGGCAAATGACTCTGCCGGTAATACATTTAAAGCTACAGCTAAGCCTGTATTAATCGGAACTGCTGTTGCCGGTGCAACTACTATGATTTTCTCCATTATTCTTTTATTGAAGAGCGTAGGTATGTTGAGCCTTGAGTTGACACAAGCACCTATCTTGTTAGGTCTTATTACCGGTGGTGCTATGGTATTCTGGTTCTCAGGTGCTTCAATTCAGGCTGTTACTACCGGTGCTTACCGTGCAGTTGAATATATTAAAAGTCACATGAAATTAGACAAAACTCAGGCTGACGAAAAAGATTCAATCGAAGTGGTTAGAATTTGTACACAATATGCTCAAAACGGTATGTGGAATATCTTCATTACACTTATGACTGCTACGTTGGCTTTCGCCTTGTTCGATCCTAACTTCTTTGTGGCTTATCTGATTTCTATTGCTATTTTTGGTTTATTCCAGGCTCTTTACATGGCCAATGCCGGTGGTGCATGGGATAATGCTAAAAAATTAGTAGAAGTTGACCTGAAAGAAAAGAACACTCCATTACACGATGCATCCGTAATTGGTGATACAGTTGGTGACCCATTTAAAGATACAACTTCAGTAGCTTTGAATCCGATTATCAAATTCTCTACCTTGTTTGGTCTGTTGGCAGTGGAAATTGCTGTAAATATGTCAAGTATTGATGCTGCCGGAGTAAAACA
This sequence comes from Paludibacter sp., assembly GCA_037132235.1. Lineage (GTDB taxonomy): Bacteria > Bacteroidota > Bacteroidia > Bacteroidales > Paludibacteraceae > Paludibacter. Next base: position 40,664 of record JBAXPM010000031.1, read on the forward strand.
TTATACACCTGCACACTTTATCATTGGAGGTATCTTATTAGTTATCTCAATGTACTTTGCATGGCGTTCGTTCTACAAAATGCGTATTCCACTTGTATAGGAATAAAAAACAGACAATATAGTCTTTAAATTAAAATGCCCGCTAAGTCGAACAATTCGATTTAGCGGGCATTTCTTTTGAAATTCAGGTTTTGCCTTTTCAAAGATTATGTTATCTTTGTATATTAAATTTTGAAATAAAATAATTAAATAAATCATTCATAATAAACAAATTAAATAGTATGCACAACTGGTTCGAATGCAAGATTAAATACGAAAAGACAGTAGAAGAAGGCCGTATAGCCAAAGTAAGTGAGAGTTATCTGGTTGATGCTTTGACATTTTCGGAAGCCGAAGAACGAATCAACAAGGAAATAGAGCCCTATATCAGCGGCGAGTTTGTAGTTGCCACCATTCGCAAAGCACGCATCAGCGAAATGTTTGAAAATGCTACGGGCGACAAATGGTATCGTTGTAAAGTGTATTTCATCACGCTGGACGAAGAAAAAGGTGTTGAAAAGAAAGTTGCATCCACTATGATGGTACAAGCAAGCAATATAAGAGAGGCATGGGATGGTTTGCAGGAAGGTATGAAAGGTTCTATGGCCGATTATCAGGTGGCTGCAATTACCGAAACTACGATTATGGACGTGTATAAATATGAAGGATAAATCAGTAAACAGTTAGCAGTAGCAGTTGGCAGTTGATCCAGACTGCTTACTGCCACTGCCAACTCAATAATAAATGTCGATAGAAACTAACATTAAACTTGTTCGTAAACACATTCCACCGCATGTGCAGTTGGTTTGTGTGTCGAAATTTCATCCTAACGAATCAA
>JBAXPM010000032.1:0-40833 GCA_037132235.1 Paludibacter sp.
TGGTCAGGCAGAACCAAAAACTGCAGTGCTACCATTACACCATGAGACAATCGTTGGGCTTTATTTCTAAAGCGGTGCAAAGATACGATTTTTTTCTTTTTCCCAAAACTGTTTTGGAAAATTATTCCAAAAACAACCAATCTTACTTATTCGGCTATCAATAGGAAGTAATTCTTTTTGCCTTTCTGTACCAACAGATATTTACCATTCAATAGTTTATCCTCACCAAGCACTTCATCCTGATTTTCGAGCTTTTCTTTGTTTATACTAACGCCACCCGATTGTACAAGTTTACGCATTTCGCCTTTCGATGGGAAAACAGCTGCTGTTTCTGTTAGCAAATCAATAGCTTTTACACCAGCAGATAAAATTGATTTAGAAAAATGGAACTGCGGAACGCCATCGAAAACGGCCAGTAATGTTTCTTCATCAAGTTTTTTCAGTGCTTCAGAAGTGGAATTGCCAAATAAAATATTCGATGCTTCTACAGCAGCCTGATAATCTTCTTCTGAGTGAACCATCACGGTTACTTCCTGAGCCAATCGTTTTTGGAGAATTCGTAAGTGTGGTGCCTGGGCATGTTCTGTTACCAGATTTTCAATTTCATTTTTGTCGATAGCGGTAAAAATCTTGATATATTTTTCGGCATCGGCATCACTCACGTTGAGCCAGAACTGGAAGAATTTATAGGGTGAAGTGTACCTGCGATCGAGCCATACGTTACCACTTTCGGTTTTACCAAATTTACCGCCATCGGCTTTCGTAATGAGCGGACAAACCAATGCAAATGCTTCGCCACCGGTTTTACGACGAATAAGTTCTGTTCCGGTAGTAATATTTCCCCATTGATCCGAACCGCCCATTTGCAATTTACAGTTTTTGGCTTGATACAAGTGTAGAAAGTCGTATCCCTGAAGCAACTGATACGAAAATTCGGTAAACGACATGCCCACATTCGAATCGTTTGCAAGGCGTTTTTTTACTGAATCTTTGGCCATCATGTAGTTCACTGTGATGTGTTTGCCAATATCGCGGATAAAATTCAGAAAAGAATAGTCTTTCATCCAGTCATAATTGTTCACCAGTTCGGCTGCATTAGGTGCATCACTGTCGAAATCGAGGAATTTTCTCAATTGATTTTTCATGCATTCCTGATTGTGTCGGAGAGCTGCCTCGTCGAGCAGATTACGCTCTGCTGACTTTCCTGATGGATCGCCAATCATACCTGTAGCACCACCAACTAATGCAATCGGTTTGTGACCGGCACGTTGAAAATGTTTCAGCATCATCACACTAACCAAATGGCCGATATGAAGCGAATCGGCTGTAGGATCAATTCCCACGTAAGCAGCTGTCATCTCTTTTTTCAGTTGTTCGTCTGTACCGGGCATTTGGGTATGAATCATACCACGCCACTGCAATTCTTCAATAAAATCCATCTGTAAATTATTTTAATTTTTTTTCGTGTTTTGGGTTCACTTACTGTTTACCGCTTACTGCTTGCTGTTGATTTCTTGCGGTAATATTTGGCTTACAAAGATACTACTTTTTAGTTTTCTGAACAAGAATAAAACTTTTGAGCCCGAAAGTCGTTGAAATGTAAAGGCTTTTTGCTATTTTCGCCAATCATCTCAAACGAAGTCTCCAATGAAAATTAATAGGTTGTTTTATATCTTCCTCATAGCTATATCGGTAGCTGCCTGTGCGCCAAAAGTTTGGACCATTACACACGCCACAACCATCAAAATTCCGATTGATAGTAAAACCGAAACAATTGCCGATAAAAGTTACAACGAACATCTGCTACCTATGAAGCAACAACTGGGCGTAAAAATGAATATTGTAATTGGTGTGGCTGCCGAAACGATGAAAGGTCATGCTCCTGAAAGTTTATTGTCCAATTTCAGTGCTGATGTCTATCGTCAGGCCGGAACTGATTATCTTGGTCAGCCGGTTGATATCTCCATTGTGAATCTTGGTGGTTTACGAACCGAAATTCCTGCCGGAAACATAACTGTAGGTAAAGTATTTGAACTAATGCCTTTCGAGAACGAGCTGGTAATTCTTTGGTTGAAAGGTGATAAGTTACATGATTTGATACAGTATTTTGCCACTGTGGGTGGTGAAGGAATTTCGGGTATCCGCATGGATATAAGCAATGGCAAAGCAGTCAATGTAACCCTGAATGGAACCCCAATCGATACCGAAAAGCTTTACAGCATTGCTACAAGCGATTATCTGGCCGGTGGAAATGACAAAATGTTTCAGTTGGCGCAATACGAAAAACGACAAAATACTGGTATAAAACTTCGGGATATTTTGATGAATTATATTAAAAACGAAACCGCAAAAGGGAACAAAGTTGTGGCGAAACTGGATGGACGAATCACAATTTCCAATTAATCAATTTTCAATTCTCAATTAAAAATTATGACATTAAATAAAATTACACATATTAGAAGTAACTTCAGTTCCTCTTTAGGGGTTAGGGGTCTTCTTCTGTTGTTAGTATTTACATCTTTATCTGTTTCATCTCAGCAAAAAGTTAAGCTGGTAATTCTGCATACCAACGATACGCACAGTCAGGTGGAACCAACCGAAAAGTCTTCTTCGAAAACGGCGGATATGGGCGGATATGCCCGCCGGATTGGCGTTATTAATCAGATTCGCAATGAGGAGAAAAATGTATTGCTGGTTGATGCCGGTGATTTTTCGCAGGGAACACCTTACTTCAATTTCTTCAACGGCAGGGTGGAAGTTGACGCAATGAACCGCATGAAATACGATGCCGGAACGCTCGGAAATCATGAATTTGACAATGGAATTGATACACTTTCGGTAATTCTGAAAAAGGTGTCATATCCGCTTGTGAGCTCGAATTACAGGTTAGAGAAAACTGCACTCAACGGTCTGATTAAAACCTACATAGTGTTGATTAAAGACGGCTTGAGAATAGGAATTATGGCACTGAACGTGAATCCGAAAAGCCTGATTTTTGAGAAAAACTACAAAGGAATGGAATATGATAATCCGGTGGAAAAGGCAAATGAAATTTCCGCATTGCTGAAAAAGAAAGAAAAGTGTGATGTGATTATTTGTTTGTCGCATCTCGGTGCCGACACTTCAAAAATGGAAGTAAATGACTTTGAAATAGCGCATAAAACCCGATATATCGATGTAATTATTGGTGGTCACTCGCACAGCATGATAACCAATACAACCGAAAAAAATGCCGTCGGGAAATCCATTGTGATAGCGCAAATGGGTAAAAGTGGGTTATATTTGGGAAGAGTGGATTTAGAAATGGAGAAAAAGTAATAAATTCCGTAAATAAATAGTTCTTACATACAAAAAATTATATTATGAAAATCAATAATATAAGACATTCCGTCATCGTTTCAGTAATTCTTACTGCGATGTTACTTTTTTCATGGTATGCTGTTAAGCGGTCTGAAAATTATATGCGTAACGAACTACTTTCCCAAACCGTTTTTGGTGCTAATTCATTGGATGTTAATCAGATTAAAAGTCTGACAGCAACCGCTTCAGACTTGCAATCACAGGATTATAAAAGTCTTAAACGACAATTTTCAAACATGTTGACAGCAGATGATGATTTTTATTTTATTTATTTGCTGGGCGTAAAACCGAATGGTAAGGTATTTTTTTATGTTGATGACAAACCTGATGGTTCAAAAGAATGTTCACCACCCGGAAGTTCCTACGATGAAGCTCCAAAAGAATTTAAAATAGTTATGAAAAAAGGAATCCCTCTTGTTGAAGGTCCATCGGCCGATAGTTGGGGGGATTTCACAACTGGATGTGTTCCGGTTTTAGATTCAAAAACCGGAAAAGTAATTGCAATTTTTGCTATTGATTTCAAGGCAGATAACTGGTATTGGCAATTAGCTAATCGCGCATCTTTTCCCATAGCATTTATTATTGCATTTTCACTTGGCTTAATCTCATTTCTGACATCTATTCAAAGAGGTAAAATGCTCAAAGAAAGTGAGGCAAGATATCATATTATGTTCAGTGATTCTCCTGATTCTTATGTGATTATGAAAAATTCAATAATTATTGATTGTAATCATACTTCTGAAAAAAGTCTCGGTTGTTCACGCTTTGATATTATCGGAAGATCACCCTATGATTTTTTTCCACAACTTCAACCTGATGGCAAACCGTCAAAAGAAGAAGGAAACCAAAGAAAAGATTTGGCATTATATTTAGGAAATGTCACATTCGAATGGATCATGCAACGCAGGGATGGATCAGAATTCTGGGCAATTGTTTCTCTCAAAAAAATGAAACTCGATAACGAATCTGTTTTATTTGCAACCTGGACTGATATTTCGGAGAAAAAGAAAGTTGAGCAGGATCTTATTATAGCCGTTGATGCTGCAAATAAAGCTAACAAAGCTAAATCGGAGTTTTTGGCAAATATGAGTCATGAAATTCGGACACCTCTAAACAGTGTAATTGGATTTACCGAATTGCTTAAAAAGACTCCACTAGCACCATTACAGGAACAGTATGTGAAAAATGCCAACGCTTCCGGTCATAACCTCTTGAGTATTATCAACGACATACTTGATTTTTCTAAAATTGAGGCAGGTATGATGGAATTAGAGATAATCACAACAGATTTGATTGAAATTTTAAATCAAAGCATTGACATAGTCAAATTGTCAGCATCGCAAAAAAATCTCGAAATACTATTTGATATAGACTCAAAACTACCTCGATTTGCAGATATTGATGCTGTTCGACTGAAACAGATTCTTACCAATTTGCTTAGCAATGCTGTGAAATTCACTTCAAAAGGAGAAGTAGGGTTACAAGTTAGATATGAAGAGTTGACCAAAAGTTCCGGAAAAATTAAATTCTCTGTTCACGACACAGGTATTGGTATTAAGATTGAGGAACAGGTAAAACTATTTAAATCATTCAGTCAGGCCGATAGCTCTACCACACGTAAATTCGGTGGTACGGGACTTGGACTCGTTATTTCTGAAATGCTTGCAAAGAAAATGGATAGTACAATTAGTCTGAACAGCATTCCTGGCGAGGGAACTGTTTTCACGTTTGAAATCAGTACCAAAACCAAACAGGGCCAAACACCTGATATTTCAGCTTTAAAGTCGATAAAACGCTGTCTCATAATTGATGACAATAAGAATGTCCGGATGATTCTTGAGCAGATACTTTCAAATTGGGGGATAGAATCCGTGAGTTGCGAAAATGGACAAATAGCTGTCGAAACGATCAATTCTTTAAAACCAATTGATGTAATTCTTTGCGATTACGAGTTGCCCGAACTTGATGGACTTGAAACAATCAAACAAATTCAACAAAACTCAGATTCTTCAACTTTGAAAATCATCATGCTGTTTTCCTCCTATGAACATCTTGATATTTGCAAAGATTGCGAAGATCTTGGTATCATGTACAAACTTAGTAAACCTGTTAAATCAGATGAGTTATACAGTTGCTTGTGCGGTATCAGCAATCCCACCAAAAAGAATAGCAATAATGCGTCAAGCGCCAGTCAACAGCCAGATAATCAACAGTTTTTAGAGCCAGTATCGGTTCTTATTGCTGAGGATAATTTATTCAATATGGTGCTGGCTAAAGCAATTGTTTCAGAGATTTTTTCTAATGCTAAGATTACAGAAGCCAGAAATGGCAAGGAAGCAGTAAGGTACTGGTTGAAAGAAAAACCCGATATGATACTTATGGATTTGCAAATGCCCGAAATGAGTGGATTGGAAGCAACTATTCAAATCAGAAAACAAGAAACAGAAGGACAACAAACTCCGATAATTGCATTAACCGCCGGAGTTTTGAAGGAAGAAAAGGAGAACTGTCTGAATGCCGGGATGAACGAATTTATAACAAAACCAATTGATCCGACCAAACTTAAAGAAATGATAATTCAGATATATAATTCGAAACATGTTATACTTCCCGAATCTTAATCCATTTCGTTTTTATGCCTAAAAAAATGCTTTGTTTTTTCATTCTGATTTTAACTTTATCAGCATTTGGTCAAAATAAAATCTGCCTCAGTCTTATTAATCGTGTTTCAGGAGATTCGCTTCAAAAATACGAATACACACTTGCAAGTGAACTCTTTGGAGGCCGAAAAACACATACCGATAAGGGTTTACTGACATCAAACTACATTTCTAACAAGTTCCGCTCAACCGGTTTGAAAGCTCCGTTCGGATCATCTTACACACAGATTATATCAATTCCTCTAAAACCGTTGCATTCTGCTCCACCTCTGATTGATGAAAAAATATCGAACAATCTGAATAATGTTTCTGAAAGCAACTTTGCAGCTCAAAATATTATAGGAATTCTTCAAGGAAAAAACTCAAGAGAAACACATTTGGTGATTACTGCTCACCATGATCACATGGGACGTAGTGAAGATGGAATCCTCTATGGTGCCGACGATAACGGAAGCGGTATTTCTGCCCTGATTGAAGTCAGCCGTATTTTAAGTGAGGCAGCAAAACAAGGAATCCGCTCAAAGCGAACAATCGTTTTTGTTTCAACCGATGCAGAAGAAAAAAAGCTTGTAGGTTCTGATTATTATGTAAATAACCCCGTTTTACACATTTCAAAAACTTATTGCAATGTAAATTTTGATATGATCGGGCGGATAGACAGTACTCATTTGGTTTCGAAAAGTCTGAATAATTACATTTATTGTATTTATAAAGACACTACAAATCAAGTGTTTAATGATTTGTATCTGAATAATCTGAATGAAAAATATACTCAATTAATCCTTGATGAGCGGTATGAAAAGGAAGCCGAAAGTATTGTTCCGTATAGTTTGATAACACGTTCTGATCATTATCCGTTTATGAAAAAAGGAATACCTTCCATTTGGCTTTTTAGCGGTTTTCATGATGATTACCATCAAATTACCGACACACCTGATAAAATCTGCTATCCTGAACTCAAAAAACGGGTTCAGTTTGTGTTGGCACTGGTATGGAATCTGGCAAATAAATAAAAATTTATCTTTTCCTCACTATCAGCACCGACCCAACCAACATCGGCATCACAAAATTAATTAGCCAGATACACATTCCTGCCAATGCTATCCCGATTACTTTCGGGCTGAAAATACCAATCACCAAAACCGCAATTGAACTTCGTACAGCAGCATCGGAAAATGCGAACGATGGTGTAAATGTCACAAAAAGATAACTGGTTGGAATGGCGATAAGAGCCTGTAATACACTCAGTTCAATCCCAAAAAACTTTAGCATGAAATAAAACTGAACGCAAAAAACCATATACCTGAACAGTGCAACTGAAATTATTTGCAACAATTCCTTCGGCGAGTAATTTGAAAGACAATCTGTAAATTCCTTAATCCTGTCTGAAAATCTGCTTTTGTTGAATAGCGAACTGATTTGTGGAAGAAAGAAATAGATTAATCCAATTAAAATCAGACAAATAAGCACATAAAGCGGGTAGTAAATCGTGGCAGAATTATTGGTTTTAGTCGTTGCAAAAAACAGAATGCATGCAGGTAATCCGCATAAAGTCATGACCATGTTTTGTGTCAGACTACTCAACAAGCTGAGTGTAACGCCCGATTTTCGGTTTTCAGTATCAAGATACATAACCCTTCCAACCAGATCACCGACACGGTTTGGAGTGAAAAAACCGGTAGTAATTCCTGCCAAAACCGATTTGACTGAGGTTTTCAAACTAATTGTCTGTACATGAACTGTCATCAGTTTCCACTTCAGGGATTCAATCAGCCAGTTTATGGGCAACAACAGAAAAACCACTACTAACCAGCTATACCGGCTAACAGTAAACTGACTTAATTCAGCCACCAGCTCGTGATATTGTTTATAAGTAATGAGTTTGTAAGCAAGAAAGGAATAAGAGGCAACTAAAAAGAATAATCCCAAAATTCTGAATACTGATTTGTTTGAAGTTGATTTTAAGTTGTTATGATGGTTCATGAGTGAATTTTTATCTTTTTTATTGAGGTGTTTGAGGTCTGAATGTAAATTTCTTCTGTGAAAAATAGCTGAACATGGTAGTGAAAATTGTAATGATCATTTTTGATGGCGTAGGGAACAAACCAATAAGTTCAACCAGAATTTTCAGACCAATATAATTCAAAAGCAGGTTGGCCAATACCACCAGCGAATAACGGAACAGTTGAGTACTGCCACTATGTTTTGAAGAAGAAAAAGTAACATACTTTTGAAGCAAAAATCCCGTGAATAAAGTGATTGGGAAAGTAAACAACAATGCTGCAATGTGTGAACTAAGTGTCTCAAAACCAATATTTACCATTTGGTGTTTCAACACAAAATTATAAACAATGAAGTATAAAATCCAGTCGAATATCATATTTCCCACACCGGAAACTCCATACCTGAAAAACTGTAAAGGCATGTATTTTCGGAATGGAGGATAAAAAAAATCAATACAAATTCGTATGATTTCGCCTGTAGATATGAAAACCTTCCTCATTGGGTTCTTGCAGGATCTTTGGTTTGGATTGTTAGTAATGGTCGCACTTTTTTGTTACCTTTGTGCAATTGAATTAACGTAATCAGTCTGTTTATATTGCAAAGATACAGTTTATTAGGATACAATTTTATATCATTACAGAATTCCACAAATTTTTATAAATCATGTCACAAGTCAGAGCCAAAAAACATTTAGGACAACATTTTCTACGCGACAAAGAAATTGCCCGCCGCATAGCCGAGAGTCTGGAAGTCACTTCTCCAACTCAGGTACTCGAAATTGGTCCTGGAATGGGTGTGCTGACCGAATTTCTGCTTGAAAATAAAGACATTAAACTAACCGCAGTTGAAGTTGATACTGAATCGGTGGCATATTTGCATGAGCATTATCCCGATTTGAAAGTAATTGAAGGTGATTTTCTGAAAATGGATTTGAAGTCGCTTTTTACCGAAAAATTCTACGTTATCGGAAATTTCCCATACAACATTTCCAGTCAGATATTTTTTAAAGTACTTGAAAACAAAGACTTGATTCCGTGCTGTGCCGGGATGATTCAAAAAGAAGTGGCCGAACGTATTGCAGCACCTCCTGGAAGTAAAACCTATGGAATTTTGAGCGTGTTGATGCAGGCTTATTTCAAAATTGAATACCTTTTCACCGTTCACGAGCATGTTTTCGATCCGCCACCAAAAGTGAAATCGGCAGTAATTCGCTTTACCCGAAACGGTGTTTCAAAGATTGAGTGCAACGAACAACTTTTTAAAACAGTTGTGAAAACTGCTTTCAATCAGCGTAGGAAAACCTTGCGAAATTCGCTGAAACCACTTGGAATAATCAATGAATCTCTTTTTGCCGATCCATTATTCGATTTACGTCCGGAACGGTTAGATGTCGCAACATTTGTAGATTTGACGAATCGGTTGGAAGCAGCTATGAAATAAATATAAAGCCATTACAGAAATTTCTGTAATGGCTTTTTTAATAATTGGAAATTGAGCAATTGAAAATTGAAGAATTATCTCCCCTGTTCCTTTGCCCAGCTGTCTTTCAGGGAAACGGTGCGGTTGAAAACCAGCTTATCGGGTGTAGAGTCCAAATCAACATTGAAATAACCGATGCGCTGGAACTGGAAATGATCGAGTGGTTTGGCAGTTTTCAATGAAGTTTCCACCTTACAATTCGTCAACACTTTCAGTGAGTCAGGATTCAGCAGGTCGCGGAAATCGCGCTCGTCAGCCGAAGGATTTTCAACGCTGAATAAGCGGTCGTACAAGCGTACTTCTGCATCAAGACAGTTTGTAGCTGAAACCCAGTGAAGCGTTCCTTTCACCTTGCGGTTAGCCTCAGGCATGTGGCTTTTGGTTTGCGAATCATATTCGGCATAGATTTCTTCAATATTGCCATCAGCATCTTTTTTGCATCCTGTACATTTCACGATATATCCACTTTTCAGACGAACTTCCTGACCGGGAGTCATGCGGAAAAACTTCTTTGGAGCTTCTTCCATAAAGTCGTCGCGCTCCATGTAAAGTTCACGGGTGAAAGCAATTTCGCGTGTTCCTGCCGATTCATCTTCGGGATTATTTACGGTTTCCATCATTTCCACCTGTCCTTCAGGATAGTTGGTAATAATAAGTTTCACCGGATCAAGCACGGCATTCACACGTGTTGCGGTTTTGTTCAGATTTTCACGAACTGAATATTCCAGCAATCCAATATCATTTTGTGCTTCAAACTTTGTATAGCCAATTTTATCAATAAAACTATGTATTGCTTCGGGTGAGTAACCACGGCGGCGCAATCCGCAGATAGTAGGCATGCGTGGGTCGTCCCAGCCACTTACCAACCCTTCCTGAACAAGCTGAAGCATTTTGCGCTTACTCATCACGATGTAGGTAAGGTTCAGACGATTAAATTCAGTTTGACGTGGACGGTAATCGCTGTCCTTGAACTGATCGATAAACCAGTCGTAAAGCGGACGGTGAACTTCAAATTCCAACGTACAAAGCGAATGGGTTACACCTTCGAAGTAATCGGATTGTCCGTGAGCATAATCGTACATAGGGTACGCTTTCCACGTCCAGCCTGTGCGGTGATGCGGGTGTGAGTTAATCACACGGTACATAATCGGGTCGCGGAAGTGCATGTTGGGTGAAGCCATATCAATTTTGGCACGCAGAATCATGGCACCTTCAGCCACTTCGCCGGTATTCATTTTATTGAAAAGTTCCAGATTTTCTGATATCGGGCGGTTTCGGTACGGACTTTCGGTGCCGGGAACCGTTGGTGAGCCTTTTTGTTTGGCAATCGTTTCAGCCGTTTGCTCGTCGATATACGCTTTTCCCTGTTTAATCAGTTCCACGGCCAAATCCCACAGTTGCTGGAAATAATCAGAAGCATAATACACGTTTTCCCACTTGTAACCCAACCACTGAATGTCCTCCATGATTGAATCCACGTACTCAACGTCTTCTTTTACAGGATTCGTGTCGTCAAAACGAAGGTTGCAAATTCCTCCATAATTACGTGCAATGCCAAAGTCAAGACAAATCGCTTTGGCATGACCAATATGCAGATAACCATTGGGTTCGGGTGGAAAACGGGTCTGAATTCGTCCGTCGTTTTTACCTTCTTTTAAATCCTGTTCCACCATTGCCTCAATAAAATTCAGGCTCTTTTTTGGTGCTTCATCATTCGCTATTTCCATAATTTTTTATTTTGTGCTTTAAGCAGTAAGCGGTAAACGGTAAGTAGAAAATACAAGTAGATTCATTTAACTTACTGCTTACCGCTTGCTATTTGCAGCTTGAGTATTTACTCAAAATATCCTTTGATAATTCCTCTTGGTGAGTTTTTGATAAACAGTAGAATTTCGTCGCGTTCGTTGGTTGCCGGAAGTTCAGCCTGAATGCGTTCAATGGCATGGGTGGTATTCATTCCCGACTGGAAAATATAGCGGTAAACGTCCTGAATATCGCGAATTTGTTCGTTGGTATAACCACGGCGGCGAAGTCCGATGGAATTAATTCCTGCATATGAAAGCGGTTCGCGACCGGCTGTAACGAATGGAGGAACATCTTTACCTATTTTCGAACCACCCTGAATCATAACATGTGAACCGATGCGGGTAAACTGATGTACCAGACAAGCACCGCTCAATATGGCAAAATCATTTATTTCTACTTCACCTGCCAGCTGAGTGGCATTTCCCATAATAATATTATTTCCCAAAACACAGTCGTGTGCAACATGGCAGTAAGCCATTATCAAGCAATTGTCGCCAACAACAGTTTTTCCTTTTGACGCAGTTCCTCTGTTTATGGTAACGAACTCACGAATAGTTGTATTATCGCCAATAATAGCCAGTGAATCTTCACCCCTGAATTTCAAATCCTGAGGAATTGCACCAATCACGGCACCCGGGAAAATCTTACAGTTTTTTCCTATTCGGACACCTTCAAGAATGGTTACATTCGAACCAATTTGAGTTCCTTCGCCAATAACCACATTTTTGTCAATGCTTACAAATGGCTCAATAACAACGGTTGATGCAATTTTTGCGTCGGGATGAATATATGCTAAGGGTTGTTTCATTTTTTTTGTTTCGCGTTTCGCGTTCTTTATATATTTTAATTAACCAATCAACTAATTAACCAGTCAACTAATTTTACTTGTTCTTTACAATTTGCGCCATAAACTCGGCTTCCGTAACTATTTTACCACCCACAAAAGCTGTGCCTTTCATTACCGCACAACCACGGCGCATAGGTTCAGTCATTTCGAGATGGAAAATTACTGTATCGCCCGGTACTACTTTCTGACGGAATTTCACGTTGTCTATTTTCATGAAATAAGTAGAATATCTTTCCGGATCTTCCACCGTGTTTAATACAAGTAAGCCTCCTGTCTGAGCCATTGCTTCCACGAGTAAAACACCCGGCATAACAGGCTCGTCAGGGAAATGACCCATGAAAAAAGTTTCGTTTACAGTCACATTTTTTACACCGACAATCACTTTTTGGCGCATTTCAATAATTTTATCCACCATCAAAAACGGCCAGCGGTGCGGAAGTAATTTTTTTATAGCATTTACATCCATAATGGGTGCAATGGTATCGTCGTAAACCGGTGCCTGAACTTCCTGTTTTTTTAATTCTTTTCGAATCAGTTTGGCAACGTCAGTATTTATTTTATGTCCCGGATATGTAGCTATCACCTTTCCTTTCAGAGGTTTACCTATCAAAGCCAGGTCGCCGATAATATCCAGCAGTTTGTGTGTGGCGGGTTCGTTAGAGAAATGGATTCCACCGTTCAGATAGCCCAGTTTTTCGGCATCTAAATGAGGTTGATGCAATAAATCAGCTAATTGATCAAAATCGGCCTGAGGAAGTTTTCGGTCGTAAATAACGATAGCATTTTTCAAATCACCACCTTTTATCAGGTTCATTTTAATAAGCGGTTCAAGCTCGTGAACAAACACAAAAGTGCGTGAATTGGCTACCTGTTCAGCAAAGTTGTCGAGCGACGAAAGTGATGCAAACTGATTGGCTAATACCGTGGAATTGAATCCGATATGAACGTCAACACTGAAAGTGTCGTCTGGTAGTATTGTGATTTTGGCACCAGTTTCAGGTATACTGTATTCTATTTTTTTGCGAACAATGTAATATTCTTTATCAGCATTTTGTTCCTCAACACCGGCCTTTTGAAGACCCTCAACAACAAATTTTGCACTTCCATCGAGAATAGGAAACTCGGGTGCATCCACTTCGAGTAAACAATTGTCAACACCCAATGCATAAAGCGAGGACATGACATGTTCGATGGTGCTGATTTGCATTTCGCCTTTTTGTAAAACTGTTCCACGGGTGGTTTCAGTCACATATTCGGCCACGGCATCCATCTCGGGTTGCCCCTCCATGTCAATACGTTTAATTTTTATTCCGTGATTTTCGGGAGCAGGTTTAAAGGTCAGATTAATTTCAAGTCCGGTATGTAACCCTTTTCCAGAAAGCGTAAATGCTTGTTTAATAGTGTTTTGTTTTGACATGCTTTGCTTTTTACAGACAAACCTTGCAATTAGGTGCCGGTTTTTATTTTGAAAATGAGATTATTTAGTTTTGTTTTCCAGTTCTTCAATCCGTTTTTGCATCGAATAAATCTGTTTGAGCAGTTCGGGCAGATTTTTCAACGCTGCAGCCGACTTATAAAAATTGCCCATCGAAATGGCTGGCGAACCCTGAATTTTCTGGTTTGGTTCTTTTATTGAACCACCAACTCCTGCCTGAGCTCCAATTATCGTGCCATCAGCAAATTGTAGATGACCTGCAATTCCAACCTGACCACCCAATGTACAGCTTTTCCCCAGTTTGGTTGAACCGGATATGCCTGTTTGTGCGGCTATAACGGTATTTTCACCAATTTCAACGTTGTGTGCAACTTGTACCAGGTTATCGAGTTTCACACCTTTACGGATAATGGTGCTTCCTAATGTGGCACGATCAACCGTTGTATTTGCACCAATTTCCACGTCATCTTCCAGTACAACATTTCCCATTTGTGGGATTTTTTTGTACGAACCATTTTCAGTTGGTGCAAAACCAAATCCATCAGAACCAATTACCACGCCTGAATGAAGGATACAATTGTTACCAATGACACAATCGTTATATATTTTCACACCGGCATACAGACAAACATTGTCGCCAATCTGCGAATCATCGTCAATGCTGCATCCCGCGTAAATCCGAACATTTTTGCCAATTTTCACCTGTTCGCCGATATAAACAAACGGTGCTATATAAGCATTTTCGCCAATTACGGCAGTTTCTGAAACAGCAGCAAGGGATGAAAGACCTGTTTTCTTAGGCTTCATCTGATCCACCAACGACAACAACATGGCCAGCGATGCATACGAATCATTCACCCGAATCAACGTTGCTTTTACTTCCTTCTCTGCATTGAAAGTCTTGTTTACAAGTATTATACTTGCCTGACTTTCATAGATATACTGCGTGTATTTTGGATTAGAAAGAAAACTCAGCGTACCTGTTTTGCCTTCTTCGATTTTGGAGAAATTACTAACCTTAACTGAAGCATCACCCTCAATTTCACCCCCTAAAAAATCTGCAATTTGTTGAGCAGTAAACTCCATATCGAAAAATTTGGCACAAAAGTACTAAACTATTTTCAATTAACCATAAAATACATAAAAGTATAACGAATCATAACTCTCATCAAGTCATATAAAATGAGTCAAAAACAGGCACTTATAGTCTGAGAAAACAATAATAATACTTTTCAACTTTCTTGGTCAGAACATTGATATTCAACATGTCTGAAGCATCGGCTATATCTTTAACCGTTCCATCTTTGTAAAGAATATTAATGCTGTCGTCTTCCGGACAATAGGTGTCAGTTGACACGATCTCTTCACCCATAAAATAGGCAGCCTCGGTTAAGTTAACGCCAAAATGTTCAAGATATTGTTTTAGTTGATTTTCCCGTTTAGAACTTTCAATCGGCTTGGAACCCACTTCAACCTTGAACAATCGCCTATCGGTAAATGCCAGTGACAAAGTGGAGAGTACCACATCCGAATGGGATGACCAAACTTTTATAGCACAAACTATATCCGAATCATCGAGCAATACAAAATTATTCATTGCCAGTTCCGATTTGCAAAAATCCGATTTAGCGATCTCATTATAAAGGAAATAATGCAAAGCCGGCGATGCGAAAAGTTCCACTCCCTGACTTGCCAGTTCTTTGGCGCGTTTCAGGATATTCATCAGCATTTTTTCTGCAGCTACCGATGTTTTATGCAGATAAACCTGCCAGTACATCAAGCGTCGAGCAACCAGAAATTTCTCGATAGAATAAATTCCTTTAGCTTCAACCACCAACTGATCATTATGAACGTTCAACATTTTAATAATACGGGCAGCGCCTATAATTCCCTCGCTCACACCTGAGTAAAAACTGTCACGACTCAGATAATCCAGTCTGTCCATGTCCAACTGACTGGCAACCAACTGATGCAGGAATTTTTTTGGATATTGATTGGTGAAAATCTCAAGTGCTATTTCAAGTTTTCCATCCAATTCCTTATTTATTTTCTGCATCATCAACAACGAAATTTCCTCGTGGCTTACTCCCTTTACCAAACTATGCTCGAGAGTGTGCGAAAATGGACCGTGACCAATATCATGTAACAATATGCAGGCACGAACCGCTTCGGCCTCAGCAGAAGTAATTTCATGTCCCGCATCGCGCAGTTGAGCGATGGCTTCACCCATAAGATGCATTGTACCCAAAGAATGTTGCATGCGGGTATGTTGCGCACCCGGATAAACAAACGACGAAAGACCGAGTTGCTTAATACGATTCAGCCGTTGAAAGTACGGATGTTGAATGATATCGTACAAAAAGTCATTTGGGATATTGATAAACCCGAAAACAGGGTCGTTTATTATTTTGTGTTTATTTGATTTCATTATAAGATAAAAGAGTCAAGAACTAGGAATCAAGACCAAAGCAGAAAAAATCCATTTAATACAATTAACCAATTAACGGGTAAACTAAGATCCCAATATGTCCACAAGCCACTCCCAGCATTTTTCGGTTGAGCTTATACTCAGTCTTTCATCTGGTGAATGTACACCATACATTTGCGGCCCAATGGAAATCATGTCCAGATATGGATATTTTTCAAGGAAAAGACCACACTCCAGTCCTGCATGAATAGCACGGATTTCGGGTTCAACACCGAATAATTTCTTGTAACTTGCCTGTGCCGTTTTCAGAATATCCGATTTCAAATTCGGTTTCCAACCCGGATAACCATCGCCGTGAGTAACTGTTGCTCCACAAAGATTAAATACCGATTCCACTTGTTGCATAATGTCGTATTTCGACGATTCAATAGAGCTGCGCTGGCTAGTTGTAATCAGAATGGTATTTTCTGCTTTCATTTTTACTGAAGCCAGGTTGGTGGAAGATTCTACCAGTCCTTTCATGTCGCGGCTCATAGCAATCACTCCGTGAGCACAGGCATAAATCACATTCAATAATGCATCCGACGATTTCTTGTCAATAATGGTTTCAGGAATATTCTCCGATTCAAGACTCAGATTCATATTCGGTTCTACATCGCTGATTTCGGTTTCCAAATCGGCAATAAAATGATTGAAAAGAACGCGTACATTCTCTTTTTCAGCCCACGGAACTAAGGCTGTGGCAACAGCTTCACGCGGTATGGCATTGCGCAGGTTTCCACCATTGAAACTTGCCAGTCGTAAATCGATTTGTTTATTCAGTGTCCACAAAAAACGGTTCAGGATTTTATTGGCATTACCACGACCTTTCTCAATATCGTCGCCCGAATGACCACCCGTCAGTCCTTTTACTGAAACTGTGAATGCAAAATACTTATCAGGAGTTTTTTCCGGTTGGTATTTCATCGTAACCGTTGTATCAATACCTCCGGCACAGCCTATAAATACGACGCCATCATCTTCCGAGTCCAGATTAATCAGTACTTTCCCGGTCAACATTTTATTATCCAGTGCAAAAGCTCCGGTAAGTCCGGTTTCTTCGTCCACCGTGAACAAACATTCCAGTGCTGGGTGTTGCAGTTCCTTAGATGCCAAAACTGCGAGCATTATAGCCATTCCTATGCCATTGTCGCCACCCAATGTTGTGCCGTGAGCTTTCATCCAGTCACCATCAATATAGGTCTGAATAGCGTCTGTATCGAAATTAAAAAACGTATCATTATTTTTCTCACACACCATATCCATGTGAGCCTGCAGAATGGTTGTTGCTTTGTTTTCATGGCCTTTAGTTGCCTGTTTGCAAATGAGGACATT
This sequence comes from Paludibacter sp., assembly GCA_037132235.1. Taxonomy (GTDB): domain Bacteria; phylum Bacteroidota; class Bacteroidia; order Bacteroidales; family Paludibacteraceae; genus Paludibacter. The sequence continues at coordinate 17,394 of JBAXPM010000032.1, forward strand.
ACCGGCGGCATCCACTTTGGTGACAAGATTATGGCTTTCCCCAAAGTTCTTCAGGTATGCAATTATTCGCTCTTCTTTCTTAGACGGACGCGGTATTTGGGTTATTTCGTGGAAAAACTCCCAGACTTCTTTGGGTTGAAGTGTTTTCATAAAATTTAGTTTTGGTAAAATCAAGGGTTACAAAGATAACAAAAAATGATAAACAGGCGTTTTGATTTTAGCAGAAATACCTTTTTTTGAAGTAGAATGTAAATTTATCAATAACAGGCTTTCAAACCTTTAGTTGAATCTAAGAAAAAAGCAACGAAAATATTTGATTATATTTTTTTTGTGTCCGTCCAACCCTCAGGGGCTTAAGAAAGCTGCAAAGGTTTTTTTGTAAAACAATAGAGAATAAGTCTCAAAATCATGTGTAGTATGAAGTTTTTGAGGTAATAAAATATATAGATAAATTATAAAAGGATGTTTGAAATCAAAAATGATTCAAACATCCTTTTATAGATGAATTTGAGAGAACCTATGAATTTAAGTCTGATTCGTTTTAAACGGATCATTATTAAAATACTCAGGAGCATTTAAATGTGCTTCTCCCGGTGCTTTTGGAGGAGTTGATTCCAATTGCAAAGCAATTTCGTTGTCAAGTTCAATGCGCTCAATCTGCGGGGCGATGTACGCTTGTTTTTTGTTTGTCATAATATTATGTATTTTAATGGTTTTATATTCTCTTGCAAAGCAGCTAAGTCGCTAGTTCATATCTTCTTAGCGACTTAGCGTCTTTGCGTGAAATATTATTTGATAATTACTTTTTGTGTTACACTCTTACCTGCATTGGTTACTGTTACCATGTAAACTCCGGTAGCCAATGATTTTTTCAACTGAGTCATATCAGACATAATTTTCTGACCAACTGCATTGTAAACTGCTACTGAAGTTCCAGCGCTTGCTCCGTTAACCACAATCTGGTTGTTGGCAAGTGAAATCCATACATTAGCGTTTGAGTTCGGATTGATACCGGTTGCTACCGAAGGAGCTTTGAACAACACTGTAAAGCGGGTTTCATTGTTTGCTGTTACATCAGAATAGAAGTTGTAATCTGCAAGAGTCAAATCCTGTTCGTAGTTCAACAAATTATCACGAAGAATAATCTGAGTGCCACTTGCAAAGTTTGCAAACTGAGAAGCTTTGATGCTGAAGTTATTTGCTTCGCCGGTGGTGAAACCTAAAGCAAGTTCTGTTGCATCGTTCACACCGTTGATTACCAGTTGCTCACTTCCTGCCAACGTATAAATCTCAGGCATAGAAGCTGACTCATTCGACAATTTTGGTGAGTCATAGCTATCAAAACCATTCGATGCAGTTGCATTGAAATATACCAACGCCTGATCGCTGTTTGTTCCGTTTGAAACTTGCAGACGTAATACCGGTTGAGTTTCAAGACTTGCTTTAGCTTTGAAAGTATTTGAACTGTTATCGGCATGAGCCCGTTGATTGTTGGTTACAGAAAGTGTGCTTGAAGCAAAACCCGTTTGAACATGTACCCAGAATGCCTGCATTGGAGGAATCAGGTTGGTTACTGCTTTTGCTCCGTTTGAGGTTGCTATGTTACCACTTGCATTATAGGTATCAAATGTATATACATCGCCCGATGTTTTGGTACGATACCACATGGTGGTCAACATATTGGTTTTTGTTATACTACTCCAGTCTAAATAACTTGGATATGGATTACCTACCAAATTAAATCCATTTTTAACCTGACCTGATGTTTGGGTAAGACCAATCTCTTGAGCACCGGTATTCAACGTACCGCTGAAAGTTACTACTCCGCTTGAAGCCATATTAGCTACATAACCTTTCATTACTGTAAGACCTGTTGCATTATTAGTAATTGCAGGCCATGGAGCAGAACTACCATGTGTTTCGTCATAGCTGTAAAGTATGTTGCTCAATCCTGCAGGATTAAATACAGCAGCAGTTGCTCCTGAAACAGGACTTGAAACATACCAGTTACGACCTGTTGTCAGATATTGTTGAACTGTTGATGTTCCTGAACCGCTTATACTTGCCGGTGTAAGAATAGTTGCTGTACCTGTTGCATCAGACAACAAATTGATTGCTCCATCATTTGTCAATGCTGTACTTACTGTTAATTGTTTGCCGATACCTACATTTAAAACTGCTGAAGGATTAACGGTTAAATTTGCAGCAGTAGCATTTGCTGCTAAGGTAATACCTGCCGGATTATTAATAATCAGGTTGTTTAATACCGAAGAGCTTGTTGGTAACTCATTGCTTGTGTTCTGAGCTGAAGCACCGTTATAGGTAACATTCACTGATGTTCCAAATACTGGAGCTGTAGATAATGTTCCTGCAGTACGCACAATTGTAGCACCATTAGCTAAAGTAATATTATTAGTTGAATTATTTATATTACCCGCTGCAAGTGTTAAGGTTCCATTCACAGTAACAGGAAAATTTAATGTAGTTTGCCCAATTACGTTATTGACAGTTAAGTTATTGACGTTGGTAAGTGTATATATACCTTGGGCACCGTCACCGATATAAACAATTGTTCCGTTAGCACCATCTATTGAACTACCTGAATTTGTTCCTTTCAAAGAAAAGGTATTTGCACCAACTGTCAATACACCACTTGAATTCAAGTTACCATTCACTGTTAATGATTTACTAAGTGTAAGACCAGCAGCAGGAACCGTTAAGTTAGCTATTGTAGAAGGCATATTACTTCCGGTTACTTGAGGCGATGTGCCTACAAATAGAAAGCCTGTACCTGCATCAAAATTAACAGCCGATGTACGGATTGGCCCAGTTGTAGCATCTAATCCTGATGCATTTCCTAATTTAACTTCTGGATACGCTGGAGCACCTACAAGACCTGAAATAGCAGTAGAGAATGTACCTGCTCCTGTAACTGCACCAGTATAACTTGTGCTTGAACAATCCACTAATCCGTATACTTTGATTTCACCGCCAGAATTTACAGTGAATGTAGCAGCTTGAACAGAGTGAGCAGGGCTTAAATTGAAGCCTTTACCCGAGGTTGTTTTCGCAACTTCAATCAAACCACCACTATAAACAGTGAGTGAAAACGTTTTGCCAGAAGCAACTGTTGTATTCAATGAGCCACCAATACTTAACGTGCCATAAACTTTAAGAGTTTGATTACCAGCTCCAACGCCGGTTTGGCTACTTGTTGCGCTTAAAGCACCAGCAACAGTTACTGTTTTTCCTGCACTGACAGTGTATGTGATATTGTCATTTGTTGCATTTTCAAATGCCAAACCAACTGTTCCATATGTGATTGTTGTATTTGCATCGAAAGTTACACTAACATTGGATGTGCTAGAAACTGGAGTAATTTTATAAGGATAAATACTGCTGCTGCTACCACTAATGGATAGATTACCACCAAACTGAACCGTGAGCAAGGAATTTGCAATAGAAGCATCTCCTAAAGTACCAGTACCATTACAAACTAGTGATGTGCCATAAATAGCCAGGGTGTTAGCTGCTGGAGCCCACACTTTAGTGCCTGTCGGAATAGTAAGGTTGTAGCATTTACCAGAAGCAGTAAAAGTCATAACATCACTTGCCGCAATAGTTACATTATCATATTGTGTAGGAACTACACCTCCTGCCCAAGACCCTGCTGTAGACCAGTTACCACCGCCTGTTCCGTTAGAATAAATTTCACCTGGCAAAGTCAGTTGACTTCCAGAAGGTGGTGTAGTGATTAAAAAGTTTTCAGTTCCAGCCGATCCATTAAAAGTGTAGACTTTTACGTAATAGGTGGTTAACTTGGAAAGCCCTGTTAATGTTACAGAATTACCCGATCCATTATAAACAGCATAATTACCCGTGCCAATTTGCGTACCGCTACCAAATGCTGCATTACCTGTATATGTATTACCATCGGTTGGATCTGTATCTACTGCACTACCTGCTTTTACAACTACCAAACTATTTGACCCGTTTCCGCCTGTCCAATTGATTGTTAATCCAGTAATTCCAATACTTGCAAACGTGACTCCAGATGCCTGTGTTGTTGGTTCACTGGCAAAACTTGGAGCAACAGTAGAAGCTGTTATTGATGCAGCCGACGAATAATTAAATGCTTTGTCAACCGCGTAAATACGATAAGAATAACTAGTTGATGCTGTTAGACCAAGATCGGTAAACGAATTAGCAGTTCCTAAATAGACCACTTTTTCAGTACCTGCCACAAAGTTGCCTACAGCATAAACACCTTTTGTATTAGGCGTGGTTGTGGGATCAACATCACTACGAACCACCATATAGCCGCCGCCATCTACACCACCACTGGGTGCTGTCCACGATATTGTTTGTTGAGTTGCAGCCGCTGATAATTGTGTTGGTGCTGTTGGTGCGTTCGGTGCTGTTCCGTCAGCGGTTGATCCTGAATAAATTACATAATCATCAATTTTAAATTGTGCAGTATTGATAACACTTACAGCACCAATACCAATATTAGTTGTATTAGTTGTAGTTGTTACGGTTGCTTCATACAGCGTCCATGTGGAACCTGTGTTTGCACTCACGTAAGATGCATAAGCAGGTGTGGCTGTTCCATCGCCAGAAACTGCACCTCTTATATTGCTAGCAGTTATCGTACCATCTAAATCTCCCTGATACCAAAACTGTACTCTGTAAGCACCTGTTGGGACATTGGTTGTAGGAGACTGTAATCTTTTGTGGGGTGTTCCTGATTGAGAATAGGTAACATACTTAGGGCCTGAACGCCCACCAGTGTTTGATATTACTCCCATTGCAGCTACTTGAGTAGTCCATGTAGTTTGTGCCGAACTTATGGATGAAGCTGTGGGTAAAGTACCTGTTTGATTTTCAAATCCACCATCCATGGCAGGATATGATCCAATAACTTGCTGAGAATACGCCCCAACACTAAACAATAAAACGAAAAGCACTGACAGGCTTAAAAACCTGACAAAACGTCCTTTCTGCATGGCAGAAATTAGCGTTCGATTCTGAAAAGTTTTGTTTTTACTCATAAATTAATAATTTAAAATTGTTGTTTGTAAATTTATCTCAATATCTCATTTTTCAGTTTGACAATATATATTTTCATTTACTGGTTTACCAATATTTTGGTTTACCAATATTTGAGTGCCCAAATGTAGAAATAATTCTTTATATAATTTGTATTTAAAACCAACTTTTACGGAAAAACTGTTGTAAAACATAATATTTAAAGTCAGTTTTTACATATTCATTAGGGATTTTATAAGTTGAAATAATTGTTGTCAAAAAACAGTTAAACGCAAAGTCGCCAAGATAAAATATACTTTTTATTGCATCAACAAATAATCGCCGCTCGGCTTGCCAAGAAAGTACGCAAAGTGAAAAACTTGAAAGTTTTTCAAACTCATTATTCCGATTTCTTTCCCTTTTAGGGGAAAGTACCCGAAGGGGATAGAGGTCATGTCTTAGAAACTTTGTGTATTTTGCGTTTAAATAAATTCAATACAAACTATTGAACTTATAGAAACTATATTGTGCCATTTTTGAGTTCGAATATTTTTATGCAGACTAAACCGATACAAAAATAATTGGTTGAATTGAATGAATTTATAAATAATATCCGAATTTTTATAAATATCATCCGAATCGATTGTGGTGAATACCAATAAATATTATTTACATTACTCATTTACATCAATTTAAAAAATGTAATTGCGTTGATATAAAATGCAAACAACTGATAAAAACAAATACATTTCGGGTAGAACCTAATACAAAAAAAATCAGCACCACCGATATATTAGGGATTATAAAAGTTGAAATAATTATTGTCAAAAAATAGTTAAACGCAAAGAAAAATATACTTATTATAGCATCAACAAACATTCGCCGCTCGGCTTTGCCGCTTGCTTGCCAAGAAAGTATGCAGAGCAGTATTAAATTCTTCTATTTTGAAAAAGAAGGGCGTAGCCCTGAAATCTTCGTAGAAAAATATAAAATTTGGAAATTGAGGGGCATATGGTACATTCCGACTTGACGGAAGCCCTGAAATCTAGATTTAAGATGTTAGGGCTAAAGCCCCTTTGCTCGTATCATTTCATTATGCTACAAAGATTTCCGGGCTACGCCCCTAAATAACAGCTCAATAAAACATAAAACACAGATAATCATATAAATAATGCGTTAATTGCGGATAATCATTAAATTTTAATCGAACTCCCGTTACTTAACTACCTGATTATTTAAAATAGCAATAACGACATCACGATTTTTTATTGCCATCGTAAAGTTGGGATCAATTTCGATGGCTTTATTCCAATCATTCAATGCCAACTCTAAGTTATTCAGATTAAAATTCGCCACTGCACGATTATTATAGGCTTCAGCATAACGAGGATTAAGTTGAATTGCTTTATCAAAATCGGGGATAGCTTCAGCAAATCTGTTTAAGGTATTGAATAGTAAACCTCTGTTGAAATATGCTTTGATATCCTTGCCTGTATGTTGTATTACATAATTAAAATCTGACATTGCGCCATCAAAATTGTTCAGTTGACATTTCGTAACACCACGATTGGTATATGCCGGCAAGAAATCATTTTGCAATTCAATCACTTTATTCAAATCATTCATACAAGCGGGGAAATTATTCAGGGCATCATAAACCATTGAACGGTTGAAGTAAGCTTTATAATAATTTGGTTTTAATGCAATCGATTTATTAATGTCAATTAAAGCTCCTTTAAAGTCTCCTATCTTCTGTTTGTATAAACCACGGTTATTATAGGGAATATAAAGCGTTGGATTAATACTAATAGCTCTGTCCTGATCTTCAATTGCACCGGGTATATCATTTTTTGAACCTTTGTATGCTCCCCGGTTGATATATGCCGAAGGACAATTCGGATATTTATTAATAGTATCAGTAAATAGTTCTCCATCATTCTGCCACAGTTTAGTACGTTCGTTGGCTACAACCGTAAAACCGGCAAATAATAACAACAAAATAAAGATGGCTTGTTTTTTATAGACAATTAGTTTGGGAGAGTTCACTAAATTTTCGTAAGCTTTTGCAAGAATAAAAATTAATCCAATGTAGGGAATGTAGCTATAGCGGTCGGCCATAGTAGCAGATCCAACGGGAATAAATTGTAACACCAGAATAATACTGATAACAAAAAACATAAATCCGAAAATTATGGTTCTGTCCCACCTTCGGGAATACCACACAAAAAATAACAAGCCGAATACCAGGGGTATGGAGATATAATAATAAATGGGCAATAACGAATGTCCGACTTCAGCCGGGTAGGTATATATTGCTGCCAGATTAACCGGAACAAATAATTTAATAATATACGAAAGGAACGAAAATGAAACAATGGAGATATGTTCTAACAAAGTCATTGCCGGTGCCATTTCCTGTATTGCCATTTTTTGAGAATGAATGGCAACAACACCAAATATTAGTGAGACAATGAAAAATGGCAGTTTTTCCAACATCGTTTTCATGGTGAATTCCCGCAGAAAATAATAATCAAGTAACAACATGATTAAAGGAAAAATAACGGCCGCTGACTTGCTCAAACAGGATAATAAAAAGAATATAAAAGTATAAACCAGTAGTTTAGTTTGATTATTTACTATAAATCGACAGTACTGAATTAATCCCAGCAAAAAGAAAAAAGAATACAATACATCCTTCAATTCCGACACCCAGGCTACCGACTCAATATGCATGGGATGGATGGCAAAAAACGCAGCAGTGATCAGTGCCACAACGCTATTTTTCGGTGAAATTTCACGAATTAAAACAAAAACTAGGTAGCTGTTTATCAGATGAATAACAATATTCATTCCATGAAAAATCTGAGGCGAACCATTACCCGCAAAATATTCCACTGCATACAGCATCATAGTAATGGGCTGGTAATTGGCCACAAAGAAACTTGTCCAAAGTTTAGTGATGTTTTCGAAACTAAAACTCTGAATATAATGGTTTCTAATAACATAATCCGTATCGTCCCACGAATTAATAAATGGAAAATTCAGTACCTTAAAATACACTGCAAATGTTGTAAGTAATGCTCCGGCAAGAAGTATTAAAATCAACCTGTTGCTATTTTGGGGTATTGTTTTTTTATTGCTTTCTTTAGCAGAATTATGTTTTGAAGCAATTTGTTTTTTAGTCGGTTTTTTGCTCATAAGTAATAAAGAATTATTGTTGATATATTTCTTAAATTATTTGTTTCTTGTGACCCCCAAACCCCCAAATGGGGGCTTAAGAGTTCCGCTCAGAAGCGATTTAGATTTTATATTAGAGACTATGTCTTTAAGCCCCCATTTGGGGGTTGGGGGTCATAACTAAAACATATCAATAAATATTATTGATTACTTAATTAGACAATCCGGTTGGATAATATACTTTTACTTTGATTATTTTATTCCCTGATTATTTAAAATGCTCAGAACAACATTGCGATTTTGAATGGCCATTGTAAAGTTTGAATTAAGTTCAATGGCTTTGTTCCAGTCTTTCAGGGCTGATTCATAGTTTTTTAGATTAAAATTTGCCACAGCACGGTTATTATAGGCTTCTGCATAATCGGGTTTTAGTATGATAGCTTTATCAAAATCGGGTATTGCTTCATCAAACCTGTTTATTGTATTGAAAAGCAAACCTCTGTTGTAATAAGCTTTTATATCATTATTTGTGTGTTTAATCACATAATTAAAATCGGCTAATCCGCGCTTATAATCAGCCAATCTACACATTACCACTCCACGGTTGGTATAAGAGTGCAGATGATTACTTTGTAATTCAATTACTTTATTATAATCAAGTAACGCCCCCTGAAAATCATTATTGTCATCTTTAGCGGAAGCCCTGTTGAAATAAGCAGTACTGCAATCCGGATATTTTTCAATATTATCTGTAAATAATGTGTTATTATCTTCCCAATCTTTCGTGCGTTCATTGGCAATTACTGTAAATCCGGCAAAAAATAATACTAAAATGAAGATGGCTGGTTTTTTATAGGCTATTAGTTTGGGCGATAACAAAATGTGCTCAAAACCTTTAGCAAATATAAAAATCAAACCTATGTACGGAATATAGCTGTATCTGTCAGCCATAGTTGCTGCTCCTACGGGCACTAATTGCAATACCAACAGGATGCTGAAAACAAAAAACAGGAATCCGAAAATAAAGACTCTGCCCCACCGCTGTGAATACCATACAAAAAGGAATAAACCTAATACAACCGGAATAGATAAATAATAATAAAATGGCAGCAACGAATGTCCAATCTCGGTTGGATATGGATAAACAGCCGCAAGATGAACAGGCACAATCAGTTTGAACAAATACGAAAGAAATGAAAACGAAACAATGGAGATATGTTCAAGGGTAGTCATAGCAGGTGCCATTTCCTGAATTGAACCTTGCTGTGATTGTACAGCTACTAATCCTATTACAAGTGACAGTACAAAAAAAGGGATCTTTTCTATTAAAGTTTTCAGGTTGAATTCCCGACTAAAATAATAATCGAGTAACAACATGATAAGTGGAAAGATAACTGCAGCAGACTTACTCAGGCAGGATAATGCAAAGAAAAGAAAAGCATAAACCAGGAGTTTTAATTGTTTATTTACTATAAACCGGCAGTACTGAATTAATCCCAGTAAAAAGAAGAACGAGTACAAAACATCCTTCAGTTCTGACACCCATGCCACAGATTCGATATGCATGGGATGAATGGCAAAAAATGCTGCCGTGATAAGTCCCACCACGCTATTTTTTGGTGATATTTTACAGATTAACACAAAAACCAGGTAACTGTTTATTAGATGAAAAATGATATTCAAACCATGAAAAATATCCGGAGTTCCATTTCCAACAAAATAGGCTAATGAATATAATAACATGGTAACCGGTTGATAATTGGCAACAAAGAAACCAGTACAAAGTTTGATAAGATTTTCGGGACTAAAACTATGAATATATTGGTTTTCGATTATATATTCTGTATCGTCCCATGATAGCATAAACGGAAAGTTAAACACCTTAAAATTTACTGCTAAAGTTGTGAGCAATACTCCGGCAAGGAGCAAGAAAATCAACATATTGTCATTTTGCTCTTTCTTTATGGTGATTATATTCTTTGAATTATTATTCGAAGCAATTGGTTTTTTAGTTGGTTTTTTTTTCATTATCAGACAATTTAATTAACACATCCAAATACCTAATAAATTCAATTACTTATTAAGTAAGGCCATTATTTCATTTCTACTCTGAATTGCATCCTTGAAATCCGGTTTTAATTCAATAGCTTTATTCAGGTCGTTCAATGCTGCCGGATAGTTCTCCATATTATAATATACAATTGATCTTTTAAAGTAACTATCTGCTAATGTTGGATTCAGACTTATGGCTATATTAAAGTCGGCAAGAGCACCCTGAAAATCACTTAATGCAGATTTCAAAGCACCACAGTTACTGTAACCATCAACATCTTTAGTACCATTTTTTAGCACAAATTCGTAATCTGTTAAAGCTCCTTTAAAATCGCCGGTAGCATATTTAACTCCGGCTCTCAAATTATACGCTTTTAGATATTGTGGATTTAATTCAATGGCTTTTGTTTCATCGCTGATAGCCCCCTGATAGTCGCCGGCAAGGTTCTTGCAAAGTCCTCTGATACTATATGCAACATAACAATCGGGATATTTCTCAATAACATCCGTAAACAGTATTTCGTCGTTTGCCCAAACTGTTGTTCGGTTATTGGCCAATAAAGCAAAAGCAAAAAACAAAATTACAATCATACTGACTACAGATTTGCTGTATTGCTTCAGTTTGGGTAAAGTCAACAAATGCGAAATTCCTATTCCGGCAACGAAAAGTAACCCAATAGATGGAATGTAACTGTACCGGTCGGCCATAGAGGCACCTCCTACCGGAATAATTTGCAGTACCAGTATTATATTAATCAGAAAGAACAAAAAACCGAAAATAAGGTGTTTATTCCGGCGGATTGAATATCCTACACCAATAAAAAGTCCTATAACAAGTGGAATAGAAAGATAATACCAGATTGGTAGAGCTGAGTGTCCAATTTCAGAAGGATATAGATAATATGCAGAGAGACTCAGCGGTACAAATATTTTAAGAATATAGGAACAAAATGAAAATGATATGACTGAAATTTGCTCAACAATGGTCATTACAGGAGCTAATTCTTTTATAGCACCTTTCTGCGAATACATGGCCACCACACCAAAAATAAGTGAAATAATAAGAAAAGGGATTTTTTCAACTATAACCCTCAGGGTGAATTTCCGGCCGGTATAATAGTCAAATAGAATTAACACCAGTGGAAATACCACCGCTGCAGATTTACTAAGACAGGATAAAAGAAAGAATATAAAAATAGAAACAAGCATCTTTACTTCTTTCATCTGCAAGAAATTCATGTACAGGATTAAACCCCTCAGAAAGAAAAACGAATAGAGCACATCTTTAAATTCAGATATCCAGGCCACGGATTCAATATGCATGGGGTGAATGGCAAAAAATGCTGCTGTAAATAAAGCAACAAAATTGTTTTGAGGCGACAGTTTACGGATTAATTTAAAAACCAGGTAACTATTGATGATATGAATAAAAATATTAACACCATGAAATACTGCTGCCGAACCATTTCCAAAGAGATACTCAATGGAATAAAGAAGCAATGTTAAAGGCTGATAATTACCGGCATAAAATTCCGAAAAATACTTACCGAGATTTTCAAAGTTCAAGGACTGAACATCCGGATTGTCAGTAATATAATCGAAGTCATCCCAGGTGTATAGAAAATTATAACCAATGACCTTTGCATATACCAAAACAGTAACAATCAATGCAACCCCCAACAACCACCATTGTTTATCAGTTGCATTACTTATTATCTTAGCTAAATATGATTGTTTTGTATTTTTTGATTTAGTCATTGTATTATTCAATTGAAAAAAACTCAATATTAACGCCCGGTTTGTTTTGCTGACAATATCTTTTCTACAGCATCTCTATTTTTAATTGCCTGTATAAAATCAGGTTTTAATTGAATTGCTTTACACCAGTCTTCGTAAGAAGCATGATACTTTTTTAAATTAAAATTTGCGACTCCTCTGTTATTATAAGCATCAGGATAATTCGGATTAATTGCGATAGCTTTATTATAATCATTAATCGCCCCCTGAAAATCATTAATAGATGATTTAGAGAAGCCCCTATTATTGTATGCGGAAAAATAAGCCGGATAAATATCAATTGCTTTGTTGAAATCCGAAATTGCCCCGGCAAAATCATTTAACGATTGTTTTGAAATTGCTCTATTGTGATAGGCTTTATAAAATTTCGCATCCAGTTCAATTGCTTTGTCAAAATCGATTATTGCCTCATTTATTTTACCAAGATTATAGTTGGCTAATCCTCTGAGATTATGATTATCTGCATTTTTGGGTTCTAACTCTATTAATTTATCTAAGTCGAAAATCGAACCCTGCATATCCTTCAATAGCTGTTTAAGGACTGCTCTGTCGTGATATGCTTCTGAATCCTCAGGATTTAGTTCTATCAACTTATTGTAATCTTTTAATGCCGACTGAAGTACATTTAACTTTTTATAAATAATCACTCTGTTTTTATAGGCATCATAAAATTTCGGATTTATTTCTATTGCTTTATTGTAATCATTTAAAGCTCCGTTAAGATCATTAAACTTATATTTTACAGCCCCCCTGTTAAAGTATGCCATAAAACATTTTGCAGGACTGATTTCAATAGCTTTATTGTAAAAGAACATGGCACCCTTAATATCATTCAATTTTTGTCTAATACTCCCCATGTTGTTGTAAATCAAATCGTTATCAGGGCTCAACTGAACTACTATAGAATAATCTTTAAAAGCACCTCGATAATCTCCAATACGTTGTTTAAAAATTCCACGATTTTTATAAGCAGATGACAGTTCAGGATTTATGCTTATGGCTATATTCTGATCCCTGATAGCCCCCGGAATGTCATTATTTTCACCCCGGTACACACCCCGGTTTATATATGCTATATAGCTATTCGGATATTTATTAACAACGTCTGTGAAAAGTTCAGCATCGTTTTGCCAAACCTTGGTGCGTTCATTTGCAATAATTGTGAATCCTGCAAAAAATAAACACAGAATAAAGATTGCCAGCTTTTTATAGATAATTAGTTTAAGTGATAACAAAATTTGTTCGTAGCCCTTAGCTAGAATAAAAATTAATCCTATATAGGGAATATAACTATATCGTTCGGCCATAGTTACTCCACCAACCGGAACTAATTGCAAAACCAGTACGATATTGAAAACAAAGAATAAAAATCCGAAAATTAAGATTCTGCCCCACCTTCGGGAATACCAAATAAAAACAAACAAACCCAACACAAAAGGGATAGATAAATAATAATAGTATGGCAACATTGAATGTCCGACTTCAACTGGATAGGCATAAACAGCTGAAAGATTGACTGGAACAAACATTTTAACAACATATGACAGGAATGAAAACGACACAATGGTGATATGTTCAACCAAAGTTTTAGTTGGTGACATATCCTGTATTGTCTCATTTTGCGAATGTATTGCAACAAAGCCGATAATTAATGAGACAATGAAAAATGGCAATTTTTCCAATACCGTTTTCATGCTGTATTGCCGAACAAAATAATAATCGAGTAACAGCATGACTATTGGAAAGATTACGGCTGCTGACTTACTCAGGCAGGATAAAGCAAAGAAAAGAAAGGTATAAACGAGAATTTTAGTCTGTTTATTTGCAAGATACCGACAGTACTGAATTAATCCCAAGAGAAGGAAAAACGAATACAACACATCTTTCAACTCCGACACCCACGCCACCGATTCGATATGCATGGGATGAATGGCAAAGAATGCTGCAGTGATAAGTGCCACAAAACTATTTCCGGGCGAAATTTTCCTGATTAAAATATATACCAGCCAGCTGTTTATAAGGTGAATGAAAATATTTACAGCATGAAACACATGTGGATTTCCGTTACCAAGACTATATTCCAACGCATAAACCATCATAGTAACCGGCTGATAATTAGCCACATAAAAACCAGTACATAAGTTTATTAAATTTTGCAAACTCAGCCTCTGAATATCGGGGTTTTCAATTACATATTCCTTGTCGTCCCATGATAGCAAAAATCCAAAATCCAAAACTTTAAAATACACAGCAAGAGTTGTAAGTAAAACTCCGACCAATAACAACAGTATCAACTTATCATCCTGAGTTTTAAAATATCTCATCAAAACTGAGTCAGGGATTGAAGTAGTGTTTTTTATATTTGGTTTTAAATTCATAATCAATCAAATATCCGGATTGCGTATAATTATTACACTTTACTTTGAAAATAAGGACTTTTTCTTTGCAAAATAATTCCAAATGAACACAAGTACAGTGGTGATAATTTTGGAATAGATATAATAAACAAGAAACACCGAAGTTAGAAGCCACATAAACAAGGAATTCATAGCTAATCCAACCAGACTGATTATCAGAAAAATACTAAACTCCAGTTTTTTATTTACAATTTTCCGGTCATTAAAAACCCAGATAACATTCATGATGTAGCTAATGAGTAAACCAACACAAAAACCAAAAATGGATGACAATAAATAATACAAGTGGGCATATTCAGTGAGGGCATATAGAATTGCAGTATCAGCACCAAAAGCAATAATACCTGACACCAGATACCTGAAAATTTCAACATATGTGTTTGCTGGATTGTGTTTTACCGCTTTGAGAAATAGTGTTCTTAGATCCATTAAAATAATTACTAACTGATTTATCAGAAAAATAGTTTTAAATTTATTAATTCGATTTTTGTATGAAGAAACAATAATCACATAAAATAATTAGCTGTTGAAGAGGCAAATATACTTCAAAATAGTATAAATATAAAATAGCCCGGAACTTTTCGCAAAAAAAATTGCTTTATAATTCTAAATCCGTAATTTTGTAAACATAAAATACGAAACGCATGAAACTTCAGCAAAAAATCACCATTGCTTTTATTGTTGCTTTTAGCCTGATTAGCCTTGCTTCGAGTTGTAAAGCAGAAAAGTCACCAATTACACTACTTGCAGTTTCAACGAGTGAATCTACGGTTTTTGCTGGAGGTGCAGATGTAAGTTGGGTTACTCAAATGGAGGCAAACGGTAAAAAATTCTATAATTCAGCCGGCAATGAAATGGAATGTATGGCGTTACTAAAAAGCCTTGGGATGAATTCAATCCGTTTACGCGTATGGGTAAATCCTTCCGATGGTTGGTGTAATGCTCAGGAAACTCTTACTAAAGCAATTCGCGCCAAAAACCTCGGAATGCGCATTATGATTGACTTTCATTACAGTGATGTCTGGGCTGATCCATCCAATCAAACTAAGCCTGTAGAATGGGTTTCGCTAAGTCTCGCAGATTTAAAAATGGCTGTAGCTACTCACACTACTGATGTGCTGAATCTTCTAAAAACCAATGGAATTACTCCGGAATGGGTTCAGGTGGGAAACGAAACAGGAAACGGTATGCTGTGGGAAGATGGGAAAGCATCAAACAGCATGGCTAATTACGCAGCACTAACCAATGTCGGTTATGACGCCGTTAAAGCTGTTTTCCCAACAGCCAAAGTAGTGGTTCATCTTCAGAATGGTTATTCAAATAGTTTATTTCGATGGATTTTTGATGGATTAAAAACTTATGGCGGAAAATACGATGTGATTGGTATGTCGCTCTATCCAAGTTGGTACACAACTTCCAACGATTGGCAAAACTGTAATAAAGACTGCCTCGCCAATATGAATGATATGGTCAGTCGATATGGCAAAGAAGTTATGATTGTGGAGTGTGGTATGAGTTGGGATACTCCTACTGTTTGTAAAAATTTCCTGGTTGATTTGATTACCAAAACAAAGTCAGTAACTGGTGGTAAAGGTATTGGCGTATTCTACTGGGAACCTGAATGTTATCCAAACTGGAATAATTACACCCTGGGTGCGTTTGATAATTCAGGCAAACCAACTGCAGCTTTAGATGCTTTTTCTTCAAATACCGGAATATTGATGCCAAATATTGATAAACCGTTAACTGTGAATTGGAATAATCAAAACCAGTCGTTTATTCTGAATGAAACAATAAAAGATGCCTCACTTTACACTGTAAATGGTGAAATGATTAATGTTATTCAAAATAACAATACTATTTCTGCAACATCACTGCCTAAAGGAATTTACCTGGTAAAAGTAAACACAGCAAATAACTATCCTTCTCAAATATTAAAAGCGCTAAAATATTGATTGTTTGCATTTTAAATACTTGCTATTATAACGAACAGACTCCGGCAGGTGTATTAGTTTGGAATTAATTTGTTGATTTTATGAACTTTACACTGATAATTTAAATTTGAAAAATCGGTTTGAACAATAGTAATTTAAACATTGATTCAAATTTGTTATCTTTGTGGTCAAATTTTTTTAATTGAACTTGTATGAAGGGAAATGATAACACGGCAGTACTTCTGATTCACTGCCCCGACCGTCCGGGAATTCTTGCGGTTGTTACCGAATTTATTAACCAACACAAGGGTAATATTCTGTACCTTGATCAATACGTGAACCGTGAAGAAAAAGTATTTTTCATGCGTGTAAAATGGGAACTTGATACGTTTCAGATTCCAAAAGAAAAAATTGGCGAATACTTCGAGACTCTTATTGCAAGCCGTTTTAGTATGGTTTTCAGACTTTATTTTTCGGACACAAAGCCACGCATGGCCATTTTTGTTTCCAAAATGTCGCACTGTTTGTACGATTTACTTGCACGTTACGCAGCTGGCGAGTGGCATGTGGAAATTCCGCTCATTATCAGTAATCACCCCGACATGGAAAGCGTTGCCAGACGATTCGACATACCTTATTATGTGTTCCCAATCACAAAAGAAAACAAAGCCGAACAGGAAGCCAAACAGCTTGCGTTACTTAGAGAAAATGGCGTTACATTCTGTGTTTTAGCACGTTACATGCAGGTACTTTCTTCCGATTTTATTGAAAATTATCCCGATAGAATTATAAATATTCATCACTCGTTTCTTCCTGCTTTTGCCGGTGCAAAACCCTATCATGCAGCGCATGAACGCGGGGTAAAGGTAATCGGCGCAACAAGTCATTACGTTACCACCGACCTTGATGCCGGACCGATTATCGATCAGGATGTAACGCATATTTCACATAAAGATACGGTGGAAGAACTGATTAAGAAAGGCCGTGATTTGGAAAAAATCGTACTATCTCATGCTGTTGAAAAACATATAGAACGCAAAATTCTGGCGTACAAAAACCGAACGATTGTTTTTCAATAAACAGTTACCTGCTTGAAAAAACGCTACTTCATATATCTCTCCTACAAGGGAACCGCTTATCACGGCTGGCAGATTCAGCCCAACGGTATTTCTGTCCAGGAAGTACTGACAAAGGCATTGAGCACCGTTTTACGCACCGAAACTGAAATAACAGGTGCCGGCCGCACTGACACGGGAGTTCATGCGCGGTTAATGGTGGCTCATTTTGATGTGGAAACTGAATTACCTGAAGAGTTTGACATGGTGAATAAGCTCAACAGCCTGTTGCCCCGCGACATTGCCATTCATAAAATCGTAGAAGTTCAGCCCGATGCGCATGCACGTTTCGATGCCGTTTCGCGCCGGTATGAATATCACGTAGTTACAGAAAAAAATGTTTTCCGAACAGAACTGGCAGCTCGTATTAGCGACAAACTGGATTTTGAAGCTATGAACAGGGCAGCATCCGTTTTGTGCGAATACCGTGACTTTACCAGTTTCAGCAAACTGCACACCGATGTAAAAACGAATAATTGTGTGATTACTCGTGTTGAATGGTCGAAACAAGGTGATGAGTGGATTTTCACTATTGAAGCCGACCGTTTTTTGCGAAATATGGTGCGTGCGGTTGTAGGTACATTGTTCGAAGTAGGTCGTCATAGAATGTCTGTCGACGAATTCAGAGCCGTTATCGAAGCCAAAAACCGCTGCAAAGCAGGCGTTTCCGTTCCGGCACACGGCTTGTATTTAGTTGATATTCAATATCCTGAAAATATTTTTCTTTAAACCTCTCCCCAACCCTCTCCAAAGGAGAGGGAGAATAAAAAACACAAGAATTGTAAGGAATTGAATTTTTGTTTCTCAAATTGTAAATTGTAAATGATTAAATTGTAAATTCCCGATGTGGTTATTCTTAGCTTTTGTTTCTGCTATTCTGTTAGGTTCTTACGAAGTTTTTAAAAAGGTATCTTTAAAAGAAAATGCCGTCATTCCGGTCATTTTTGTCTCGATTCTGTTTTCGTGTCTGACGCTGGTCCCCTTCCTTATTTTATCCGAATTTTTCCCCGAAACGCTGAAAGGTTCCGTGTTTTTTGTGCCGCGGGTAGATTTTCATGCTCATATGCTTTTCGTGCTTAAAGCTACTATTGTGCTTACTTCGTGGCTGTTTGCCTATTTTGCACTGAAACATCTCCCACTTTCACTTGCATCGCCCATTAAAGCCACACAACCCGTTTGGACCGTGGTGGGCGCTATGCTGATTTTTGGCGAAAAACTGAACGGATTTCAAACTGCCGGTGTGGGAATTACCCTGCTGTCGTTTTACCTCTTTTCGGTTGCCGGTAAAAAAGAAGGCATCTCCCTGAAAACCAATAAATGGTTCTGGTTTATCGTTATGGCTACACTAACAGGAGCATTGAGTGGTTTGTACGACAAATATCTGATGAAACGCTACGATGTAATGTCCGTTCAGGTGTATTATACCTTTTATCAGGCGGCCATCATGGGAATTATCACCCTCTTTTTATGGGCACCAACACGCAAGAAGACCACTCCTTTTAGCTTCAAATGGGCAATTTTCTGGATTTCGTTCTTTCTGGTAACTGCCGATTTTGTGTATTTCTACGCGCTGACTTTGCCCGAATCCATGATTTCGGTTGTGTCGACCATTCGTCGTTCGGGTGTGGTAGTACCCTTTCTATACGGTGCTTTCGTAATGAAAGACAAAAACATCAAACTGAAATTAATTGATATGATTGGTGTTTTGATTGGGATGTTCCTGCTGTATCTGGGGTCGAAATAAATTTGATTATTTTTCCAAAAAAACCACATTATTGCTGATTTATTTATATAAATTTGAAGCGTATTTGAACCCAAATTTCATAACCCTTTAAAATTTATAAAAATGGAAATTCTCCCAATTCCCGAAATTATTATCGGTGCCGTTGTTTTAATCCTGCTTTCAGGATTTAGAATTGCTCAGGAGTATCAACGCTCCATTATTTTTCGTCTCGGCCGATTTCAATCCATCAAAGGTCCCGGCTTATACTGGATTATTCCACTTATTGATGCTCAACAACGGGTTGATATTCGTACCAAGACCGTTGATCTGGAACAACAGGAAACCATCACCAAAGACAGTGTAACCATTAAAGTGAACGCTGTACTTTGGTTCAGAATCACCAATCCCGAAAGTGCTATTATTCAGGTAGCTGACTATTACAAAGCAGTTTATCAATTTTCGGTAACGGCTTTACGTAACATTATCGGACAACATTCGCTCGACGAAGTGCTTCGTGAACGTGAACAAATTAATGCCACACTTCAGAAAAACGTGGATTCTGTTACTGAGCCCTGGGGAATCAAAATTGAAATGGTGGAAATGAAGGATGTGGAAATTCCTGAAGCCATGCAGCGCGCAATGGCTCGTGAAGCGGAAGCTATTCGTGAAAAACGTGCCCGTATTGTAAAAGCCGAAGCCGAACTGGAAGCATCCATCAAGCTTACTCAGGGCGCAACCGTAATGGAAGGCAGCCCGATTGCGCTTGAATTACGCCGCATGCAAATGCTATCGGAAATCGGCATCGACAATAACACCACAACTATTGTCTTACTTCCTTCGGAATTTACCAAAGCAGCGAAAAGTTTTACAGAGTTGGTGGAAAAGAAAGAATTGAAGAAATAGATTTCAGATTCTAGAGCCAAGAATCAAGACAAAAAACCAAGACGATTACAAAATTGTCTTGGTTTTTTCTTTTGTCTAAAATCTTGGTTCTTGGCTCTAATGTCTAAAGAAGTCCCGAAATATATTTCTCTAATTTTATCAAATCCTTGGTGAAATTCCGTATACCTTCAGCGAGTTTTTCAGTTGCCATCGCATCTTCATTCATCATCCAGCGGAATGTTTTTTCGTCCATGTGAATTTGTTTAATATCCAGATTTTTAGATGTTTCCGGCACTAATTTCTTATCCAGAATTCCTTCAGTACTTTCCAGTTCTTTAAGCAACGACGGCGCAATGGTCAGTGCATCACAACCGGCTAATTCTATTATTTCTCCAATATTGCGGAAACTCGCTCCCATCACAATGGTTTTATAGCCAAATTTCTTGTAGTAATTATAAATCTGTCCAACCGACAATACGCCGGGATCTTCCGGAGCGGCAATTTCAGAAACGCCACGATCTTTTTTATACCAATCCAGAATTCGACCAACGAAAGGGGAAATAAGCGTCACATTGGCTTCGGCACAACGAATGGCCTGTGCTATCGAAAACAACAATGTCAGGTTACCATGAATCCCTTCTTTTTCAAGTGCTTCAGACGCTTTAATACCTTCCCATGTTGAAGCCACTTTTATCAAAATTCGTTCGCGCGAAATTCCATTAACTTCATACAAAGCAATCAGTTCACGTGCTTTGGCAATGGTAGCCTCGGTATCGAACGAAAGGCGTGCATCTACTTCGGTTGAAACACGACCGGGAACAATTTTCAGAATTTCCAGTCCGAAATTTACCGCCAGTTTGTCCATTGCTTTGCTCAACTGAACGGTTTTGTCGGTTGAAATTCCTTTCGCATATGCTATCGCATCGTCAATAAGCGAAGCGTATTTCGGATCTTGGGATGCCGCATAAATTAACGATGGATTAGTTGTTGCATCAGCAGGTTTGTATGCATCAATTGATTGAAAATCACCGGTATCGGCCACCACTTTAGTGTAAGATTTGAGTTGTTCGAGTAAATTCATGATTGATTGATTTTAAAGTTATTTTGTAATTTTAAATACGGGTTTTTCAGGGTCGGTATTCACCATCCAGTTGGAGAAAACGTTCAGGTAATTCCAGAACGATTCAATTAAATGTTCCGGTGCGTCGAGTTGCAAAAGTATTTCACGGTAAGAGCTAAGCCACACAATCCGACCTTCGGGAGTTATACTGAACGGTGCATGACGATTGGCCATTTTAGGTTGTCCTCGGTGTTGATTGTAGTATTCAGGTCCGCCCAAAATCTGTATCATAAAATCTGACGAATGAAGTTTTGATTGTTGAAATTCAGTTTCGTCTTCTTTGAATAAATGTTTTATCGAACTTTGGCGGACAGTATCGTAAAACTTACTCACCATATCGCGTATTCCCTGCTCGCCCATTACTTTCAAAAATTCAGGGTCAGGGCGTGTAACGGTAGGTTTTTCGCCGAATTTATAGTTAGTTATTTGTAAATCCATTAGTTTGTCTGTCATTTTACTGAACTAACTGATTTCGAAGCTGTTTTGTTCGGAACGAAAGTACAAAAAACTATTCGGATTTTTCCTTTTTGGTTTGGAATTGAGTAAATAACAGATAAATAACTGCAAAAGTAACCGACATATCCGCCACATTCAGAATTCCGGTGCGCAATGAGCCAATGCCGAAATTAAGAAAATCTACCACGTGAAAATTGTAAATCAGGCGGTCAACCAGGTTGCCAAGTCCACCGCCGATGACGCATACAAAAGCGATAATTAATTTTGTGTCAGTAAGTTTAAAAGCGCAATAATAAAGTCCGTAAAGACATACTGCAATTGGAACTGCGAGTAAAAGAATGTATTTCATCCAGTCGGGCCAACCGGCGCCCATGCTCAGAAATGCTCCGGTATTTTCGGTATAGCTTAACACGATGGTATCGTACAAATACGACAAGGTTTCCCTGCCCTGAAGGTAGTTTACGGCGAGTATTTTGGTTACTCTGTCCAGCAAAAAGTTGATCAGCAAAACTGCTGCTACGAGGATTATTTGTTTTTTTCGAGTCATAACTAATTCAATTTCCAATTATTTGCTCGGCTCTGCCGCTTGGCTAGCCAAGAATTACCAATCTACTATTCAACCAATTAACCAATAAACCAATCCCCAATTACAATACTTTCCTTTTTCGCCAAACCTGATACGAGTTGACCAGGTTTTGCCACAATACATACGCACCGGGACCAATCGACGCAATCGGATTGAGGTACAGTTGGGCCATCCAGATTGCCAGAATGGTGTTTTTCTGACCAATACTTTGTCCACCTGCCACCGTGTCGTCGTAGGCTTTTCCGATGGCTCTTCCGGTCAGAAACTGAATGATACACAACACAAAAGCAGCAAAAGCTATCAGTATTTCAATAAGATGATTTGAAGCATTTTGTTTTATAATGAATTCCACCGTGCGGCCGGTCACCACACACAGCGCAAGCGTCCAGAGGTAAAACGACAATCCGGAATAAGAACCAATTTTGGTGGTCAGTTTGGGCGTGAATTTCCGCAAAATCAGGGCGAGAATAAAAGGTAAAATCAGCAAAAAAACCACACGTTGAGCAATGGCCATAAACGATTGAATAAATGGCAAGGTTTGGTTGGTACCAATAAACGAAAATATTACAGGTGCAGCCACAGCAAGCAACATATTGCTAATCAGTGCATAAGTGGTGATACTTTCAACATTTCCTTTCAGCATACCGGTCATAACCGGAGCCGCTGTACCGGTTGGTGCCAGTACACATATCATCGCTCCCTGTGCCACCAATAAATTAAACGGAAGAATGAGAAAATAAACCGCCAGACTACCACCAAACTGAATGAGCAAAAGCCAGAAATGAAGCCATTTAAACCGCATATCGTTCAGTTTCAGATTGCAATAAGTCAGAAAAAGCATCACGAAAATGAGATACGGAGTCAGAAAAGAGAGCTTCCCGAAAAGCGGATAAAAAATTGCCCCTACAGCCATGGCAATGGGCATCATATAAGGTTTAATTCGTTTGAGCATTGAAAGTTATTTCGGGTTAAAGGCGCAAAAGTACAAAGATTTGACGGGAAATGTGAATCCGGCATAAAAAAATCCTCCGAAGATATATTCAACGGAGGATTTTTAAAATATCTAAATCAAAGTGGGAAATAAGCACCAATGGAATAAAGGGTACTTCTAAAAACTGATTTATAGATATATATTTTCATAACTCTTTGATAT
>JBAXPM010000033.1:0-40796 GCA_037132235.1 Paludibacter sp.
TTACAAAGTAACAACTTTTATTTCAATTACTTACAACATATATAATACCTAATAAACACGATTATGTTTTAGGGAGGGTGTAAATATTTCGCGTTTCAAATGCTTAACCATCTGCCCTAGTTACAAACGAGGAGGAGAGTCGAATATCGTATTACATGCAATTTTAGTTGGATTTATCAGACAAAAAATCTTACTTTTGCATTTTAAATTCAAACAATGATTGGAACACTTGTAAATACAGCAGCAGTAATTGTTGGTGGAACAATAGGATTATTGCTTAAGAAAAGCATGCCCGAACGCGTTACTACCATTTACTTTCAGGCGGTGGGATTATTTACGCTGGCTATCGGTATTTCGATGGCGGTGAAAATGGATCATATCCTTATTGTGGTGGGCAGTCTGGCTATCGGGTCACTGCTGGGTGAATGGATGAACCTGGAAGCGGGAGCGGAGCGCATGAGCAAGTATCTGAAAAAACGCTTCCGCATAGGCAGCGATAAGTTTTCCGAAGGACTGATAACCGCTTTTCTGCTGTTTTGTATCGGTTCTATGACTATTCTGGGTACCATTCAGGAAGGCACGGGCGGTTCGTCGGATTTGCTCTTTACCAAGTCGCTGATGGATTTCTTTTCGGGTATGCTGCTGGCTTCGGCTTTCGGGTTTGGTGTGGTGGTATCGGCTATTCCGCTATTTATTTTTCAGAGTTTACTCACTTTGCTGGCCATGTATGCCGGTTCTTTTTTTACTCCTGCTATTATTCAGGGACTGACCAGCGTGGGGGGTATTCTCCTTATCGGACTGGGAATCAATATCCTCGAAATCAAAAAACTTCGCATTATGAATATGCTTCCGGCATTGCTGGTAGTGGTGTTGCTGCTATGGATTTTCAGACAGGTTCTATAACAGTCAATCACTCAGTCTCTAAAAACTTTTCCATTTTCACCGTATTCTGATAAATGTTTACATTCTACAAACTGAATTATCTCTTTGGATTGAACAACATAAAGCTTTTTGTGTTAGTGTTTTCAGTCTCTTTCTCGTTAAAAACTCAGCATGTCTGTTGACAACGTTTTCGGAAATTAAATCTTATAAAACCTGAAATTGTTTTTGATTATTGCACAAGTTTATTACTTTTGTGCAGTATTTTCTTGTATTTACTATAACTTTGAACGAAATATAATTCAGTTTGAAAGAAAAACATACGTTTGTTTTCTCTGATTTTCTGATAAATCCGTGTTAAGATAATGAACAAAAACAAAGTATTTGAGCAACGATTAAAACAGTTGCAGGAAATGGAAGATAATGCGGCAACCAAGCAGCATTTAAAAGGTAAACTAACTGCGCGTGAACGTATTAATGTGCTTTTCGACGAAGGGACTTTCTTTGAGTTTGATGCATTTGTAGCACCTTCGCAAACACCTATGAGCAGCAAACAGTCGAACTTTGGTGATGGTGTGGTTGTAGGTCGTGGACTTGTACAGGGACGCAGTGTTTTTGCCTATGCTCAGGATTTTACGGTGTTGGGTGGCTCGCTGGGCTATGCACACGGTATGAAGATAGCCAAAGTGCAGGAAATGGCTTTGAAACTGGGTTGTCCGATTGTGGGTTTGATGGACTCGGGTGGAGCGCGTATTCAGGAAGGTGTGAAAAGTCTTTCGGCTTATGCAACCATTTTCCGTAATAATGTGCGTTCGTCGGGTATTATTCCTCAGATTTCAGCTATTCTGGGCCCTGCAGCCGGTGGTGCGGTGTATTCACCTGCGCTGACCGACTTTATTTTTATGACCAATCAGACTTCGTATATGTTCGTAACCGGCCCGGATGTGGTCAAAGAGGTGTTGAACGAAGATATTGATATGGAAGGTCTTGGCGGTGGAAATGTTCATGCCGGTAAAAGTGGGGTGGCTCATTTCGTTTCTGACGATGAAGAACATACCATTATGCTGATTCGCAAACTGTTATCATACATTCCTTCCAATAATTACGAAACGCTACCGGTATCGAACCTGAAAAGTGCATACCAGACCCGTCAGGAATTCCTGAATAAAATAATACCCGATGATCCAAACCGTCCATACGACATGAAGGAAATCATCAATATTCTGGTTGATAAAGATTCTTTCTTCGAAGTTCATGAAAAATTTGCCCAGAATATTGTGGTTGGTTTTGCACGTTTGAAAGGAAAATCTATCGGTATTGTAGCCAATCAACCCAAAGTTATGGCCGGAACACTGGATATTAACGCCAGTATAAAAGGCGCTCGTTTTGTTCGCTTCTGCGATTCATTCAACATCCCCTTGCTTATTCTGGAAGATGTTCCGGGATTCTTGCCGGGTATTGAGCAGGAACACAACGGAATTATCCGTAACGGTGCGAAATTACTCTATGCTTTCTGTGAAGCAACAGTTCCAAAAATTACGATAATTACACGCAAAGCCTATGGTGGTGCGTACATTGTGATGAGCAGTAAAAATACCGGTGGTGACTTTAACTTTGCATGGCCAACTGCCGAAATTGCAGTGATGGGACCGGCCGGCGCTATCAAAATTGTAAACAGAAAAGAACTGGCTGCTGCTGAAAATAGAGATGAATTAGAAAGAGAACTCATTGATAAATACAAAAATGAAGTTGCCAATCCGTATAAAGCTGAAGAACTGGGATTGATTGATGAGGTTATTACCCCGTCTGATACCCGCGAAATTCTGATTACTTCGTTTGAAATTCTGGCAAATAAACAATATTTCAAACCGGCACGTAAACACGGAAGTATACCGTTGTAGGCCCCCAACCCCTGAAGGGGAGCAATAATAATCCAAAACATTTATCCAAAGTCCCCTTTAGGGGATTTAGGGGCAAATATAAATTATATGAAAAAGAGACTTTTAATTGCCAATCGCAGTGAAATAGCTATCCGGATTATTCGGGCAGCTCATAAACTGGGTATGTTGGCTGTGGTTTTTCAGAGCGACAGAGAGCCTGATGCGCTTTATCTGAATTATGCTGATGAAATTATTCCTGCACGTGATGCAAACAATGAAAAACCTGTTTTTCTGGATGCCGAACTGATTGTAAAACTGGCACTGGAACACAATATTGATCTGGTTCACCCGGGTTACGGCTTTCTGTCCGAAAATCCTGATTTTGCTCAACTTTGTGTAGATAACGGTATCAACTTTATTGGCCCATCACCACAACTTATCCGCGATATGGGATTGAAAACAGTGGCTAAAAGCATGGCAATCAAAGCCGGACTACCGTTAGTGCCGGGAAGTGATGGTCCTGTGAACGATGCTGCAGCTGCCAAAGCTTTTGCTGATAAAATTGGTTATCCTGTTATTCTGAAAGCTTCGGCCGGAGGTGGTGGCCGGGGTATGCGCATTGTTGAAAAAGCGGATACCATCGAACGTAACTTCAAATCGGCTTCGGATGAAGCACTGGCTGCGTTCAGTAATGGTGATATGTTTATTGAAAAATACCTGCAAAACCCGAAACACCTGGAATTCCAGATAATGGGCGACAAACACGGTAATGTGGTGCATTTGGGGGAGCGCGAATGTTCGTTGCAGCGCAAGCACCAGAAAATCGTGGAAGAAGCTCCTTCGGCAAGTGTAACGCCCGAAATGCGCAAAGAAATGGGCGAAATGGCTGTAAAATTCGCAAAATCAATTGGTTACTACTCTGCCGGAACTATAGAGTTCATTATGGACGAGGACGGTTCATATTTCTTTATGGAAATGAATACCCGTATTCAGGTGGAACACCCGGTTACAGAAATGGTTACAGGAGTTGATTTGGTCGACTGGCAGATTCGGGTAGCGTTGGGTGAAGTACTGACATTGAAACAGGAAGATATAAAAATCAGTGGTTGGGCGATTGAATGTCGTGTGAATTGCGAAGATCCGCAAAACCGTTTCAGTCCGCAAACCGGATTTATTGATAAAGTATATTTCCCCCGTAAAGATTCAATCCGCATCGAAACCGGTGTTCAAAGCGGTTCGGTGGTTACTCCATACTTCGATTCGATGATTGCCAAAATCATTGTAAAAGGAGATGACAGAGCCGATGTAATCAGAAAAACACTTGATGCACTTTATGAATTTAATCTCATTGGTCTGAAAACAACTGTTCCATTCTGTCGTACCGTGTTGCAGCACCCTGATTTTGTGGATGCAAGTTATACCACGCGTTGGGTAGATTCGGTGTTTACACCTGAAATGCTCGAAAATGAAGAGGATGAAATGATTGGAGCACTGGCTGCTACCATTATGTATGCTTCTGAATATCTGCAACTTTCATCGGATCTTCCAACGTATAAAAACGACAATCTGAACGTGTGGGTGCTGAATAAACGACTAAACTATTAATGGTAAATGATTAATGATTAAATTGTAAATAAACCAGATGGGAACTTCATATATTTATAAACGCGATGCTTCGCGATTGTTTATTGCCTTACGTGAAAACGGAACACGTTTCAAAATCTATATTCCAAAAGAGTCACAGCCGGTTATTGATGGTGTGGAACATGATATTGACTTTGTGGAACAGGAAGATTTTCACTATGCTTTCGACTGGAAAGGTAAACGTTTTCATTGCGAACTTGTGTCGCGCGACCAGAATAAAGCAATCGTAAAAGTGAATGGCGTGGAATACAAATTCAGCCTGGAATCACTGTTTTCATATATCCGCCGGGGGATGATTAACTCAGACTCTAATAAGCTGAATGAAAACAATATAGTGGCACCTATGCCGGGTAAAATTGTGGATATTTTCCTTGCCGAAGGTGATTTGGTAAACGCAGGTGAACCAATTCTGAGCCTCGAAGCTATGAAAATGCAAAACGAAATTTCGGCCAACTGTAACGGTGTGATTCGTAAAATTAGGGTTCATAGCGGTCAGTCGGTTATGAAAGACGAATTGCTGGTAGAAATCAACTCGATTGACGTTTAAAAATACCCACTTAATCCCCCTAAAGGGTGAAACCAGATACTGAATTTCCCACAATTATCCTGAAAGATTAGTTGTGGGATTTTTTTGTTTAAAATTTATAGGACTAAATAATACAGTTTTTCGGTTGGCTTTTGTATCTTTGTGATTCAAATAACGCCTGCCGCGTTGGTTGATACTTCATTAGTTATGAAAAAAAACGGTCTGATTTACTTCCTGTTTTTATTGTTAGTCAGTGTTTCGGCATTTGCCGTAAAACCACTTCGGTTTGCGCTGTTCACTGATTTACATATCTCCGTTCTTAAACCACAAAATGCTGAAGATCTGAAACTTGCCATTGACGAAGTAAATGCTAATCCGCAGTTGAACTTTGTGTTGGTGGATGGCGATGATACTGATTTGGGTGATACAGCTTCACTGAAAATAGCGAAACAGTTGCTCGACAAACTGAATAAACCATATTATATCACTACCGGAAATCACGATACTCGTCACGGAAAGATTGGTTCGGGGGCTTTTGTAAGTATATTCGGTAACGACCGTTTCACTATAACTTCATCCGGTTATCAGTTTATCGGTTTTCCTACCGGACCGATTCCCGGAGGAAGTTTGGGGCATATTACAACCACTGATTTAGACTTTGTAAACAAAGCCATGCAATCGGCAACGGGTCTGCCTGTATTTTTGATTACGCATTACCCGCTGCTCGAAGGCGATATTGATAACCGCACGGAACTGTTTGACCTGATGAAGAAATATCAGGTGGTGGCAGTGCTCAACGGGCATTATCACCGCAATGCAGTGTTTGATTATAACGGTGTTCCGGGCATAGTGAACCGTTCCACACAGCGTGGAAAGCAGCCGTTTGGCGGTTACTCGGTTTATACAGTTTCCGATTCGCTGAAAGTGGCGGAGAAAATAATCGGTCAGCCTGAGCTTGAATGGTTGGCAATACCGTTGAAATAAGTATTAATGTTTAATGTTTAGTGATAAGTGAATGGCTGATTTTTTAAACTTTTGCTGCTTACTGTTTACCGCTTACTGCTGATTTTATGAAATTAAAAAATATTGCACAAATCATTGGAACTTCGCTTCAGAGCAAGGTTCAGGATGCCGACATAAACTGGTTGCTGACTGACAGTCGCTCGTTGTCGTTTCCGGCAGAGAGTTTGTTTTTTGCTATCAAAACAGCACGAAACAACGGTCACAACTACATTTCCGGACTTTATGAACAAAACCTGCGTTATTTTGTGGTGAGCGAAATGCGTCCGGAGTTCGAAGATATGACTGATGCCGTATTCCTTCAGGTGAGTGATACGCTTGCAACTTTGCAAAAACTGGCTTCAGTGCAGCGTTCATCGTACAGTGTGCCGGTAATCGGTATTACGGGTAGCAACGGCAAAACAGTGGTAAAAGAGTGGCTCTATCAGCTTCTGCATATCGACTACAGCATTACACGTTCGCCCCGTAGCTACAATTCACAAATCGGTGTACCACTTTCGGTGTGGGCAATGAATGAACATACGCAACTGGGGATTTTTGAGGCAGGTATTTCTGAAATGCATGAGATGGAGCTTCTAGAACCGATAATCAAACCTACCATTGGCATATTCACCAACCTGGGTGAAGCGCATCAGGAGAATTTCAGCGGACTAAAACAGAAATGCGATGAAAAACTGAAGTTGTTTGTGAATACTGAAATACTGATTTATTGTGCTGATAATAAGCTGGTTGAAATATCCATTGCACAATCCAGCTTCAAAGGGAAACTCTTTTCGTGGGGAAAATCAGACAAAGCCACCGTTCAGATTTTGAAAACAGAAAAGACTACTTCAAACGCCATTATTTCATTCAAATACCTTGCTAAAGAATCAAGGGTGGCAATTCCCTTTACCGACGAAGCTTCCATTGAAAATGCGCTGCAATGCCTTACTCTGATGCTTCATCTGGGTATTTCTGCGGAGGAAATAAATAAACGCCTTGCCCGGCTTGAAGCTGTGGCTATGCGCATGGAAGTGAAAGAAGGTGTGCGTGATTGTCTGATTATCAACGATAGTTATAATTCCGATTTGAATTCGCTGAGCATTGCACTCGATTTTCTGAATCAGCAGTCTACAGCAAAAAACCTGTCGAAAACATTGATATTGTCGGATATTCTGCAAACCGGACTTTCGTCCGAAGAACTTTATAAAACTGTTGCTGAGTTAGTTGCCAACAAAAATGTGCAACAGATAATCGGTATTGGGCATGAAATCTCTGCTCAAGCCAATAAATTTTCGATTGATAAGAAGACTTTCTTTGACGATACCGATAATTTTTTGAAATCATCGTTTATCCGTGAGTTCCGCAACGAAATTATTTTGCTGAAAGGTTCACGCTCATTTCATTTCGAAGATATTTCCGAGAAACTGGAGTTGATTGCCCACGAAACTATTCTCGAAGTCAACCTGAATGCCTTGGTGGATAACCTGAATTACTTCCGCTCCAAACTTCGTCCCGAAACCAAAATGATGTGCATGGTGAAAGCTTTTGCCTACGGTAGCGGTTCGGTGGAAGTGGCACGTACGCTGCAACATCATCGCTGCGATTATCTGGCAGTGGCGGTGGCTGATGAGGGTGCTGAACTACGTCGTGAAGGCATTCGTATTCCTATCGTGGTGATGAATCCGGAAAAAGGCAGTTTCGGAATGATTTTCGATAATAACCTTGAACCTGAAATATACAGTTTCCGCTTGCTCGATGCCTTTATTGGGGCAGCTGAAAAGCTTGGTGTGACTGATTATCCTATTCATATCAAGATAGACAGCGGTATGCATCGCCTGGGCTTTGAACCGCAGGACATGGAGCAGTTACTTACCCGACTAAAAACTCAGAGTCAGGTGAAAGTCCGCTCGGTATTTTCGCATCTTTCAGGCTCTGATGAACAAAAGTTTGATGCTTTTACCAAGCAGCAAATCAAGACTTTTACCGATTGTGCAGACCAGTTCTCTGCCACTTTCTCTCATCACATTATGCGTCATATTCTTAATTCTGCAGGTATTGAGCGTTTCCCCGAATATCAGTTTGATATGGTGCGACTTGGAATTGGTCATTACGGCATCAGTTCATTGCCGGATATGAATCTGAAGCAGGTTTGCGCGTTGAAAACCATTATTCTGCAGATTAAAACCGTGAAATCAGGTGAAACGGTAGGCTACAGTCGCAAGGGCGTTGTTACTAACGATATGCGGATTGCTGTACTACCTATTGGTTATGCAGATGGTTTCGACCGTAAACTGGGCAATGGAGTGGGAGAGGTGCTTGTCAACGGACAACGGGCTAAAGTGATAGGCAATGTATGTATGGATTTGATAATGATAGATGTAACCAATATCGAAGCCAACGAAGGCGATCAGGTGGAAATCTTTGGTGACCATCTTACCATTTCCGAAGTGGCCGGATGGCTTAAAACTATTCCTTACGAAGTGCTAACCAGTGTTTCTAGGCGGGTGAAGAGGGTTTATTTTCAGGAATGACAGGCCTCTAGCCCCTAAAAGAAATATGAGAGTTTTCAATTATATTTGAATCTGTGAAATAAATTAACCCGAAGGGTTAAACAATCATAACCCTCAACGCAGTTGGGGGTAACTGCAAACTAATAAAACAACCCGACAGGGTTGAACAAAAATGGCAAGCTACCGTCAACACTATTATCATATAGTTTTTGGAACAAAACGCCGTGATCGAACAATTCCTAATGAGCATTGTATATTGTTGTATAAGTATATTTGGGGATTTATTGAAAAAAAGAAATGTAAATTATACCGTATTGATGGTTGTGAAGATCATATTCACTTATTAGTTGATATTCACCCGAGAATTGCTATAGCCGATTTTGTAAAAGATCTAAAGGTTTCAACTTCCTTATGGTTGAAAGAAAAGCAAGAATTCAGAAACTTCAAAGGATGGTCAGAAGGATATGCCTCTTTCACAGTATCGCATAATTCGAAAAATGCTATTGTAGAATATATAAAATCTCAGAAAGAGCATCATAAACAGATTTCGTTTCAAGAAGAATACATAGCAATACTGCAGGAAAATGGTCTTGAATTTGAAGAGAACGAATTAGAATAGTTCGTTCAACCCTGCGGGTTGTTTTGTATGGCGCATACATACCCCCAATTGCATTGGGGGTTATAAATGTTTAGTCCTTCGGACATAAAAAAAGCTAATTTTATTTCGCAATATGGTTCTCGTACATATTCAACAACTCTCAACTTCCAAAACACTTCTCCAGAGTGCTGCCAAACTTGCCGGACAGCTTGGAAAGTCGTTTGCAGTATTGACTGTAGCTGACACTGAGGCGAAATTGAAAACGGTGTTGAATGAATGCAAAATACCCAATTGTCAGATTTTTATAGAGGATAGTTCAAAATCACTGGTAGAGGTTTGTGAGGCTGAGGAAGCTTCTTTTTTGTTTATTCAGTTGCCGGAAGGACAAACCAAAAGCATACGACGGCTGTTGAATGATTGCAGGGAGTTGCGCATTCCGTATTTATTTTTCAAAGATTCGTTCAACCCTTTGGACTTGAAGAAAGTGATTCTGCCTATCGGTTTTCTGGAAGAAGAGCTGGAAAAAGCTCAGTTTGCTTCAGCTTTCGGGCGATTCTGCGGTTCGGAAGTAATAATGCTGCTGGCTAACGATTATGGTTCAAAAGCGGCTATGAATGCTGAGAAAATGAAGGAATTATTTGATAAGTTTGATTTCAAATATTCGTTGGATAAAGCCACCAAAGACAGTTTCAAAGTTGAAGCAGAATCCATACAAGTGGCTGAAAAAGAACAGGCAGGCATTATTATCGTTTCTGCTTCGAGGGATTATGGGCTGGACGATATTCTATTCGGACCAAAAGAGTACCATGTTGTGAAAAAATCGCTTGTTCCTGTCTTGCTGGTTAATCCACGTGGTGATTTATATGCCCTGTGTGACTGATAATTCCGAAAAATTATATATTTTTACTTCCTGAAATCTGTTTGTGGTTTTAAACTGGTAATCAATTCCTTTCATGAAACAAATATCAAACATAAAATCATTGGTTTACAGGGCATTATTTGTTCCGTTACTGGCTCTGCTCATTATATTTCTCATTGGTTTTCTGGGATTTATACTCATTGAAGGATTCAGCCCGCTGAAATCACTTTATTTTCTGGTCATTACTTTTGCAACCATTGGTTTTGGCGATGTAGTGCCTTTGACTGATGCCGGAAAAGTATTTACAATTTGTATTGTAATTGCCGGATTTACGGTGGGATTATATGCTATTGGTAAAATATCAGCTTTCTTTGTCGAAGGTGAATTGTCAAAATTATTAAAGCTACGAAAAATGAACAAAACATTAGAGTCTATGAAAGATCATTACATCGTTTGCGGTTATGGAAAAACCGGTAAACATGTGCTGGACGAATTATTGAAGAAAGGACTGGAAGTGGTTATGATTGAAAGCAATGCGGATAGAAACGAAAAACTCCGTGAGCTTTACGACAAGAAATTCATTCATTTGGATGCCGATGCCACTGATGATGCCGTACTGCTTCATGCAGGTATTTTGCGGGCCAAATTTCTGATTTCGGTACTTTCTACGGATGCCGAAAACCTTTTTGTAACACTCAGTGCCAAGGATTTGAATAAAGATATCAAGGTTATTACCCGTGTGGCCGAGGGAAATTCACCCGATAAATTCAAAAAAGCAGGTGCTGATTTTATCGTTTCGCCTATCGAAATTGCCACCGACCGGATTATTTCCATTGCTACTACCAGCACCGATTTCTTTAGTTTTGTAGAATTTGCCGGTGCAAAGGAAGAACTGAAAGATTATAAGTTTGGTTTGGTTGAAATAAAGGCAGGAAGCGACCTGATTAATAAAACCTACCGCGATGCCAATATCCCGCAACGGACTAATCTGGTGGTTATTGGCTATTATTCTTCTGACAGTGAATTGCAGGTTAATCCGACTGCTGAAAATATCATTCGGCTCGACGACAGGCTTTTAGTGTTTGGAAACGACAGTCAGATTGAGAATTTGAAAAAGATAGCAAAACATTCTAAGTGATAAGCATTATTGAGCCAAAACAAAAAGGAAGAACCAAACGATTCTTCCTTTTTTTCTGTATTCTCAATAACTTATTTTACATAGAATCGGGTTGTGCCACTCCAGTTCTTTCCTGCACTAATTCCCTGCAATCCGGTAGTTTCACGTGGTAGTTTAAGGTTTGGAGCATTGATAGCCCATGTTTGCGGTTCAGGACAAACCCAGTCCACTTCGCCACCGTTGTTCCAAAGCGTCCAGTGTTTAAACTCTTTATCCACTTCATAGAAAACACTAATCTTGTTTTTTGTATCAGTCAGAATTGCACCGTGGTAGGGCTTACCACCAACTGTGATTGCTTCGTCGGTTAATGCAATTTCAATCGGCTTACCGGTAACGCTCATTCCTTCAGTTCGCAGTAACGATACTTCGGCAGATAAATCGAGCAGTTTTTCAGTAGGCAGACTTCTGTCCGATAATTCCCAGCGTTTTCCGGCTGAAAGGCGCAATTTATAATCTGATTTATTGGTGTTGGCTGAAAATGGCAGGCGGATAGGCGTGTGAAATCCAACTCCCAGCGGCATGGGTTCCGTGCCGGCATTGGTAATTGATACGATATGAGTCAATTCATTGTCGGTAAGAATAATACGTATTTTACATACAAATTCATGTGGAAAGTTCGCAAAAATGGCATTGTTTATTCTGTTCGAAAAAAAGCTTAGCTCAACTTCTACGGCATCTGATGAGAAACGTGTACGGGTAACATTAAAAGCCTGTGATTTAATTATTCCGTGATGATAGTTGTTTTGAGCGGGAATGGTTATCGGAAATTCGTAACTTTTACCGGCAAAGCTGTATTTACCATCTTCAATCCGGTTTGGTGGAAAGAGTAACGGTACACCAAAAATCTGCGGACGGCTCAGAAAGGTTTCCATTTCGTCTATAGCAGGCGTACGTAAAATTTCAATCTTTTTCTTCTTGTTGTAAAGCTTTACAAGGTTTGCACCAACAGAAGGTATGATAATAGCTTCATATACTTTTGTTTCCAGTAGAACAGCATCAATTCCCTGCCATAAAATCTTTTCGATATTCATAATGCTTATTTTCCAAGTATAAGTTCTCCAAATAATTCAGGTCGGTGGAAGTCGGGTCTTTCAGTATTTACAGGCGACCAGGTGACATAATGCATTGAATCTGTTCCATCGGCGCACTTGTAGAAGTTACCCATAATTTTTTCGGGTAGATTTTCAGGATTGATACCCATTATTCGCATTGGAATCTTTACAGTAAGTTCCCATTCAAACATTCCTTCCATTTCATTGAAAGCACGTCTGCCAAGTGAAGGGTATCGTTTTATCATTCCAAGTTCTTCTTTACTGAATGGAGTTACATCTACATTTCGTGCTTTACGTTTTGATGCCTTACAAGTGCCGATACAATTAAATTCGAAATTCATATATTTTTCATTTCCTCGAATTTTACAGAAAAATTCCACACAGCTATCTTCGTTCACAGGCTGTTGATCCTTTGAGTAAATGGCTTTTAACATTGTCCCTTTTACAGAATATTTGATAAAGAAACTATCAGAAGAACGTGCAATCCAGAAATAAGTGATTGGCTTGTAGTTGTATAAATCAGGCCAATTGAGCACTTCAATCATATCCTTTTTACCTTCATCATCAAGTAAATCAGCGGCTTTTTCGATTTCAATATCATTTAATGCTGAAATATAGGGTACCTGAATACTTTTCATAAGTTCTGTTGTTGAAATTTAGTGCAATATTAACCAATAATTCTGATAGAAAAATGTTTTTGAAATTATAAATAGGTTAAAAATAAAATTGGAGATTAAAACATAGCGTTTAATCTCCAATTATGATTTAAAAACAGAAGAAAATTCTTCTACGTAATTAAGTTATGCCATAACAACTTTTGTGCGAGCCATCTCAAAATGTAATACCAGGTCATCAATTACTTCTTTAACCGAAACAATCTTGTCGGTTAAGTAAGCATTTTTTCCGGCAAAGGCATATCCTTTGTCTAATTTTCCCTGATAGGCGTTGTAAAGTGCTACGATAATACAGTAAGGAACAACTTTATAGTCACAGGTGTGAAGGCAGTTATAAGGACAGGATTTCGGACGGGTAAGTCCTTGTTTTACTTTTTCAAGAAATTCACCTTTAAGTGCTCTTCCGGGCATACCTACAGGACTTTGGATGATTTCAACCTGATCTTCAGTGGCATTGATATACGATTCTTTGAATTTAATATCTGCATCACACTCATTGGTAGTTACAAATCTGCTGGCAATCTGAACACCTTTGGCGCCTAATTGCATGATGTTGTACATGTCTTCGCCGGTGTAAATACCTCCGGCAGCTATTACCGGAATTTCCTGATTGTATTTTTCTTCGAATACAGCCACTTCAGTAACCACTTCCGGTATGAGTTTTTCGATTGAGAAATTTTCATCTTCAATCTGAGCAGGTTTGAATCCCAAATGACCTCCTGCCTTAGGACCTTCAACTACTACTAAATCAGGTAGATAATCGTAAAGAGTTTTCCATTTTTCGCAAATTATTTTTGCTGCTCTTGCAGACGAAACAATAGGCACCAGTTTGGTTGTACAACCTTCGGTACGATATTTTGGCAAGTCCATTGGAAGACCTGCACCCGCGAAAATAACATCTACTTTTTCAGCAATGGCTGTTTTTACCATATCGCTGAAATTAGTCAACGCCATCATGATGTTTACGCCGATAATTCCATTCGATTTTTCTTTTGCTTTTCTGATTTCTTCTCTCATTCCGATAATACAAGCTTCCATGTAATCTTTCGCCGTATGGCGATAAATAAGACCAAGCCCCGCACACGAAATAACGCCTACTCCTCCCTCATTTGCAACTGCTGACGCTAATCCGTTCAATGAAATACCAACACCCATGCCACCCTGAATAATGGGTAAACGAGCCGTTAGATCTCCGATTTTTAAACTATTCATATTGCACATTTTAATGTTTATTGTGCAAAGGTACGCATTATAAACCGAACAACCCGAGCGATATAGCTATGTGTTACTTATTTAACTGATTTATTAGGTATTTTAAAAGAATTATGCATATTTATTTGATAAATAGTAAATTAATGTATCGTTAAATATTTAGAATGGGGTTTCATTTGATAATTTTTGCTAAGCAATGAGATAATATTATATCTTTGAAGCAATTTAAGTATTAGTTAAAATGACATTCACTGCTATAGATTTTGAAACTGCATATGCCAGTTTTCCGTGCGAAATAGGTCTCACAAGAGTTGAAAATGGTGTAATTGTTTTTTCGGATTCACTTTTGATAAAACCCGCCTGTTTCCCCTATATGAATTATTGGAATCAGCGGGTACATGGCATAACTTCCGAAGATGTTGCTGCTGAACCAACTTTTGAAGAACTTTGGAGCAAACTTCAACCGTGGCTGGATGATACCTGTCTGGTGGCTCACAATGCGGCTTTTGATATGCGGGTGTTGCGTTCAACACTGGAGTATTATGATTTGGCCAGACCGAAATCAGATTATTTCTGTAGTGTCAGCCTGTCGCGCAAGGTTTGGAAACAATTACCGGCTCATTCGTTGGATGTGGTAAGTCAGTTTCATGATATCAGATTTAATCACCACAGGGCAGGTGAAGATGCACGGGTTTGCGCATTAATCACGCTTAAAGCATTCGAAGAGCTGAATGCTTTTACAGTTGAAGAAGGAATCATGAAATCAGGTATCGGTCTGAAAAGACTATAAAAAAAAATAACCTCCCTGAGCTTCACAGCTAAAGGAGGTTTTCACTAATGTTTAATTTATTTACTCACACTAAATCATTTGCCCCTGACAGGACAAACACTGCATTTTAGAATACTGTAATATCGTAACTTGGTTCGTTTACAATTTCCGAAACCAGTTCATTATATAGCACTTTACCGTTTTCATCAATAGCAACTACTGAGCGTGACATTAATCCTTTTAAAGGTCCATCGGTAAGTAGTACACCATAATCGGTAGCAAAATTATTATAGCGGAAATCTGAAGCAGTAATTACATTTTCAATGCCTTCAGCACCACAAAAACGTCCCTGAGCAAAAGGAAGATCTTTCGAAACGCAGATAACAACTGTATTTTCTTTTCCGGCAGCCCATTTGTTGAAATTACGAACAGATGCAGCACAGGTACCTGTATCTATACTGGGAAATATATTCAATAATACTTTTTTACCTTTGTAATCGCTTAAATGAATTTCTTGTAAGCCACCTCCAACTAATGTAAATTCAGGTGCCTGAGAACCAACCTGCGGTAAACTTCCATTCGTTTGTACATCGTTTCCTTTAAATTTTACTGTAGACATAATTTTTTGTTTGTTTTAATTTGATTAAAAAATGTGTTCGTTAGTACAGTAATAACAACATTATTGTCTTTTTTGTTTATTTTTGTCCGTGAAAAAAACAGTATTATGATTTTAAATCGAAAAAACCTTGTTTGGACAGTCTTTTTAGTGTTGATATTCTTCAATTCATGTAAAGATCCACATGAATACCGTGTTGACTCATCATTTAATGAATACTTGAATCGGTTTGAAACTGAAGCTGCAGCAAGAGGACATAATTTTAATGTAAAAACAGATGGATTAATTATTGAATTTGCAACATTAACTAATAACAGGGTTGGGCTTACTCACTTTGAAACTCCCATAAGAATTGAAGTTGATAAGACATATTGGAGTGATGTGTCAAAAAAATCGGGTGCTGACATGATGAAAGAAGGACTTATTTTTCATGAATTGGGTCATGGGTTACTGGGACGTCAGCATTTGAATACGACACTTGAAAATGGTGACTGGAAATCAATCATGTGCGGAGGAACAAAAGTTGATAATCGTTCCTGGAATATAAATTATCATGGAGTTCGCCGTAAATATTATATAGATGAACTTTTTGATATTAATACAACTCCACCTGATATTTCAAAAATAATTATGCCGGTGGATACAACAGGTTTTAAATCTGTGTATCAACGGAATTTTAATGATACCACTCAACTGATCTGGAAGGTTTTAGACGATCCTCAATACAAAACCAGTATGGATAATGGTTGGTATAAATTTCAGTCGAAAGTGGATTTGACTTATCTGATTTTTGCAGCTTTGACAAATCCGGTTAGTATTAGTAGTGATTTTTTGTACGAATTGACATTAAATTACCCAAAGGCTGATACAAATTATAGTGTTGATAATCAATATGGTATCGTTTTTGGTCCAGTTGCAAAGGATGGATTAAACGAACCGGTTGAGTATCTCACCATCAACAATAATCAGAGAATGTTTATGGGTAATCGTGCCTGGTACAGTTATTTTACTGAATTGCCAGAAAAGTCAATTGTTACAACCGGTATTAATAAATTGAAAATGGTAAAAATTGGAACCTATCTGTATTATTTTATCAATAATAGCTACTGTTATATGAACGAAATAGAGGCTGCAAGTGACATTAATGAATTTGGATTTATTGTTCCACCAAAGGGTACAGTTTGGATTGATAACTTTAAGATTTCACAAAAATCAAAATCCGGTGTTATACAGCAAGTTTTAAAACAAAATAATCCTGTCAAAATTAAAATGCAGGTAGTCGATAAATTATTTCATCCGGTAAGTACCGAAAGATAATTTTAAGCACTTCATTTTAAATTATACTTTTCATGTCAAAATTTACTGTCTATCAGGTTTTTCCACGATTGTTCGGGAATGATAAAACCACCAATATTCACAATGGTTCTATTGAAGAAAATGGTTGTGGAAAATTCAATTCTTTTACCAACAAAGCGCTCAAAGAAATAAAAAATCTCGGAATTACACATGTCTGGTTTACCGGAATTATTGAACATGCCACTCAAACCGATTATTCAGCTTTTGGTATTCTAAAAGATCATCCGTCAATTGTAAAAGGGAAAGCCGGGTCGGCTTATGCCATCAAGGATTATTACGATGTAGACCCCGATTTGGCAGAAGTTGTAGAAAACCGCATGGCTGAATTTGAGGCGTTGGTAAAACGAACTCAGGCAAATAAACTGAAAGTAATTATTGATTTTGTGCCGAATCATGTAGCGCGTCAGTACCATTCTGATGCAAAGCCTGCCGGTGTTATCGATTTAGGTGAAACCGACCACTCTGAATGGGCATTTTCACCTCTGAATAATTTCTATTATATTCCCAATGAGATTTTTAAACCACATTTTGATACCGGTAATTATTGGGAGTTTCCGGCAAAAGCTACAGGTAATGACCAGTTCACAGCCCGTCCAACTCAAAACGACTGGTATGAAACCGTGAAGCTGAATTACGGTGTAAACTACGTGGAAGGAATGCAGAAACAATTTGATCCGATTCCCGATACATGGTTTAAAATGCGTGATATTCTGCTATTCTGGGCAGGGAAAAAAGTGGATGGTTTCCGTTGTGATATGGCCGAAATGGTGCCAGTTGAGTTCTGGGGTTGGGTTATTCCTAAGATAAAAGCAGAGTTTCCCGAAATAATTTTTATTGCAGAAGTCTACAATCCATCCGAATATAATAATTACCTCAATAATGGGAAGTTCGATTATCTTTATGACAAAGTTGGGCTGTATGATACGCTTCGCAACATTACCAGTCGTAATTTTCCGGTTCGTGAAATTTCCGGTTCATGGCAGAGTTTAAACGGAATTGAAAATCAGATGCTTAATTTTCTCGAAAACCATGATGAGCAGCGAATAGGTTCAGGTTTCTTTTCAGGTAACGGAATTTATGCTCAACCCGCCATGATAGTTGCAGCGACACTAACACAAGCTCCTGTTATGATTTATTCCGGTCAGGAATTTGGTGAACCGGGGATGGACAGCGAAGGTTTTAGCGGTGTTGACGGACGTACTACTATTTTCGATTATTGGGGAATGAAGACTATTCAGAATTGGTCGAACAATGGGAAATTTGATGGTGGAAAATTGACTGATGAACAAAAGGAACTTCAGGCATTTTATAAGAAATTGTTGAATATTTCTTTAAATGAGAAAGCAATCACTGAAGGAGTAATGTATGATCTGGAATTTGCTAATGTAGATAATCCAAAATTCAACACAAACGAACAGTTTGCCTATTTCCGTAAACATAAGGATGATTTATTGCTAATAGTTCTGAATTTTGACGATAAACATCTTGATACAAATGTCTGTTTTCCTAAAGAGGCTTTTGAATATCTTAAACTGAAAGAAGGTAAGAGTTATCATGTAACAGATTTACTGGATGAGAATAATAAATTACCTGTGTTCAGGCTCACAACAACAGAGCCACTGACTCTGAATATGCCGGCATGGAGAGGATTGATTCTGAAACTGACAGTTGCTAACAGTGATTTATAATTACACCAAAGTTGTATAATTCAATTTTCTGTCTCATTTTTTTGCTTCAATTGCATAAATCCAATTAAAAAAGCTATTTTTGCGTTCAAAAAATTGCAGATTAATAGCTTTCCAGCCTATATTATTTCAAATTGAACATAACAGGAAGGCATAAAGAACCCATCAAAATTTATGTATAAAGAACTATTCAGAAGAAAAACACTTACGCAACTATTTGCTGAAGCCGAAAGTACCGAGCACGGTCTGAAACGTCATCTGGGGCCATGGAATCTAACTTTTCTTGGCATTGGAGCGGTAATTGGGGCAGGGATTTTTGTATTAACCGGTCAGGCAGCTGCACAATATGCAGGTCCTGCCATCGTGATTTCATTTATTATTTCAGGACTTGCCTGTGCTTTTGCGGGATTGTGTTATGCCGAGTTTGCAGCTATGATTCCGATTGCAGGAAGTGCTTATACCTATTCATATGCCACCATGGGCGAGTTTTTCGCATGGATTATTGGCTGGGATTTAATTCTGGAATATCTTTTTGCTGCTTCAACTGTGGCAGTCGGATGGTCGGGTTATGTGGTGAGTTTTCTCAACGATTTTGGCATTATTATTCCACCTCAACTTTCGGCAGCTACAGGTACTGTTCTGATGAATGTGCCTGACATGGGCTGGAAACCGGAAACAGCTCAACTTATTCAATCACTTTCTTCAAAGGGCATTCAGGCAGCGTCACTCGAACATGTAACTGCCGTAATTAATATTCCTGCCATGTTTGTAGTTGCTGTTATAGCTATTTTGCTGGTTGTTGGTATTAAAGAATCGGCCAATTTCAATAACGTAATGGTAATCGTAAAGCTTGCGGTTATTGTACTGTTTATCGGAATCGGATTTTTCTTTGTAAAATCAATGAACTGGACACCATTTATTCCAAAAAATACAGGTGTTTCCGGCCATTTTGGGTGGAGTGGAATTCTGCGTGGGGCGGGAGTAATATTCTTTGCTTATATTGGATTTGATGCTGTGTCGACTGCAGCACAGGAAACCAAAAATCCTCAACGTGATATGCCGGTGGGTATTATGGCTTCACTTAGCATATCTACTATATTGTATATTTTGGTGGCCATTGTACTTACCGGAATTGTGAGCTATACCACACTTAATGTAGCTGACCCGATTGCTGTAGGAGTAAACGCTATGGGTTCGTCCATGTTTTGGTTGCGGCCAATCATTAAAATTGCTGCAATAGCCGGATTAAGTTCAGTGGTATTGGTTATGCTAATGGGACAACCACGTATCTTTTTCTCCATGTCAAAGGATGGTTTATTACCACCAATATTTTCCAAAGTTCATCCAAAATTTAAAACACCCTATATCAGTACAATTATTACCTGCTCCGTGGCAATGGTTATTGCCGGAACTTTGCCAATAAGTATTTTGGGTGAACTGGTTTCAATAGGAACTTTGCTGGCATTTGCCATAGTATGTATCAGTATTATTGTACTGCGGAAAACACAACCCGATGTTCCTCGTCCATTTAAAACACCATGGGTGCCTGTAATTCCAATTCTTGGTGCATTAGTTTGTTTTGCACAAATGGTTTCTTTGCCTCTGGATACTTGGATTCGTCTGGTAGTATGGATGTTGATAGGATTCTTTATTTATTTCTTATATGGAAAAAAACATAGCCATATCAGAAACAAACCGGACACAACAAATAAACTGAAATAGAAGAACACCGGTTTCTGAAAAAGTAATTAATGAATAATAGGCTGTCTCAAATATCTTGGGACAGCCTATTATTCAATCAGTTATAAAGATCCTGCTATTAGCGACCGGATTGAGTAATATAATTTCGTAATTCGGAGTTGAAATCATCTTTCTCGAGTAACTCTTCCATATATAAATGCATACGGTATCGCCAGCTGTGCATAGAATTCGAAGGAACATTGATTCGTTCTTCGTGTGGATTTTGACCTCGTACTGAGTCAGAAATACTCAATAAATCCTGCATTTGGAATATGCTCCACATAGCAGGTGAATAAAGATGTTGTAACAGAATATCACGGCAAATCCACCAATCACAGAAAAATGGTGCAGTTCCCCAATGTCCGAGTTGTGAGTTGAAGAAACGCTGTGTTACGCTTCGATCTTCTTCCCACCAGCCACGAATCGTACTCATATCATGAGTTGAAGGAGTAACAACTGAGAGATATGGAGCATCGGCAGGATGGAAGAATTCAATTTTATTTGATTTAGGTGCCCGTTGAACTTCCAGACTTAGAATTCCCAAATTATTCATAACCGAAGTTACAC
The DNA here is from genome assembly GCA_037132235.1 of Paludibacter sp. Classification (GTDB taxonomy): domain Bacteria; phylum Bacteroidota; class Bacteroidia; order Bacteroidales; family Paludibacteraceae; genus Paludibacter. Next base: position 20,747 of record JBAXPM010000033.1, read on the forward strand.
ATGGTGTCATTAATCCAAGGTCTTCACCACAAATCAGCATATTGGTAGCACGTTTCAGCCCGGGGAGTTTATTCATACCTGACTGATACCAGTTTGAATCCTGACGTTTAAAGAAATAATCCACGTAAATATCATTCAAACGGTCTTTGGTGTAACCATCCAAATCGCGGTAAGTGCGAAGAGATTGCATCCCGAAACGAGGGTAGAATTGAGTAGAGTTACTTCCTTCCACTTCAAAGAACAGCACGTTGGAAATCAAATCGAACAGTCCCCACTTCACACGTTCAGAAATAAGTCCTTCTTTAAATTTATTTTCAACAGCAAGTTGAGTGCTATATTCGTCATTCAGGCGGAAAATCCAACCATTTTCAATTTCCAGACAGTTTACTTTCACCCAATTAGTTTCCTCCCCAAAGAAATCCCAAAGGATTGAGTCAGTGATATAGGGTTTGCAATATCGGTTATAATCGAACCAAAGCCCTTTTTCCGAAAATTCATTGATATGAACCGGTACCGAAGGATTCAAATGTCCCATGATGCCTTCAACCTGATTAGTCGGAATTTGCCAGATACGGAAGAATCCGAGTATGTGGTCAATCCGGAAGGTGTCAAAATAGTTCGACATTTGTGAGAATCGTTTTTTCCACCAGTCGAAGTCGGTGCGTTCCATTAGTTCCCAGTTGTAAGTCGGCAATTCCCAGTTCTGTCCTTTAATGGCAAACATATCGGGCGGAGCGCCGGCCTGCATATTCATGTGGAAGAGTTCGGGATTTACCCAGGTGTCCACACTATTACGGTTTACTCCGATTGGAATGTCACCTTTCAGTACTACGCCATGTTTATGAGCATAACTGGCAGCGTCTGAAAGTTGCAGGTGCAGGTGGTATTGAATGAAATAATTGGCTGCAATATCGTCGAAATGTGGTTGTTTTGAATCTGAAAAATCTGCAATTTTCTTTTTGTCGAATTGTGCATATTCTTCCCATTGACGGTAATCAGATGTGCCAAATTTATCGCGCAAAACGCAGTAAGCTGCATAAGGCGCAAGCCAGTATTCATTATCTTTGAAAAATGCTTTGTAATCTTTGCTTTTCAGGAATTTTTCCTTTTGTTGGAGGTATAATTCGCGGGCATATTCAAGTTTGTAGTTAATTACATCAAGGAATGCAATCAGTTCCAATTTATTTAGTTCCTCTTTTTTTGAATCATAAATTTGCTGTAATGGATTCGTGTCGGGGAGTTTTCCGATTGCCTCTAAATTCAGGAACAATGGATTCAATGCAAATGCTGAAATGGCAGCATATGGCAGTACATCGGCCTCGGTGTGAGTTCCAATGGTATCGTTGAGTGGAAGAACCTGAATCAACTTCAACCCAACCTTTTGAGCCCATTGAACCAGCAATTTCATGTCTTCAAAATCGCCAACACCAAAACTGTTGTGGGTGCGAATGCTGAAAACAGGTAGTCCTACACCGGCACCTTTCCAGGAATGATTCGTAATTTGCACAAAACCATCGGCTTTTTGAATAATAGTTTTCTTCGAATTATAAACCGGAACTATATGATCGGGACCGGATTCGAAATACCTGAACTGATTTGTTTCAGCATCGCAAATCCCATATTTATAATGAACTTCGTGCTTAACTTTGCTCAAGTCGAGTTTTGCAAACCAGTAATTTTCAGTTGATTTAGTTAGTAATACGGGATTTCCGGTCGACCAGTTACCGAGTTGTTCACAATCACCAATAATACAAAGAACTTCATCTTTGCCTATTAATGGCATTTTTACTCTTAAAATATGGGTGTATTTTTTTGGTTGAACCGAATTTTCGTCAACTTCTGGAGTATCATTTTTTAGCAATACATCCTGAAAGGGAGTTGATAAGAAAACGTTTTCGATACTCGATGGCGAATTCCATGAATCAATGCAGAAAAAATGCTCCGTCTTTGCCGGATTTAGTACGAGTGTACGGCCAATTCCCCATTCTTCATCGTATTTTCCGGTATGCTCGTTGTAAAGAATATATTTGTACGACAGACTTAATTCTGTTTCCTTACTTAACTCAATTTCACCCGTCCAGGCTTCAGGAGACTGAAAATTCAACGATAATGCTTTCGATAAATCATTATTTCCTAATTCGGGAATATTTCCGCTCACAAGCAACCGCTGTCCCCAAAAAGTAAAATAAGATATTTTAAAGTGTAATTTCATAAAGTTTTGATTAATAAAACTATAGAAAATGATTTGTTTTTTATGCATTTCAAAAATACTGCTATTTTGCAAGTTGCATTTTCAATATCTTAAATAACTTAGCTTTTTTAATTTCAAACGTTTGCGGAAACTCATTCATTGTTTAGATTTTAGTTGATGTTGACAAATATAAATTACAATTTTAAATGTATTTTCAACTCATAAATATTCATTTGATATTTCTATGGATTTATGCCATTTTTTATGATTATATTCTGTACTTTTGCAGAAAATTTTTCAACCTTCATTCCTTCTTCACATGCAGGCTACAAATTCACAATTCAAAGTATTCTCTGGTACAAAAAGTCGTTATCTTGCCGAAAAAATCTGTCAAAGTTTAGATTGTCAACTTGGAAACATGAACATTCAGCATTTCTCCGATGGTGAATTTGCAGTTTCGTACGAAGAATCAATTCGTGGACAATACATTTATCTTGTTCAGTCTACTTTTCCAAATTCTGATAACCTAATGGAATTGTTATTGATGATTGATGCCGCCAAAAGGGCTTCAGCATATAAAATCATAGCAGTTATTCCTTACTTTGGCTGGGCGCGTCAGGACAGAAAAGATAAACCACGCGTATCGATCGGTGCCAAACTGATTGCTGATATGCTTTGTGTGGCTGGAGTTGACAGGGTTATCACTATGGATTTGCATGCCGACCAGATTCAGGGCTTCTTTAATATACCGGTGGATCATATGTATGGTTCTTCAATTTTTATTCCGTATATAAAATCGCTGAAATTGAAAAACCTTGTAATTGCATCGCCTGATGTGGGTGGCTCAAAACGTGCCGGATCGTATTCAAAATACCTTGGAGTTCCTTTGGTAATCTGCTATAAAACGCGTGAACGTGCTAATGTGGTAGGCGAAATGACGATTATCGGTGAAGTGTACGGAAAAGATGTGATTATAGTCGACGATATGGTGGATACAGCAGGAACGCTGTGTAAAGCAGCCGATATTATGAAAGCCAAGGGTGCTCGTAGTGTCAGAGCAATTGTATCGCATGGTGTGATGTCTGGTGAAGCTGCTGAGCGGGTTGTTAATTCGTCACTTGAGGAGATTGCATTTACCGATTCTATTCCATTTGATCTTGAACGCTGTTCGAAAGTAAAAATTCTTTCTATTGCCGAAATGTTTGCTGACACTATTTTCCGTGTTCAGGAACATAAATCTATTAGTGAGCAATATCTCTTATAATCAACTAAAAAACACACGTAAACAAAAAGAGCAAATTCAGTTGAATTTGCTCTTTTTTATTGCGGGTTTAAGATTGGTTTATCCTAAGAAACCTTTCAATAGTTTGCTTTTGGCACTTGGACGAAGTTTGCGGATAGCTTTTTCTTTAATCTGGCGCACACGTTCTCGGGTCAGACCAAATTCATCGCCTATTTCTTCCAGCGTCATTTCCGGAACACCGATACCAAAGAATTTCTTCACGATATCTCGTTCTCTGTCTGAAAGTGTAAATGCAAGCACGCGCTCAATTTCTTTTGACAACGACTCATTAATCAACACGCGGTCGGCGTTTGGAGAATCATCGTTAATCATCACATCCAGCAAGCTGTTGTCTTCGCCTTCAACAAATGGAGCATCTACCGAAATATGACGGCCGGAAACTTTCATGGTGTCGGCAATTTTGTCAACCGGAATGTCCAGCACTTCGGCCAGTTCTTCGGGTGATGGTTTGCGCTCGTTTTCCTGCTCAAATTTCGAAAAAGCTTTGTTGATTTTATTCAACGAACCTACCTGATTCAGTGGCAAACGAACAATACGTGACTGTTCCGCCAATGCCTGCAGAATAGACTGACGAATCCACCATACAGCGTACGAAATAAACTTAAATCCACGTGTTTCGTCAAATTTTTCAGCTGCTTTTATCAGTCCAAGGTTGCCTTCATTGATTAAGTCGGGTAGACTGAGGCCTTGATTTTGGTACTGTTTTGCTACCGAAACAACGAAACGTAAGTTCGCACGTGTCAGTTTTTCTAACGCAATCCGGTCACCGGCACGTATCCGCTGAGCTAACTCAACTTCTTCTTCGACGGTGATAAGATCTTCGCGTCCAATCTCTTGCAGGTATTTGTCAAGGGATGCACTTTCACGATTCGTGATTGATTTGGTAATTTTTAATTGTCTCATTTTTATGATGAAAATTAGCTTGCAAAAGTAGTCATTTTTTTTGAGAGTGCAAAGGAAAAATCCCAAAAAGAAGTTCGGTTGATTATAGAAATAATATTCAAAAATTCAACCTATTCATAATGAAACGTATAAACTATGAAAATGTTTTGAATTGTTGAAAAATTAAAAGTACAAACCCCGTTATTTAGAGTTTGTACTTTTAATTGCGTAAATTTTTAATAATCAGCTTATTCAGCCAGGTTTATTGCGTAATAAATTATCTTTCCGTTTGGATACAAGCCGGCTATCAGCAGCACTTTATCCTGCTGTCCGTTGTTCACAGCGGCATCATAAGCAGTCTGAATATCTTCGGCAGAGCGAATCGGTTGATTGTTGATTTTCACGATAATGAATCCCGGTTTGATGCCCTGATCCGCTAATTTGCCTTTCGAAAGCGATTTCACTTCCACACCATAATCCAGTCCGAGTTGCTGTTTTAGTTTATCGCTCACTTCTTTATAGGTGCCACCTAATACGTCTTCGCTGGTTTGCGACGATACCAATCCGGTACTTCCCTGACGGTTACGAAGTTCGATATTAAGTTTTTGCTCCTTGTTGTCGCGAATGATAGTAATGCTGATTTTATCGCCGGGGCGGTAACGGCCAATTTGTTCCTGCAATTCAGCAACCGATTTTACATCTACTCCATTCACATTGTTGATAATATCGCCTTCTTTTACACCGGCTTTTTTGGCTGCCGAATTATCAGCTACTTTTCCAACATACGCTCCTTCGAGTGTTTTCAGATTTTTATCTTTGGCCAGTTCGTTGGTAATATCTTTAATCTCAACTCCCAGTATGGCACGTTGAACAACGCCAAATTTACGAATATCAGCCACCACTTTTTGTACTATACTTACGGGAACAGCAAACGAATAACCCGCATACGAACCTGTTTGCGAAGCAATAGCAGTGTTGATTCCCACCAGTTCGCCACGGGTGTTCACCAATGCTCCACCACTGTTCCCGGGATTTACGGCAGCATCGGTTTGAATAAAGGCCTCAATTTTCATTTGCGAATTGATAATGTTGATATTACGCGCTTTGGCGCTAACAATACCGGCTGTAACGGTGGAAGTAAGATTAAACGGATTGCCTACTGCTAGTACCCATTCGCCCACTTTCAGCGAATCGGAATTACCAAACGTAATGATAGGCAGATTTTCAGCTTCCACTTTTATCAGCGCAATGTCGGTATTCGGGTCGGTGCCGATTACTTTTGCTTTGAACGTACGTTTGTCGTTGAGCGTTACTTCAATTTCGGCTGACTGGTCAACAACGTGGTTGTTGGTTACGATGTATCCATCTTTCGAAATAATCACACCCGAACCGGATGCTTCCTGCATGGGTAGTTCCTGCTGACGCGGCATTTGCGGTTGACCAAAGAAATACTGGAAAAACGGGTCGTTTGGAAATCCGCCACCACCAAATTGATGAATTTTTTGCGGTGTTTTGGTTTTTACGTGAACCACAGCATGAATTGACAATTCGGCAGCTACTGTAAAATCAGTTTCCATTGCGTTGGAAGCACGGGCAAATTTAGCATAGCCTGCCGGAAGCGAATTGTCTTGTCCATTAAAACCTTCATTTTTGTGCGAAACCAGATTAGTTGTCAGGTTGGTTGCCACACTCACTGCTACGACCAAAACGAAAAGGCCGAGCGATTTCATTCTTTTTGTTGCATTCATAATTTTCTGTTTTTTTATAATTAATAATTTAGATGAATCCCGAAATGATTTTCGCTGCGAAAATATACAAAACCCACGCCAATAAATAAATTTACTAACTTATTTGAAATTTTTTAAGAAGCTGAAATTGTTACTTAACGCGCTTTAACATAGGGAAATCGGTTCGTAAAAAAGTATGAAATAAGTGCAGGTAAAAAGCCGACTTTTTGTCAGTTGGATATAAAGGATGTGAAAAAAGGCAGCTTTTCGACTGACAATTTTGCGTATTTTTTCATTATTCGTGCTGTTTCGTTTCCTCCCGCACTTTAGATGACAGTTCTTAAATTGACTAATTTACACAAAATGAAGTATTTGTGAAATTGTTTAAAATATTTTCGGCAAAATTGTTCCATATATTAAAAATATCGTTTATTTTTGTGATTGTAAATTTAGTTGAAGAGCATCTTTGAAACAAGTGGAGGGCAAGCTTTTACGCATGCGTTTTTTGTTCGCGTAGCCGTAGGGAAGCTTATACGCGTCCGTTTTTTGTTCGGGCAGCTGTGGGGAAGCTTATACGCATACGTTTTTTAACTGCGCAGTCGTCGGGAAGCTTAAACGCAACCGTTTTTTCGTCGCGCAGCCGTCGGGAAACCAATACGTTAATAGATAAACCTTGTGACAATGATTCCTGATTAAAAATACACAATAAAATGAATGTTTAACTTTTAAAATCACTTTTTTTATGAAACAAATTGGATCTATCTTTTTGAGAAATTTACACAATGATGAACATGACCAGTTGCACCTCAATTTTTCGACTGCCATTATTGCCGAAACTCCTGCAAAGTTGGGTATTGTAAAAGAAAATGAAACCTATCAGCAGGAACGACAGACCTTGATTGTTGCTTTGCAGGCTGAACTGGGAAGTCAGCACACTAAAACCATAACGGATGCCGACGGATTTAGGGACGAAACCGACCTCGGATTTTGTCTGTTTGTGGAAAGTCACCTGCACCACCCTGACCCCGCGATTCAGGAAAATGCACGTCGCATTATGCGCATTATCGACCAGTACGGCAATATCCGCAAGCTGAATTACAATGCCGAAAGTTCGAATCTGACCAACCGAAACACCGAAATCACTTCGAAGTATGCTGCCGAACTGACTTCGCTGGGCAACGGATGGGGTACTGCATGGCTCAACGCACTGACCGATGCCAACAATCAGTTTGTGGCACACTTTGGCGAACGGGCTGACGAACAAGTTGCCAAAATAACTGCCAACACCCTCGAAGCCCGTGCAGCAGTAGATGCAGCATGGCAAGCCATTGTAACCCGCATTAATGCGCTGGCAGTGGTAAACGGCGAAGCCGACTACGCAACCTTTATCGACAAAGCCAATTATTATATCGACTATAATAAATCGCTTGTAACTGCCCGCAAAGCAAAAAAAGGTGGCTCAACCGACAGTGCCGAACCTGCAAAATAAATTTAATAATCCCTTTCGGGCGGGAGCTAAGCACCTGCCCGAAAGTATTAAACTGCCCCAAGCCCCTAAAGGGGATGTTGAATTGTTCGATATTTCTAACTTTTTTTAATCAAATATTTTATGAAAAAACTGATATTTTTTGTTTTGGTTTGTGGTGTGATGAGTGCGTGTACCAGTTTCTGGCCTTTTTCCCAAAGTGAACATTTTTATATACCTTCAGATAAAAAACCTGTATTGAAAAACAATGCCTTCGTATATTTTCAGGATTCACTTCAAGCCAATAAAGTTGACACATTTCAATTAGATGTCAAGGATAAACTTTATCAGGATACTGAAAATGATTACTGGGAGTATTACTATATTCTGTATAATAAAATCAATCAAAAAACGACCTTCTTTAATTGTTTCATTACTACACGCACAGTTGATCGTTTAACTTTTGGTATTACTATTTCAAGTTTATATTATTACCCAAATCGTGAAACCATAAATTATAGCATTCATGGGAAAGATTATTCAGATGTGAAAATTGCCCATCTTAATTCTGTAAATACTTCTGATACTGTTCCTAATAATATATATTTCAGCTATCTCAACGGCATTATCCGCTACGAGTACAAAGACGGCAGGGTGTATAATTTGGTGAGTAAATAAATTTTTAAATATAGATGTTATGAAAAAGCTGATATTTTTTGTTTTGGTTTGTGGGGTGATGAGTGGGTGTGATAATAATAACAGATATGATCTGCCTAAAGATAAAATACCCTTGTTGAAAAATAATGAAGTTGTTTATTTTCAAGATAGTGCAAGTAATAAAAAAGACACTTTATGTTTAAATATTAGGGATTATTGGTCTCAAACCATAGAGCAAAATTACTTTAGATATATAATTGTTCAATATTTGAAACCAAATAAAAAGTCAACATTTCTGCAAACAAATATTACTTCGCAAGCTGAAAGTCATGCATCTTTCAGTTTATTATTTTCAGAATATGATTTTAATACAAGTATAAAGTCAATAAGTTATAAAGTAAATGGAGTTACATACCCAAGTGTTTATGTAGTAAATGACAATGCAGTTTTACAATCTGACACTATTCCGAAAACTGTATATTTTACTTACCCTAACGGCATTATCCGCTACGAGTACAAAGACGGTAGGGTGTATAATTTGGTGAGTAAATAAAGGGCGTAGCCCTGAAATCTTCGTAGAAAATAAAAATAATAAACATTAGGGGCGTAGCTCTGAAATCACAATCCTATATGGCAAATACCTACACTCAACTGTACGTACAATTTGTTTTTTCTGTAAAAGGGCGTGAAAACCTGATAAAAGAAAAATTTCGGGACCAGTTAGAAAAAATCATGTGCGGAATTGTATCAAATCATAAATCCAAAACCTATGCAGTTTATTGCAACCCCGATCATGTACATATATTTGTTGGAATGCATCCAACATTAGCTGTTTCAAAACTTATTGAACAAATTAAATCAGGTTCATCAAACTGGCTGAATGAGAAAAAATACGTAGCAGGGAGATTTAGCTGGCAAGATGGGTATGGAGCATTTACTTATTCAAAATCACATATTGACAATGTGGTTAAATATATTCTCAATCAACCGTTACATCATAAAAAGCAATCATTCAAAGAAGAATATTTGTTGTTTTTGAATAAATTTGAGATTGATTATGATGATAATTATTTGTTTGAATGGTACGAAGATAGCTGGATGTCAGGGCTACGCCCCTAAATTTCAGGGCGGATTTTTTGCTACGAAGATTACAGGGCTACGCCCCTGAATATCATTTAAAATTAATTCAATAAATATATCCGATCTCTATGAAGATTACATGGCTACGCCCCTGTGTATCATTTGAAATTAATTCAATGAATATATCCGATCACTACGAAGATTGCAGGGCTACGCCCCTGAAAACTCGGGAACTATTCTGCTACGGAGATAATAAGGCTACGCCCTTTATTCACTTACGATACAGCTATTACTGCACGATAAAATAAAAACATCCTATTACAGCAATTAAGTCGGGGCGTAGCCCTGCAATCTTCGTAGAAAATATATAATCCTAAGGGGCGTAGCCCTGAAATCTCAATCCCATAGGACAAATACTGTCTATAAAACAAAGAAATCCGATGAATCAAATCATCGGATTTCTTATTAATAAATCACTGTCAACTTTTAACTTTCAACTATTTCTTATACCCATACACTGCCAAATCACCCAATTCTTCTTCGATGCGAAGCAGTTGGTTGTATTTAGCCATACGGTCGGAGCGGCTCAACGAACCGGTTTTAATTTGTCCCGAGTTGGTTGCCACGGCAATGTCGGCAATGGTTGAATCTTCCGTTTCGCCCGAGCGGTGCGAAGTAACCGAAGTATAACCTGCGCGGTGAGCCATCTCAATAGCGTCGAGTGTTTCAGTTAGTGTGCCAATCTGGTTTACTTTAATCAGAATTGAGTTGGCGCAACCCAGATCGATACCTTTTTTCAGGTAATCCACGTTGGTAACAAACAAATCGTCGCCCACCAGCTGTACTTTTTTGCCCAGTTTGTCGGTCAGCAATTTCCAACCGTCCCAGTCGCCTTCAGCCATTCCGTCTTCAATAGAGTCGATAGGGTAATTAGCCACTAACTCAGCCAGATAGTCAGTCTGCTCAGCCGAAGAACGTTTTTTGCCGTTTGGACCTTCAAATTTAGAATAATCGTACACACCATCTTTGAAGAATTCCGACGAAGCACAATCCAGCCCGATCGTTACATCCGAACCCGGTTTGTAGCCTGCATTGCGAATAGCAGTCAGGATAGATTCCAACGCTTCTTCCGTTCCACCGGCAAGGTTAGGAGCAAAACCACCTTCGTCACCTACAGCGGTGCTCAGACCTTTGTCGTGAAGCACTTTTTTCAATGAATGAAACACTTCAGCACCCATGCGTAAGCCTTCTTTAAACGAAACTGCACCTACCGGGCGAATCATAAATTCCTGAAAGGCAATCGGCGCATCGGAGTGTGAACCACCGTTGATAATGTTCATCATCGGAACAGGCAAGGTGAATGCATTTGTTCCGCCAATGTAACGATACAATGGCAAATCGAGATACGAAGCAGCAGCACGCGCTACCGCCAGTGAAACGCCCAGAATGGCATTAGCACCGAGTTTGGATTTGGTTTTTGTACCGTCCAGCTGAATCATTAGTTTATCGATGGCACGTTGTTGCAACGCACTTATACCAATCAACGCCGGAGCAAGTACATTATTTACGTTGGCAACTGCTTTTTGAACGCCTTTTCCCAGGTAACGGCCTTTGTCACCGTCGCGAAGTTCAATAGCTTCGTTTTCGCCGGTTGAAGCTCCCGACGGAACTGCAGCACGACCCATAACGCCCGATTCCAGGAATACGTCTACCTCTACTGTAGGATTTCCACGCGAGTCAAGTATTTCGCGTGCAACAATTTTTTCAATTTTACTCATGTTATTATTATTTTGAATATTGATTTCTTACCACAGTAACAAGTATCAAAAAAAAATGTTCGGGTGAGAGTTCAAAAAAAGTCGACTAACTTATTCGTAACGGATAATATTTGCCGGACTAATTTTGGTAATAAGGTAGGATGGGCCAATCATAAAAAGAATGGAAGCAAGTAATGTGCCGGCATTCAACAGAAAGATATACAACCAGTTGAAACTAACCGGAACAGTGGCAACATAATAAGCTTCGGGGTCAAGCGGAATAATGCCGGTGAAATACTGAATAGCACAGAGCGATAGTCCGATAACATTGCCCCATAACATGCCTTTGCCGATTAGAAAAAGTGAATGATACAGGAAAATTTTACGAACTGACCAGTCGGTAGCTCCAATCGATTTCAGAATTCCAATCATGTTGGTTCGTTCCAAAATCAGAATAAGCAATCCCGAAATCATATTGAAACCCGCTACCGAAAGCATCAGAATAAGAATTACCCACACATTCATATCAAGCAAATCGAGCCAGCTGAAAATCTGAGGATTGATTTGTTTAATGGTTTGCGTTGCATAAGCTTTTCCGTCTTTAGTGAATTTGTTGGCAGTGGCGGAATAAACAGCATCGCCCACTTCATCAATAGGTTTGAAATCATATATAAGCACCTCCAAACCGCTGAACGAATCAGTATCCCAGCCATTCAGAGCCTGAACATGCCGCATATCAGTCAGAATAAAGAGCTTGTCGTATTCAATGAAATTGGTGGAATAAATACCGACGATTTTAAATTTACGTGCCCGAACCTGATTTTGAATAAAATAAGTGAAAAAGCTGTCGCCAAGTTTTAATCCAAGGAGATTAGCGAGGTATTTTGAAATAACAATTTCGTTGGTTGCTGTTGTGTTTGAAGTTTGAAAAATTTTTCCTTCTACAAGATTGGATTTGAAGAATTTCCAGTCGAAGCCTGAATCGATTCCTTTTAGCACAATTCCCTGAAATTCAGTATCAGTCTTGATAATTCCCGGTTTGGTTGAAAAACGCTGAACATGTTTTACACCGTCAATCGCAGAAATTTTAGTCATCAAAGTTTTGTCAACTCTGATAGGATTCGTTTCGAAAGTATTGTTGTTGTCGAAATTTGTTATTTGAATATGTCCACCGAAACCGATGGTTTTGTTACGGATTTCACGCTTGAAACCAATAACCACAGCCACCGCAATTATCATCACGGCCAGTCCCAAGGCGATACCGATGGTGGCAATACGAACAGCAGGACGGGAAACGTTCTTCCTGCCCTGCCTGAAATGTATGCGTTTAGCTATGAATAATTCTAAATTCACGAATAGTACGAATTAAAACGAATTAAACGAATTTTTGAAATGCCAATCGTAAATCGTAAATAATTAAATTGTAAATCAGTTGGTTCTTCCCGGATAGGCCTGTAATGCTTTTCCAAGTACAATCAGGGCATGTTTCAAATCTTCTTTGTCGAGCACATAAGCAATGCGGACTTCATCTTTTCCCATACCTTCGATGGTGTAAAAGCCTGATGCCGGTGCCATCATAACTGTGTGACCTTCGTATTCGAAATCGGATAACAACCAGGAACAGAATTTATCAGCATCATCAACCGGCAGTCGTGCTACGGTGTAAAATGCGCCCATTGGAATCGGAGAATACACACCCGGAATACGATTCAGTCCGTCAATCAGGAATTTACGTCTTTCCAGATACTCGTTGTACATTTCCAACATGTATTCCTGAGGAGTGTCCATGGCAGCTTCCGAAGCAATCTGTCCCAGTAATGGCGGACTAAGTCGCGCCTGACAGAATTTTATCACGTTTTTGCGGACTTCTTTGTTTTTGGTTACAATAGCGCCAATGCGAACCCCGGTCATGCTGTAACGTTTTGACACAGAATCAATCAACACCACATTTTCTTCAATTCCATCCAAATGAAAGGCAGAGATATAAGGCGCGCCGGTGTAACAAAACTCCCGATATACTTCGTCTGAGAAAAGATACAAATCGTATTTCTTTACCAGGTCACGAATTTTATTCATTTCCGCACGGGTGTAGAGGTAACCGGTCGGATTATTCGGATTACAAATCAGAATTCCTTTGGTTTTGGGCGTAATCAGCTCTTCAAATTTATCAACATGCGGTAAGGCAAAACCTTCTTCGATAGTCGAAACCACAGGTTTTACCACAGCACCTGCAGCAATGGCAAAGGCAGTATAGTTGGCATAAGCAGGTTCGGGAACAATAATTTCATCACCCGGATCAAGGCAGCTCATAAAGGCGAAATTCACCGCTTCCGAACCACCGGTTGTGATGATAATATCATCTTCGGTAACATCAATATTGAAGGTGTGATAATAAGCTGCAAGTTTGGTTCTCAGACTTTTAATACCATCACTCGGGCTATATTCAAGCACTGTGCGGTCGATATTCCGAATGGCATCCAACGCGACTTGTGGTGTCTTTAAATCGGGCTGACCGATGTTCAGGTGATACACTTTGATTCCGCGTGCTTTTGCTTTGTCGGAAAGTGGAACCAGTTTTCGAATAGGCGATTCGGGCATTGCCTGCCCCCGTAGCGATGTGTGTGGCATAATTTTATTAGTTGACAGTTGATCGTCGGCAGTTGATAGTGTCCAATAATCAAGCTTTTTACTCTGCAAAAGTAGATATTTTTGCCCGATTAAAAAAATGAACTGTCAGTAGATAATAATGCACGATTGGTTACTTTTATTTTCAACATATTTTTCGTTACTTTGTTATTCATTTCAGAACCCGAAAAATTTAGAAAAATGAACAAAAAACTAAAACGTTCGAACAATCAGATTGTAGGCGGTGTTTGTGCCGGTATAGGCAATTATTTTAATTGGGATTATACCATAGTTCGTGCAGTTTATGCATTACTGAGTATTTTCTCCGGTGCTTTTCCCGGTTTAACGCTTTACATTATTCTGTGGATTATTATGCCATTGGGTGATGAATAAATTTAGTTTATAGTTTACAGTTGATAGTTTATAGCTGCCAACTGTCAACTGCCCACTGCTAACTGCAAACTATCAACTGTGTCTTTTAAACTTATCTCTCCATACCGCCCTACCGGTGACCAGCCCGAAGCCATTCAACAGTTAGTTGAAGGTTTGAAAGCCGGTGCAAATTATCAAACACTGTTGGGTGTTACCGGTTCAGGTAAAACCTTTTCTATTGCCAATGTGGTAGAACAGGTGCAGCGCCCGACACTGGTTTTGAGCCATAATAAAACACTTGCTGCTCAGCTCTACAGCGAATTCAAAGCCTTTTTTCCCGAAAATGCGGTTGAGTATTTTGTTTCGTACTACGATTATTACCAACCTGAAGCATATTTGCCCGTAAAGGACATTTATATCGAAAAAGATTTGTCCATCAATCAGGAAATTGAAAAACTTCGATTGGCAACCACGTCGGCATTGTTGTCTGGCAGGAGGGATGTGATTGTTGTATCGTCGGTTTCGTGTCTTTACGGTATTGGAAATCCGGAAGATTTTACCAGCAATGTCATTGAAATTCAGTGTGGTCAGAAAATTGTGCGGAATGATTTTCTCCGAAGTCTGGTGGACAGCCTGTATACCCGCAACGAAATAGAACTGAATCGCGGTAATTTCCGTGTGAAAGGCGACACAGTCGATATTTTTCTGGCTTATTCTGATTTTGTGCTTCGCGTGGTGTTCTGGGGCGACGAAATTGAAGAAATTCTGACCTGTGATCCCCTTACTTTCAATGTTACCGGTTCGTTTGATGCCTACAAAATTTATCCTGCAAGTATTTTTGTCACAACCAAAGAGCGTATTGCTCAGGCTATAAACCACATTGAAGTGGATTTGGCGCGACAAGTTGATTATTTCCGTTCCATTGACAAACATTACGAAGCAAAGCGTATTTACGAACGGGTAAATTACGATTTGGAGATGATTAAGGAACTCGGCTATTGCTCGGGTATTGAGAATTATTCCCGCTATTTTGATGGTCGTGTTGCAGGAAGCCGTCCATTCTGCCTGCTTGATTATTTCCCGAAAGATTTTCTGATGGTGATTGACGAAAGCCACGTGACACTTTCGCAGATTCATGCCATGTTTGGCGGTGATGCTGCCCGTAAGCTGAATCTGGTGGAATATGGTTTCCGCCTGCCATCGGCCAAAGATAACCGTCCGTTGAAATTCGAAGAATTTGAAGCACTTGCCCCGCAAACCATTTACGTTAGTGCTACTCCGGCCGACTATGAATTGAACAAATGCGAAGGCGTTGTGGTGGATCAGCTTATTCGTCCAACAGGCTTGCTCGACCCGATTATTGATGTGCGTCCGAGCCTGAATCAGATTGACGATTTGCTGGAAGAAATTACCCAGCGAACTGAAAAAAACGAACGCACCCTTATAACCACCCTTACCAAACGCATGGCGGAGGAACTGACCGATTATCTGGCGAAAATGAACGTGCGCTGTAATTACATTCACTCCGATGTAGATACGCTGGATCGGGTTCAGATTCTGGAAGATCTTCGCCGTGGCGTGTACGATGTACTGATTGGAGTTAACCTGCTTCGCGAAGGACTGGATTTACCCGAAGTGTCGCTGGTGGCTATTCTGGATGCGGATAAAGAAGGATTTTTGCGCTCGCACCGCTCACTGACGCAGACGGCGGGACGTGCAGCCCGTAACCTGAACGGAAGGGTAATCATGTATGCCGACAAAATTACCGACAGTATGGCCAAAACCATTTCGGAAACCAACCGCCGACGAGAAAAACAGCTTGCTTACAATGAATTGCATGGCATTACACCAACGGCCATTAATAAAGGGGAACGTAACTCGTTTGCGAATATTGATCCGAACGCTTATATCGAACCGGACACTTCACAAGCCATTGCTGCCGATCCTGTGGTGCAGTATATGAGTAAACCTGCGCTCGAAAAGGCCATTGCCAAAACCAAAAAGGCCATGCAGGATGCTGCCAAAAAGCTCGAATTCCTCGAAGCTGCCCAACTCCGCGACGAACTGATTAAACTGGAAGATTTACTGAAAACGAAGTGAATTTTGGTTGGTCTGAAAGAAACACAACTCTGAAAAATGCGGATTATTTTAATGCTGTAATTGGAATTGTAAAACCAATGGCAAAAAACACTGACCGCACGTACATTGGATTTATCTTCAAAATATTATAAGCAATATCGGTAGAAGAAGTAATTCCGGTATAATCAATAGGCAGCCCCCTTGTAAGGTTATAGCAAACATCAAATAATCCTATTCGTAGCGATGTATACGATGCCAAATACCAATACCATTTTTTTGTATCATAATTTATTAGAAATGGTGAAGCTACCAGCAAACCGATTGAAGCTGCATTGTAAACATGACCCCAAGTTTTCTCATGACTATCATTAAGTCCGTCGCCAATTCCATTCAAAACAACTGCTGCAGTGTACAAACCAATGACCTTAATCCATTCCAGATTTCCTTTTTTAATCTTCTTGCTTGTTATGGAATAATCAATATGTTTATTTAAAGAGTCTGATTGTGTGAGACTTTTATAAATCAACTCTTTCTGTTCGGTTGGATTACTTTTGATACTCGTTTGTGTTGACAGGTTGGTATGTAGTGAATCTTGTTTGTTGAGTATATCCGGGTTTTGAGACAGCGAGTCGGATTGGCTAAAACTTATTGCCGGTAACAGAATTAATAGTAAAAAAATAAAAACACTTCTCATAGCTTGACTTGTGGGTAGACTTTATAAAACTGTTCTCAAAGGATGCTAAATTCAATGATAAACTTTGAGATACGAAAGTATGAAAAAGTTTTTATTTATCATAATTGGTCACGGTTTTTTTAGATCTTTGTTTGAAATAACGAATCTATATCGTGTTGTTTTACTGCTTGTCAGGTGATTTTAGTTTAGGCAATAAGCTATTTTAGCGGACATTAAGTGATGAGAATAATACATTCTTTGCAAGCAAAGCGGCAGAGCCGAGCGGTCTTATTTTAGGTATCAATTGCCGTCCCATTTATGGGACGGACAGATGGATAGAGAATAATTGGGCTTTAGCCAAATAGTATTGAAAGTTTGGCTAAAGCCCTGAATATCTTAATCATTTATACCGTCCCATAAATGGGACGGCAAATAAAAAACCATTTTCACAATAAAAAATCAAAATATGACATCAAATCTTTCTTGCTACTTAATTACAAATCGTGAAAAATTGTTTGTGAACCTTTGTCTGAAAAACTCAAAACAGAAACTACCTTTCTATCAAAATTTTAGCTGTACCTGTATTATTTCCGGTTGTAACTTTCATAATATAAAATCCCGGCTGGATAGTGTAAACAGGCACGGTGGTTGAACCGCTGATTTCAAATTGTTTAATCGTTTTACCCGACATATCCGAAATACTTACTTCAGATTTTCCGCTCAGATTGTTTTCCAACTGAATTGTCACAAAGTTCTTTGCCGGAATTGGAAATAAATGAAAATTACGGGTTTCAGGGTTGGTAAGCCCCGAACTGTGAGCCATCACTTTGTAGATTGCCGTGGTTCTGGCTGGAAGTGAACCGATATTCTGATTGGTTGCACTTCCATCGGGTGCTACCACAATTTCCTGCGTTTTTCCTGAAAGTAAATCTTTAAGTACATAATTTCCGGATGGCATTGTACCCGGGAAAAAACTTATCTGAATATTGCTCAATGTAGTAGTACTCAGGCTGGAAGCCACGAATATAGTTTCATTGGCACACTGGCGCATAAACACAATAGCCGACGACGAAGAGTTAGAAATAGTCAGGTAGTTTCCACGGCGCAGGGCAGGTTCACTTGTGCGTAATTGAATCATTTTATTGTAGGTAGTCCACAGTGAAGTTGTGTCAAGTTTTTGAGCGGCTATGTTTTTGGTGCCATAATCCGATTGTGGTGCGCGCCAGGGTGTTACGGTGCTGAAACCCGCGTTGGCAGAGCTATTCCACTGTAATGGTGTGCGGATATTTTCATCCGGTTTTGGACCGACAGTTCCAATTTCTTCACCGTAGTATAAAAACGGAATACCCGGTAAACTCAGCAGCAACTGAGCTGCAAGTTTGGCTTTAGAAACATTACCGCCCAGCGAGGTCATTACCCGCTCCTGATCGTGATTTGTCAGAAATGTGCCAAACTGCAGGTATGGATAACTCGACATGGCATCTTCAACACGAGCCTGCAATGAAGTAGCATCGCCGTTGTTGGCAGCATTTACTATTGCACCGGCCAGACTAAATTCAAAGCAATAATCCAGCCCGTTATTTTCCACGTATTTTTTAATGATATTGGTCGAAGTCCAGGCTTCACCAACCGCGAAAGCATCGGGATTGACTGATTTATAATAGGTTCTGAAATCTTTCCAGAACTGTATGGTTTCAGGTGTATCTTCCGTTTGTGTGCCTGTTTCGAAAATATATTTCACCGCATCAAGCCGGAAGCCATCGGCATGCATATCCTGCAACCAAAATCGGGCAATATCGAACATTTCGGTTTTTACAGCCGCATCTGCATAATTCAAATCGGGCATACCACTACCGAACACGGCATAATAATACGCGCCATTTTTTGAATTCCATGAACCACCGGGATTGGTCGTACTCCATCGGTACCAGTTGCGATAGGTCGACGAAGAGCTGCCTGCCGATTGCAGAAACCACGGATTCTGGTCGGAAGTATGATTCATTACCAAATCAATAATTACTTTGATACCCCGTTTGTGTGCTTCCTGAATAAAGGTCTGGAAATCCGCATTCGTGCCATAATCGCTTTCAATGGTACGATAATCACTCACATCGTAACCATGATAACTTGGCGACTGCATGATGGGCATCAGCCAGAGTGCAGTAACACCTAAATCGGTATGCGTGGTTGAATCTCCATCGTTCAGATAATCCAGTTTTGCAGTCAATCCCTTTAAATCGCCTTTTCCATCACCATTCTGATCGTAAAAACTTCGAACAAACACTTCGTAAAACACAGCATCGTTCCACCAGTAGGTTGTGGATTTCGTGACATTTATATAATTGCTGAAAGTTTTGGAAACAGAATCGTTCAGACTGTTTTTAATTTTGAGAGTTACCGGATAGCTGCCATCGGTAGTATAACTTACTATCGGATTTTGCAGTTGTGAGGTGGCGGGCGAACCTCCCTGAAACAACCAATTCCACGAAACAGGTGAGCCGGTTGATTTATCGATAAACTGTACCGATTGCCCAACATTTATTGCTCTGCCCGAAGCCTGAATGGCTACCGACAGCACATTTGAAGGAATAACATCGCTGTACCAGAAGTTTAAAACACCATTCAATTCGACTGTATACGTTCGGTTTGACCCGCCACCCGAAAACTCTTCAAGTCCCGTCCATAAGCCGTTTATCCGGCATTTAAATTCTATATTATCACCCACATTAAGAGTAACTGATACCGTGTATATGCTGTCTTTATTGACATCAGTCATCATAGTTGAACCCCAGCTGTTGAAACTTCCGGCTAAATCAACATAATCGGTAGCAGGTTTGAAATTTCCCATGGCAATCTGCTGTTTCATATTTACATTGAATTGTACAGCAGTACTTTGCGAAAAAAGTTGAGCAGAAAAAAAGATAATAGATAATGATACTAAAATCCGATGAGTACTATATTTTTGAGTTGACATACTGAATATTTTTTATAAAAGTAGTTGATATTTTTCTACTGCAGGCATATATTAGCTAAAATATCAATTTCGGTGTGACATAAAGATGCGCTTTGCACATTTTATGTAAATGGGAGGCTTACAAGTTGAGAGATTGAGAGAAAAACTGAACCCGACTAATGCAAATAATTCAAATTTTTATTGATTTGAAATATCATGCAAACATACGAGGCGTGTGTTGAACTAAATTCCCTTCGGGAAGGGCTTTAAATAGTTCTGTTTCTTA
>JBAXPM010000034.1:0-39509 GCA_037132235.1 Paludibacter sp.
CCATTAAATGTATCTGGGGTAGGTCAGTTTACTTTAACCTTGGCATCAACAGTAAGTGGACAAAATGCTTTTATTAACTGTATGAAAATGGAAGAGTATAAAGGTTCTCAAACCATTTCTTTTGGTTCATTAGCTTCAAAAACTGTGGGTGATGCTGCATTTGGACTTACAGCTACTGCAAGTTCAGGTTTGTCGGTTACTTATACAAGTTCTAATACCGGTGTGGCAACAGTATCAGGTAGCACTGTGACTATAATTGCCGCAGGATCAACGACTATCACTGCTTCACAAGCCGGAGATGGAACTTATGATGCTGCAACTAGTGTAAATCAAACATTGATAGTGAGTGCTGGTGCACTTAGTCCTCAAACAATTACATTTGGTTCATTATCTGCAAAATCAATTGGAGATGCAAACTTTGATCTTACTGCTACAGCCAGTTCAGGGTTAGCAGTTTCATACAGTAGTTCAAATACTGCAGTAGCTACAATTTCGGGTAGCACAGTTAGCATTGTTGGTGCAGGATCTACTGATATTACAGCTTCACAAGTTGGTAACGGCTCGTATGCTGCTGCTCCCAATGTAATTCAGACATTAACCGTAAATAAGCTAAATCAAACCATCACATTTGGTTCATTGAGTGCTAAAACAGATACAGATGCACCTTTTACAGTTACAACACCAACAAGTACATCTGGACTTACAGTGACATTAACAAGTTCCAATACCAATGTGGCATTGATTAGTGGAACTACTATTACTATAGTGGGAGCAGGAACTTCTACCATAACTGCTTCTCAGGCTGGTAATGCTACCTATAATGCTGCTACGAGTGTTCCACAAACCTTAACGGTAAGTTCAACTTTGTCAGTTAATCAAAATCTTTTCTTTGATTTCGGTCCAAACGAAACAACAAATGGTGATGTTACAGTAAATCCGGACGCTAACGGTAACTATTGGAATAATATAACACCTGCTGCGGGCAGTGCTGCTATAAGTGCAGGTACTACTGGTGGAACTTTGGTAAATAGTTCAAATTCAACCACATCGTATGGGTTGGCATTTACCTCCGCAGGATTTACCCCGAATGGGAAAGTGAATGGTGGTCTGTTATCTCCTTATGCATCCCAATTTGGCAGTAATAGTGAATTAGCCATAGCTACAGCTACTGAAGATTATATATACACAGGTGCAACATCTAATGGTCCTGTTATTACATTCTCGGGATTAAATACTTCGAAAAGATACAGATTCAAAATTTTTGGTTGTAGAAATTCAGCTTCTGACAGGGCCGGTCAGTATACACTTCAGGGTGCCGGTGCAGCATCTGTAGGTACAATTCAAAGCTCAACAACAGTTGGTCTGGGTGGAACAGTTTATATTGATGCTGCTACATCATATCCTGCCAACTTAAATGTTTCATATACACTTACTTCGCAAGGATCTAATACACAAGCTGTAACTTATTATGGTAATAATTCTTCGGTTTATTATTCAGGTTTGATACAACCGGATGTAACTGGAAATATCACATTAACCACCATCACAACTACACCTTCTGCAGCGTTTGCATATATCAATAATATGAAAATTGAAGAATATGCAACCGCGCAAACTATCACATTTGGAGCATTATCGGCTAAAAGCTATGGAGATACCGACTATTCAGCCGGTGCTACAGCAAGTTCAGGATTAACCGTAAGTTTAAGTAGTTCAAATACAGCTGTCGCCACTATTGTATCCGATCAGATTCATATTGTTGGCCCGGGATCAACGACAATAACTGCTTCTCAGGTTGGAAATTCAACCTATAGTCCGGCAACGAGTGTATCACAATCACTTACAGTAAATAAAGCCTCGTCAAGTATTACTGCCACCGGTACCACCAGTTTTGCCTACAACCATTCGGCGCAAGGTCCTGCCAGTGCTACAGAAAGTGGTTCTACCGGAGCAATAACATATAGTTATTCAGGTACAGGTGGCACAACCTATGCTGCAAGTGCTACCAAACCAACTAATGTAGGTACTTATCAGGTTATTGCTACTGTAGCAGCCGATGCAAATTATAATACCGCCAGTTCTACACCGTTAGCATTTAGCATTACTGCAGTATCAACAATTGCACCTGTTTCAATCATAAGTAATCCGCTAGGAACATATCCGTTGGATCAGTCAGTAACCTGGACTTTTGATTTAACCGGTTCTGAATTTACAGCCGGTGAAGATTTGTATTTGTGGATATGGTCGCCATCTGAACCGGATTTCGGCAATTGGACAAATTCATCATCATTTGCAAAATTAACTTATGTGAGCGGAATGGTTTGGTCAATGACTCTCACACCAACTACCTATTTTAGCAAAACTGTTTCTGAAATTCAGGCTTCTGCAGGCTTCTGGATGTTATTGAAAGATAAAAAAGGAAACCTTAAAACTGCTGATTTCTCAGTTTCACAAACCATAAATCGTCAGGTAGTAAATATCACTGCCAGCAAAACATCAACTGATCTTACGAATATCTTTGCTGATGTTACAGTATCAACTGGCGGTTCATTAACTCTCGATGCAAGCAGAACCATTCATGATATTACTATTGAAAGAGGTGGAAAAGTGACCAACAATAATGGTGTTACTTTGACTGCAAATAATTTTACAATAAATAGTGATGCCAGTGGAACAGGAACTTATATTGATAATGGAACAACAACAATCAGTGGAACTACCAATGTAAACCAATACATCACTTCAGGTCGAAACTGGTATGTATCCAGTCCTATATCCAACGCAACCAGTGCGGTATTTTCAGCAAGTGAATCTCATCCTTTATATTGGTACGATGAAGCGCATGGAAGTACAGTTCAATGGGCACAAATAACCAACACCTCTACATCTTTACCACCTATGCAGGGCTTTATAGCTAATATGGCTTCAAGTGGAGTGGTTACTTTTAGCGGTTCGTTGAATAATGGTGATAAGTCTATCACTGTTTATCGTACTGCAGGTCAAACTAAAGAAGGATTTAATTTACTGGGAAATCCATATCCTTCCTATTTGGATTGGGTTAATGCAACAAAATCTAACCTTTTGTCTACCTTATGGTATCGTACCAAAACAACTCCTGCACCTGTTACCGGTGCAACAAATTATGTGTTTGATACATATAATGCCACAGGTGGAATAGGAACATCAAACGGAGCAAAAGCGGTTACTAACCTTATACCTCCAATGCAGGCATTTTGGGTGCGTGTTAACGAAGGTCAAACTTCTGGTTCACTTTCGGTAACCAACAGTCAACGTGCACATGCTGATAATGGAAATAACACGATGAAGGTTAAATCAGGTATATCAAGTACTCAACCTGTATTACGCCTGGAAGTATCGAATGGAACAACCAGCGATCAAGCCGTAGTTTATTTCAATGCAGGAGCATCAAATAATTATGATGACTATGACTCGCCAAAAATGTCGAATACTACAGCTTCTATTCCTGAAATTTACACCCTGGCTGGAAGCGAACAGGTCGTAATTAATGGCGTGAATGATATGACAGAACTTGCTTTAGGTTTCACAACAGGAGTAGCTAACAATTTCACGATAAAAGCGTCTCAGTTTACAGACTTTGTTACGGGAACAGAAATTGTTCTTCGTGATAATTTGTTGAACTACGAACAGGATTTGACACTTAGTGATTACAGTTTCTATTCAGATGTAACAGCTAATAATGAAACCCGTTTTACAATACTTTTCAAAGCTCCTTCGGTAGCAACAGGAATTAATCCAAACCCAAACAGTAATGTTTGGATTTCACTTGCCAACAACCAGATTGTAGTTAATGGTGCAAGCACAGAAAGTACTGTAGCAGTTTACAACGCAGTTGGTCAGCGATTAATCTCTCAACACCTGACAGCAACTACTAAAGCATTGGGTGCATTTGTACCCGGAGTTTATATGGTTACTGTAACCAATGCCGGAAATAAGATAACTAAAAAAGTGATTATTGATTAATGATTTTAAACGAATGCCTTAGCTATGATTAATTAGTTATCTAAAGTTCAACCCACTCTGAACTTTTCAGAGTGGGTTTGAACAGATTTCATTAAACTAAAATTAAATTCATTACCATGGTAAAGAAAAATAAAACTCAGCACAATTCCGGTTATACAATGCCCGTAATACAACGCATTGAACTGGATAACGAAATTGCGTTGCAATTAGAATCCACACCACCTAAAGCTCCGGGAGAAGCCCGGCAGGTTGCACCGGAATTTTTCAATAACGATCCGTTTAAATCAGCGATGGTGTAACTTCCTGTATTCAATTCATATTAAATTCTAAACCTTACTTATATTCTTATTTATGCGAATAGGACTGCTCTCGTTTTTCCCTTTTTTAATGACTTTGAGCCTGTTTGCACAAAGAGGATATTATGATGCTCCGTATAAAAGATATGAGGCAGAAACCGGAACCTTTACAGCTGCTACAACACTTTCACGCTCGTTTAAACAAGCTGATTTACAGAGCGAAGCATCTGATCAGGTTTGTGTCAATTTGTTTAATACCAATTCAGCAGTAGAGTGGACTATGGCTGAAGCTGCCGATGGTCTGGTACTGCGCTACAGTGTGCCTGACGGACAGAGCGGAACGGTTGGTGTTTACAACAATGGAACTAAAGTGAGCACCCTGACACTTACTTCCAACTGGTCGTGGCAGTATTTGTGGTCTGATTCTAATCCGAATAATGTCGGAGTTGTAAACCAAAATCCACGCATGCGGTTTGATGAAGTCCGACTGAAATTAGCTTCAAAAGTTCCACTCGGAGGAAAACTTAAACTTATCCGTGAAACAGGCAACATAACCATTGATTTTGTGGAATTGGAGCCAGTACCCTCACCCAAAACACCACCTGCAGGTTCAGTAAGCTATTCCGGCGATGGCAGCACCTTACAAACTTTTATTGATGCCAATCCGGGTAAAACTATTTTTATTCCGGCCGGAATCTATAATGTAAACCGTAAACTCTGGTTTGGAGTTGACAATACTAAATTAATGGGTGCAGGAATGTGGTACACCCAGATTAATTTTACATATTACAGTACAACCGGAGTAACCAACGAAGGTGGATTATATGCCGATGCAGTAAATGTCAGTTTTTCGGATCTTTACCTGACTACGGTCCGCAACTCCCGAAGTTATTCTTATAAAGCCATTAACGGAGTATTTACATCAGGCTCAATTGTTGAAAATATATGGGCGGAGCATTTTGAGGCCGGGGCATGGATTGCACAGTATTATTACTCTGCCACACCCTATACCGATGGATTAATAATCAGGAATTGTCGTTTTCGAAACAATTACGCCGATGGAGTTAATCTGTGTAAAGGTACACGGAATACCATGGTAGAACATTGCAGTTTCAGGAACAATGGCGATGATGATATGGCAATATGGTCGGCCGACGGACTTGAATGTCAGAATAATACTTTTCAATTTAGTACATCAGAAAATTGCTGGCGTGCATCCGGATGTGCTATTTATGGAGGTTTCAACAATAAAGCAAATAATCTGTATATCAAGGATAATCTGGAAGTAGGACTTCGGGTAAATAATTGTTTCGCGGGTATTACATTCAATAATGCCGGAATACATCAGTTTACCGACATTACCATTGATGGTTGTTCTACCTTTAATGACCTGTTTAATCTTCCTGTAGGTGCAATTGATTTGGTTTGCAGCAATAAAGCCGGTACACAGGTGAAAAATGTAAAGTTTAGTAAAATTGATATTGTTGATTCCAGAAACGATGCTGTTTATTTCAGTAAAATTGCCGGTGACGGATTTTATAATATTGTTTTTGAAAATATAAACATTAACGGTACCGGATTAGAATACCCCAACAATAATGTAAATAGTCTGACTAACAAACGAGGGTATGGTACACTTTTTAGTGGAAATCCTGCCGGAAATGCCACTTATTGCAGTTATTCGGTTATTAACCGGGGTGGGAATGCAGAAGCGAATGTAAATACAACAAATATCGGTTCCATGAACTGGCAAGTACCCACAGGTTGCGTTAACACTTTTGAGAATAGTATTCATCAAATTAATACTGAAATTGAAGTTCTGGGAAATTATGTGACAGTCAACCATTTGAATATTGATGAAAATATATATGTTTTCAACCTCATGGGAAAATGTGTATTCTCAAAACAAACCCATTCTGATTCAGAGAATTTTAAAATTAACGGCGATGGAATTTATCTGCTAACCCTTGGAAATGGCAGATTCAATCAGAAGATTCTTATCCGAAAATAATGGTGATAAATTATTAAATCAATACTTTTAAAATGAAAAAAAATCCATTTCACTTCTATATTGTATTATCAATCATTATATACTCCATATCAGTTGTAAAAGCTGCAACCATTACAAGTCCCGTGATTAGCGCAACATTTACCAAAACGACTGATGCAAGTCCTCTTATTATTCTGGAGCAACCGGCTAAATTTACCTTTGATTTTTCTTCCAGTTCGCTTATAGGCTCCGAAAACCTGGTAATATATTTCTGGAACCCCGGTTTTTATTATCCAACCAATTCTTCGATAGCCCTAACCAACGAAGGTAACAAAATCTGGTCTTTGACATTTACGCCAACTGTTTTCTTCAACAAATCAGCAGCTGAGATAGCCGAAAACGCAAGTCAGTTTTGGTTTAATATTCAAAATACGGGTAATACCGATGTAACAGGATCATTACATATAGCCTTTAGTACTCCCGTATCAACCAGTGTTCCTTCAACTATTTTAGGAAATCCTTCAGGTACGTACGCACTGGATGCACCTGTTACCTGGACATTTGATTTATCCAATTCGGGCTTCAAAGCTGGCCAAGATGTGTATATGTACGCCTGGTCACCATCGAATCCTGATCCGACCTATATCAACTCGACTTCCATTTCAAAACTGACTTATGTCGGCAATATGAACTGGACGATGACCCTCACTCCAACCACCTATTTTGGAAAAACTGTGGCGGAAATTCAGGCATCAACCGGTTTTTGGATGAAACTAAAGGATCAGGCCGGAAAAATTGAAACAGGAGCATTTAATGTTCCTTTCACAATTGCCGGAAATACGCAGAATTTTTATTTTGATTTTGGACCCAAGGATATAACCAATGGTGATGAAACCACAAATCCGGATACGAACGGAAATTACTGGAACAATATATCCAACAATACAGGCGGAGCAGTTATGCCTCTGAGCACTTTTTCAGGTCTGAAAAACAACAAAAATGTAACTAGTGGCTATTCGCTGACTTTCAGTGGCACCCAATTTACCACAAACGGAAAACTGCACGGAGGATTATTGTCTCCCTATGCAAGTCAGTTGACATATAACAGTGATTTGGCTATTGCGTCAGCAACAGAAGATTACGTTTATACCCAGGCTCAGACCAATGGTCCGGTAATTACGTTTTCGGGTTTAAACACTAGTAAAAGATATAAATTCAAAATCTTTGGAAGCCGGAACGTGAGTTCCAACCGCACCACTCAGTACACGCTGCAGGGAGATGGAGTTGCCGTTACAGGAACATTAGCCACCTCTACCGCTCCTACCGGACTGGGCGGAACGGTTTATATCAACTCTTCCATTTCCTATCCGACAGCTAACAATTCAACCGTTAGTTACACACTAACATCGCAGGGTTCAATTACTCAGGCAGTGACCTATTACGGCAATAACAGTAGTGTTTATATTTCAGGAATACTAACACCCAGCCAGTCGGGGACTATAGCACTTACAACAGCAGCAAGCTCTTATGCATATATCAATGCTCTGAAAATTGAAGAGTACGATATGCTTCAGGTGGATGCCACTTCAATCAGCATTTCAGGGAGCGATATCACTTCTTCCGGTGCCACTTCACAAATGAACGTGGTTTATACGCCTTCCAATGCCACAGCTCACGTCATTAGCTGGTCGGTTGACAACACCAGCATTGCTACAATCAATTCCAATGGTTTATTAAGTCCTCTGAAAAACGGAACTATTACGGTTACAGCTTCCTTTGTGCAAAACGGGTCAACTCTCAGTGCCACCAAACAAATAACCATCAGCAATCAACTCACAGCACTTTATCTGTCAGGGACTGCCACATCTGTAGGCGACAATCAGGTTGCAGCTTTAACTATGAATCCTACTGTTGGCATCAGCGGAACCGTGATAAATGGAGAATTTGAATTGGCTACAACACTCAACGCATTAGGTACACTGAAATTCTACGCCTCGCAAACCGATGGTGCTGCTCCGGTTTTCGGAGCGGGTGCAACATCCGGAACCCTGCTTCAGGGAGGAGCAGCTATTAATCCGGGTATATCCGGACCGGTATTGATACGCGTATATCTTTCGACAAACAGCTTTAAAATTTATCCGGTTGATACCCTGAAAATCTCCCAGATGGGATCCTCGGTTTCATTTGGATGGGGTGCCGTTAGCAACCACGGATATGCTTATTTGTATAATCAACAATTAAATCAGCGCTACAATGCCGGAGTGGGTGCCAACTGGAATATCTCTAATATTTCGATAGGTGGTAATTCAACTGTTGATTTGTTAAACCGCTGGGATTCGGACTTATTGAATAATTGTTCAAAATATGTTGTATATGCTTTATCACTCGCAAACGAGGGAATAATTGGTGGTGGTCAAAACATTTATGATCAGTTTAAGAACAACCTATTATTGCTTATCAATAAAGCTAAATCTGTGGGTAAAATACCGATTATTGCCAATTGCTACACGAATGGTTTTTATGCAACATCAGAATATAACTATGTTAAACAAATGAATCTGTTGATTCATCAATGGGATGTAGCCAGTATAAACTTACTTGGTGGAATTGATGATGGAAGCGGTAAATGGCCAGTATCACCTGTAAATTATCAATATGATTCTGCTCACCCCAACGATGCAGGTCATGCTGAATTGTTTTACACCATGGTACCTTCGCTTTATGATGCTATTCAGGTTGGAAAAGCCCAACCGCAGAAAAAGGGAAATACCTATATGGTTATGGGTAAGATGGTTTCAAACGATTTACTCAACTATTCACCTGATAATACGATACATTCATTTACAACCACCTTCGATGTAAAAACAACAGGGTCTGGTGTCATCAGTACGTTCAGCAACAATTCCGCTACCGGAACGCTGCGCATCGAACCTTCGGGAGTTGTAACGTATATGTCGCCTCTGGGAGGTTCGGTAAGTGGTTCAGCGATAGTAAACGATGGGCAATGGCATAAAATCACCCTGACGCATTACTATGCCTGGGGAAAAACGCTGCTTTATACCGATAATACTCTTGCCGGAAATCTAACTGAAAAGCTCACTCCGACTACTTTTACGCTAAACAACAGCAATTCACCCGACAATATTTCGTACCGCGAATGGATGTTTTACCGTGCCGGAATGAATTCCGATGAAGTTGTGGCTCTGAATGCGGGAAGTATGCTCAAATCAAGTTTGGAAATGTATTCACCACTCGATGGTTTGCACACTAATTCGGGAGATGAGTTGGTGAATATGGCACAGAGTACCAATAAAGTGCAACGGATTTCAATTCCCACCGGGACAAATTCCACCGGACTGAACGGAGTGAAAATATATCCGAATCCGGTTGCTGATAAGCTTTCCATTGTAGGATTAAATTCTGAAGAGAATTACGAGTATACTGTCTTTGGCCTCGATGGAATAGCTGCAATGAAAGTAAATTCAATCCCGAACAATCAGATGAATGTTTCGGGTCTTACTGAGGGATTTTATTTTCTTACTCTCAATAATAAGGAAAAAAACAAAAACTTCAAATTGAATTTTGTGAAGAAATAAACGTAAAACCTCTAAATATCAATTATTTAATACCCAATAATCTTAAAAATGAAAAAACTACTTTTTCTTTTATTCCTTTCAATTGGACTTTTCAATCTGGTTCATGCACAGAATGCTATTGTTGGCAGCGGTTTTTCTACCGGTTGGGGTAGTGGATGTACAAGCCCCAATGCAACAGATTACAGCTATTTAAGTGCAAGTTTAAATGGTACATATACATCAGGTGATTTAACGCCGAAAGGCATAGGTAACCAATACTGGAGATTAGCAGTCGGATGGAGCGGTACATTTTATCAGGTTGGCGGAGGTAGCGATATTGCTGTGACTCCGAATACCAAAAACACTTCTGTTGTTAGTTGTACTGAACTGGGTGCCTGGTATAGAAGCGTATCAAGTTTGACTAATCGATATGTTTTTAAAACATTAAATGCGGGGATAACTCCAACCGGCACCTGGGTGTTTTTTGAATTAAGCGGAGCTTCGGCTACGGTAAACACGGTTTCGCAAAGTCCGGTTAGTCCGACTGTAAACGATGCCGTAGCTATTACTGCTACTATGAGTGGATCATTGCCAACCGGACAAGGCGTATATTTACGATATTCAACCGATAACTGGGCTACTTCAACTGTTACAGGTATGACAGGTTCGGGCACAACATATAGTGCAAGTATTGGTTCACAGACATTAAATACAACTGTAAAATATTATGTTTTTACTTCCGGTAACGGATTGACTATTGCACCTGCAGATGCAGATTTATATACAATCAACTGGAATGCAGGATCTGCAAATGGGGGCAGTAATTATTCATATACCGTTGTGTCAGGAGCAACATTATCGCAAAGTTTACTCTTTGACTTCGGACCAATTGCAACCGATTTAACCAATGGTGATTTGACAACCGGAGCTGATATTAATGGTAAGTATTGGAATAACATCACAATTAAAGCTACTTCGGATGCAGCGGTATCTTTGATAAATACAGCGAATACATCGACGGGATATTCATTGGTTATTACTGCGAGTGGCTTTATAAGTAATGGAAAATTAAACGGTGCATTGAGATCTCCTTATGCATCTCAATTTGCTGCTGCAGGTAGCGATACTGACCTTGCAATAGGAACTGCTACCGAAGATTATTTTTATGCAGGATATGGCTCTACTCCCGGATTTAGAATTTCAGGATTAAGCCCTACCAGGCAATATAAGTTTAAGATTTTTGGAAGTAGAAATGGCTCTGTGTTAAGAACCACTCAATATACAGTTGCCGGTGCTGCGACCACATCTGGTACTTTGAATACCTCCTCAGTTGCCGGGTTAGGTGGTACGGTTTATACTCCACCAACCTATAGTGCCGATGGTGATAATAGTTATAAACTTACAAGTCAAACGGGGTATACTACAGCTACAACATATTATGGAAACAATAGCAGTACGTATGTAACGAGTTTTGTTTATCCAAATGCTTCAGGTCAGATTACAATTACCATGACTCCTACAGTTTCAGGAACAAATGGTTATATAAATTGTATGAAAATGGAAGAATATGTAGTCGGAAAAACGGATCAAACCATTACTTTCGGCGCTTTGCCAACAAAATCTGTTGGCGATGCGGACTTTGCACCGGGTGCTACTGCCAGTTCAGGTTTGAGTGTTAGTTATAGCAGTTCCAATACCGCTGTTGCAACGATTGTGTCGGGTAAGATTCATATTGTGGGCGCAGGTTCAACCACCATCACTGCTTCACAGGCAGGTGATGCAAGCTATAATGCTGCTCCCGATGTTACTCAAACTCTAACTGTCAGCAGTTCGTCGCTTACTTCTCAAACTATCACTTTCAATCCACTTTCAACAAAAAATTATGGTGATGCTCCGTTTACATTATCTGCCACTGCAAGTTCAGGTTTAACTGTTAGTTACACAAGCTCAAATACGGCTGTGGCAACAGTCTCGGGAAATACTGTCACCATAGTTGGTGGAGGAACAACTGATATAACTGCGTCGCAAGCCGGTAACGGAACGTTTGCTGCTGCGAGCAATGTTGTTCAGACATTGAGTGTAAATAAAGTCAATCAAACCATCACTTTTGGGGTCTTAAGTGCTAAAACCGATACTGATGTGCCATATACAATCACTGCTTCAAGTACCTCAGGACTTGCTGTGAGCTTTGCAAGCTCAAATACCAATGTCGCAATAGTTTCCGGCAATACCATTACTATTGTTGGAGCCGGTTCAACTACAATAACCGCTTCGCAAGCCGGTAATAGCAATTATAATGCAGCAACAAATGTTCAGCAAACACTGACCGTAAGTTCCACGATGACTATCAATCAAAGTCTGTTTTTCGATTTTGGGCCCAGAGATGGTACGAATGGAGATGAAACAATAAATCCTGATGCCAACGGTAATTACTGGAATAATATCTCAACTGCTACAGGTGCCAGTGCTATGCCTCTTAATACGCCTTTTACAGGACTGGTAAATTCATCAAATACAAATTCCGGTTTTTCATTATCTTTTACAAACGCCGGATTTACTACCAACGGTAAAATGAATGGAGGATTATTAACTCCTTTTGCTTCTCAATTTGGAAGTAACAGTCAATTGGCTATTGCCACAGCTACCGAGGACTATATTTATACCGGTGCTACAAGTAATGGTCCTGTTATTACATTCTCAGGATTAAGCACTGCAAAGAAATACAAATTTAAGATTTTCGGTTGCAGAAACTCAAATACGGATCGTGCCGGACAATATACCATTCAGGGAGCTGGTGCGGCATCAGTTGGAACAATACAATCATCTACTGTTGCAGGTTTAGGTGGAACTGTTTATATTGATGCAGCGACATCCTATCCGTCAAATCTTAATGTTGGTTACACCTTAACATCTTCGGGATCAAATACACAAGCAGTTAGCTATTACGGAAACAATTCTTCTGTATTTACATCGGGACTAATTCAACCTGATGGTAGCGGAGTAATTACCCTAACCGCTATCACAACAACTCCTGCACAGGCATTTGCATACATTAACTGTATGAAAATAGAGGAATATGATGCTCCACAGGTTGATGCTACAGGAATAACAATTTCGGGAAGTGATATTACTTCCTCTGGTGCAACTTCACAAATGAGTGTGATTTATACACCATCAAATGCCACTCCGCATACCATTACCTGGTCGGTTGATGATACAAGTATTGCAACTATCAGTTCAAGTGGTTTGTTGACACCCCTAAAAAATGGAACGATTACTGTTTCTGCTTCATTTGTGCAGAATAGCGTCACAATCAGTTCTACCAAACAAATCAGCATCAGCAATCAGCTGACCGAACTATTTGTGTCAGGTACAGCTACTTCTAATGGTGATAATCAGGCTACCGCACTTCAAATGAATGCCACGGTTGGTATCAATGGAACTGTTACTGCCGCAGAATTTGAATTAGCTACCACATTGAATGTTTCAGGTACACTCAGATTCTACATTTCTAAATCCGATGTAAGTGCAGCTGTTTACGGAGCGGGAGCATCTGCAGGAACTATTCTTCAGGGTGCTGCAGCTATCACTCCAGGGGTTTCCGGACCGGTATTGATTCGTGTTTATCTGGCAACAAATACCTATAAAATCTATCCAATAAACCCACTCAAAATTTCCCAAATGGGTTCATCGGTATCCTATGGTACCGGAGCAACATCCAATCATGGTTATGCTTATCTTTTTACCCAGTTACTGACTCAGCGCTATAATGCCAGTCTGGGTGCCAACTGGACGGTTTCTAATATCTCAGTAGGTGGAAATACAACTGTCGATGTATTGAACCGTTGGGATAATGACTTGTTGAATGATAATAGTCAATACGTCGTATATGCCTTATCTTTAGGTAACGAAGGAATTCTGGGTGGTGGTCAAACCATTTTCAATCAGTTTAAAAATAATATGCAGCTTCTGATTAGCAAAGCTAAATCGGTAGGAAAAACTCCAATAATTGCCAACTGTTATGTGCGTGGCGATTTTGGAACAACAGAATATAATTATGTGAAACAAATGGATTTGTTGATTCATCAATGGGATGTAGCCAGTGTTAATTTATTGGGAGCATTGGATGATGGTGCAGGTAAATGGCCGGTTTCTCCCGTAAATTACCAGGCTGATGTGAACCATCCGAATGATGCGGGTCATGCAGAGTTGTTTTATGCTATAGTTCCTTC
The DNA here is from genome assembly GCA_037132235.1 of Paludibacter sp. Classification (GTDB taxonomy): domain Bacteria; phylum Bacteroidota; class Bacteroidia; order Bacteroidales; family Paludibacteraceae; genus Paludibacter. The sequence continues at coordinate 14,096 of JBAXPM010000034.1, forward strand.
GCTTTATGATGCAATTCAGACCGGAAAAGCGCAACCGCAAAAAAAGGGAAATACCTACTTAGCTTTGGGCAAGTCAGTATCAACAGACCAGCTTAACTTTACTCCCGACAATACGGTTCATTCATTTACTACAACATTCGATGTGAAAACAACGACTTCGGGTGTTATCAGTACCTTCAGCAACAGTTCGGCTACCGGTACTTTACGCATTGAACCTTCAGGAGTAATTAGCTATTCTTCTCCACTTGGTGGTTCTGTGAGCGGTTCAACGGTTGTAACTGATGGTCAGTGGCACAAAATTACGTTGACGCATTATTATGCATGGGGAAAGACAATGCTTTATACCGATAACATGCTTGGTGGAAACCTTACAGAGAAACTCACACCTACGACTTTTGTACTGAATGGTGCTAACTCACCGGATAATATTTCATATCGTGAGTGGATGTTCTACCGAGCAGGAATGAATGCCGATGAAGTTTCGGCTTTGAACTCGGGAAGCATGTTGAAATCAAGTCTGGAAATGTATTCTCCACTCGATGGTTTGAATATCAATTCGGGTGATGCCTTAGTAAATCTGGCTCAGAGTACCAACAAAGTACAAAGAATATCAATAGCAACAGCAAATAATCTGATTGGTCTCAGCGGAGTGAAAATTTTTCCAAATCCGGTAACCGAAAAGCTCGTTTTCAATGGGTTGAATTCGGATTTCAGCTATGAATGTTCGATTTATGCAATCGATGGGAGAGTAGCTTCCAAAAACATCTCACTGATAAATAATCAATTGAATGTGGAGAATTGCAAGCCCGGTGTTTATTTCCTGACCTTGAAAAACAAGAATACACAGGATAGTATTAAACTGAGCTTTGTGAAAAAATAAGTATTAAAAGGCTATGCAGGTAGCCCTTTAATCTTATAAGTGTATTGATTTTAAAATACTACAAATGAAAAAGATAATCATTCTTTTCCTCTTTTTTTCGTCTTTACTTTCCGCTCAAACACCTGTGGCAGTTGGTGCAGGTAGTTATGCGTCGTCCATTCCATCTGCTCCTACTGAATTCTGGGCAGGTGATGTGGTGAATATCAAACAGTTTCACGACACAGTCTCTTTTTATGCGCTCGATAATCTGAAAGCACCTTTTCCTACCAATAAATGGTGGTCGGGGCTGCTGTTCAAAAACAATATTACCCGGTCTTATAATATCTGGGCACATCCACTTTGCCTCACGGTGGAAAAATATGGCCTTGGATTTCACTACGCCACCGAATGGACCGGAATCGCCGGAGCGTACAACGAAACTATGTCGATGATTAGTCCCACCCCGCTTCAGATTAGCGGAAACGGTTTTGCTCCGGTAGTACAGAAAGTAAAATCGTGGAGCGACTGGACCATGTCTTTTCGGGTTTTACAGACCGATACCAAATACATGGATGTAACCATAGGACACGGACTACCAACCTGTTGGGTGGAATATCAGGGAATTGATGTACCTCAAATCACGGTTGCCAATGCTTCATTTTTTGATGACAGTGGCAATATCCTTTCGTTTCCATACAGCGGAAATCATATCGGAATTTTTTACAGCGGAAGATATTACGGACTTTTTGCTCCAGATGGCACCACTTTCTCAAATTCAAACGGTACAATAAGCATGGCCATGACTGCTTCCAAAAAGTTCATTGCTGTTTCAGCTCTAACCGCCAAAAATCGCCTGAGTTTTTTTGCTCAGTATGCTTATGCCGTGCCACGCAACAGCCAGATGGACTGGACTTACGATGCCGAAGCCGGAAAAGTAAACACCTCCTGGAATCTAACCACCGAATGTTTGCAGGGAACGGAACACAGCGTTATTCAGGGCTGGATTCCCCATCATTACCGCAACTCAACCAATGCGTTAAGTTTTACCGGTGATGAGTACGTTACTGCCCGTGGTAAAATGAAATGTGCAGTTGGAACAAATTTTCATATTGGCTACCAATACAACGGAGCGTTGACCAGCCTGCCTGCTCCCGAATCGAATAATTTTGACCGTAGCCGTATGTTGAATTATCTGAACGATTTTTCGCAATGGCAGTGGGATTTTAATTCAGAAACCTACGCGGGAGGAAAACAGGTAGCCATGTTTGCCCGACAACTCAGCATGGCAAAAACAATGAACAGTCCTGTAGCAAGTATGCTGAAAGCCAAAGTAAAAACTGAACTTCAAAATTTTCTGACTTATACGCCCGGCGAATCTTCCAAATATTTTGCCTATTCCGATAAATTTGGCGGACTGATTGGTATTACCTGCGGTTTTGGATCGCACCGCTTCAACGACCATCATTTTCATTACGGATATTACGTGTATTCAGCCGGAATTCTGAGTCAGTACGATTCGGAATTTGCCACCAATTATGGGGAAATGGCTAAAACTGTGGCAAAAGATTATGCCAACTGGGACCGCACCGACACGCGTTTCCCGGTGTTGCGTATGTTCGATATCTGGGAAGGGCATTCCGATGCTTGTGGTTACGATGTAGACTCCAATAGCGGTCAGAATCAGGAATCAAGTTCCGAAGCCATGATGTCGTGGTCGGGTGTTATTTCGTTGGGCAACTCGTTGAACGATATCAATATGACCGCCACCGGCGTGATGGGTTATTGCATGGAAAGTGCTGCAGTGAATGAGTATTGGTTCAACCGCAACGGCGACAATTATCCTGCGGCCTATACCAACAAACTGTCATGCATCACCTGGGGAAGTATGATTCAGTATATCACTTATTTTGGTCCCGAACCAATTTTCGTTCACGGTATACAGTATCTTCCGGTGTTGCCATCCTCGTATTATCTGGTGAAGGATTCGGCTGCTGCCCGTAAAGAATGTGATTACCTGATTTCCAATTCGGCTAACAATTCAGTTTATACCAATTTCAAAGCCCGCGACAGTTGGGGAACAGAATGGGCTTGCGAAGTGATGAAATACCGTTCCATGTTCGACCCCGACTGGTCAATAAGTTGGTACGAGGATTTATGGAAAAAACAAGACGGAAAAGCCACCGACAACTGGTTCAGCAGTTTGGCTTATTATCAAATGTACAGCAACAAAGACATGGGGCCTATTGACTGGACTTCGCATATTTCTGCACCAAACAGTGGCGTGTTCTACAACCCCAAAACCAATCAATACACTTACTGTGCCTTCAATACCAAAAGCAGCGTGCAGCAATTCAATGTCTACAAAGGGGCTGCTCTTATAGGGAAATTACGGGTTCCGGCTAATTCGTTTTACAGCACTCACTCGCTGGATGGGAATATTCCTCCGGATGTAAAAATCACTTCACCGGTCGACGGAATGGTATTTACTACCACGAGTGTTATTTTACAAGCTACCGCAAGCGATGCCGACGGACACGTAGCTAAAGTTGAATTTTACAATGGAGCGTCCTTACTTGGTACTGTAACACAAGCTCCTTATACAGTAACGCTCAACAATCTGAAGGATGGACAGTATTCAGTTTATGCTAAAGCTTATGACGATAAAAATGCAGTAACTATTTCGGACATGCTGAGTTTTAGTTGTGACTTGCCGGCAGATACCTGTAGATTCGTCTCAACGAATGGCGATTTTACTGCTACCATGACCGGAAAAGCAAATCCTGTTATTACATTTATACCTCAAAGCCCCATTGCGGGTTGTATGTACGTAATCGTTACTGTAAAACTCAATGGAAACGGCATTGGAGGCTGGTATATGACCAAATCAGGCACCCGGTTTACCTCAACTGTTACAGCCAAAATTGATGATAAACTGGAATGGTATTTTACCTATCAAACACTACCTATCGGTGAACGCAACAGCAGTGCAACACCAATAACAGCCACTGTTGGTGGTTGTGGTGCAACAGGAATTTTCAATCCCGACTATTCGATTGAAAATACAGTGCGTATATTGCCAAATCCTTCAAATGGAAATGTATTCATCTATTCCAACGGGTTCAACGCCTTTGAACGATTGAAAATTTCTGTTACTGATTTATCCGGCAAGACGATTTATCAAAATGACACACAGGCAGCTGAATCGGGCTTACTTGATTTCCATTTGAATCTATTTGAAAGTACTGCCCCGGGTCTATACTTTGTTGCTATTAATGGAAAAAATACAGTCAGGAGAAATCAATTCCTGATAATTAGTCATTAAAAAATTATATTTTGGATATATTCTCGTTATATTTCTGTGTTATTTTGATTTGATAAATATCAGTAAAACAGCAATTTATAAAATTATTTTATCAGAATTCATTATATCTTTTTTTTGCTTCAAATAATCAATGATAAAAGCGTTTAAATTTGCATCAGAAATCGACAACAAGATTTTCAACCTTTAAATTTTGCAATACAACCTATGAAAACAATCCGAATTTCCTTAGCAGTGCTTTTCACAATTAGTATGTTGCTTACATCCTGTACCGATACCAACGATGGTGCCTATATAACTCCCATTTCTGTTTCTGAGAAAATTCATGGAACATGGGCGGCTATCAGTGTAAAGCAAACCGACGAAATAGCCAAAACAGCCGGTCAGACTCCTACTGATTTAGGACTTTCGCGCCAGTTCAACTTTACTTCGTTTAACGTGCAGTTTAATACTGACGACAAAAACAATCCTACTTCGTACGTCGTCACCGGTAATGCTCCTGCATTGATTCCAGCAAATGGTTACTGGAGTATGCCCAATCTGTTTATAAACACCGACGCCACTCCCAACGAAATTTACCTGTATGCTGATGAGGCAAAAACTCAGAAAATAGCTACGCTTACACTGGGTTCAGTTCCTGGCTTACTGGATGTGTTTGAGTTTAAACTTACCCGCCGCACCAACGGGGTAGCTTTTGTATCATACACCTATCGGTTGTGTAAGGTGAATTTGTAAATTTGAAAAATCCTTATAAAAATAAATACTTAAATATCAATCATCTAAAAATTAGAAATCATGAAAAAAATTACTTTGACGCTTGCTTTTTTGGCAATCATTTGTTTATCGTTTACTGCTCAGGCAGGATTAATCGGTGGAAAAGCCCCTGTTGTAACTACCGATTTAGCAGTTACCGACTCACTTCCGGGCTTGGCAAACAAAACAATTACTTTTACAGCAGACTTTACGAACAGTGGTACAACCCTAAATGGTACCGAAACCTTGTATGCATACTTTTGGGCTCCTTGGACATTCTACTGGGGAGGTTCAGCAAGCATGGTACATGTGGCAGGTACATTGAAATGGACAGTGTCTTTTATTCCGGCAGTTGCTTTTAATCATACTCAAACTGAATTTTTAGCCGGTGGAAAAAATGCTTGCTGGTATAATATTCAAACATCTACGCCCGGAGATGATTCTGGTACGTTGAATTATACTTTTCCTATAAGTAAAATCAATCCTTTCCTGACAACAACCACCTTTACTGATAAAGGTCCAAAAGTTAGCTGTACACAAAATGGTTTGTCGACTGGCTCATACGCATTAAATCAGCCGGTTACATGGACTCTTGATTTGACTGGTAGTATTTTTGGAAAAGACTCATTGTACTTATGGGCATGGGATCCAACCAATCCTGAAACATTGAACGGGCGTACAGGAACATGGAATTTGCCAAGTGCCGATAATGTAACCAAACTTACTCGTGTTGGTGTTCAAACCTGGAGTATAACACTCACTCCGACAACTTTCTACGGAAAAACTGTATCGGAACTACAAACCAGCAATCCAAACGCATTTTGGATGAAAGTTCGTAGTAGTAACGGGCTAATCGAAACACAGGCTTTTGCAGTTCCAACTAATGTAACTGTTACAAACAATATTAATAGCCCAATGTCAACCCATTTTACGGCTTATCCTAATCCGGTAGTTGATAATCTGACTATTTCATTGAAGGACAATAGCTTCAGTCAGGTTTCTGTCTACGATTTTAAAGGTTCGATTATTAACCGAATTCAGGTTTCTGATCAACAACAATTGAATATTGCTTTCACTAACGTTGCCAAAGGAGTTTATTTGGTTGTACTGAACGGAAACGGCAAATCTGAATCGTTCAAAGTCACAAAATAAAAGAATATCTACCACCTCCCAATTAACTCTCCAATAACTTTTTCAAAGTTTTAAAACTTTGGAAAAGTTATTAGGAAAAATCACTAAAAATTCACCAATCCTTTGGGGATGATTAATCTTAAAACAAAATGATACTATCCAGAAAAAAATCAATTTGTTCGCATTTTTACCGCCTGTTTTCGGGGTGGATGCTTGCAGCAGGATTGCTCTTTATCAGCATGTCGGCTAAAGCGGTTGATCCCATACCCACCAGTACCTGGTCCTTTCCAATTATCTGGAATGTAGACGAACAGGTAAGCTGGTATTTCGATTTGACAGGAACGAATTTTACGGCAGGTCAGGATGTGTATATGTGGGTTTGGCAACCTTCTGAGCCGGATGCAGGTAACTGGACAAACTCCTCCGATTTTGCCAAACTGAAATACGAACCTACAAAAGGAAACATGGTGTGGAGTTTTACGCTTACTCCAACTACATATTTCAAAAAAACGGTGACCGATTTGGCAAATTTCGATAATTATTTCTGGATGTTATTAAAATCGAAAGATGGTTCAACTGTAAGTGGTGCATTTAATTTGATGTGTCCACGAGTTCAGATTGGAACTTTCAAAACTTCGGGAGCTGCGTTGCAGGTTTTTCCATCCAATTTCGGAATTGACACCCCGGTTTCTATTCTGGTAAATACGTCAAAAGCCTATGTGAATGGGGTGGTAGGTGGTTTAGCCGGAAAAGACTCTATTTTCATGGAAAGCGGTATCAATAATTTTCTGGATGCTCATTTCCTCTTCGACCCAAACAATATTTCTACGCATGCCAAAACGGCCATGAAAAAGATGGCCACAAACGTCTATAAAATCGATATGATTCCGTATCAGTATTTTGGTGTTTCGCAATCACTTAGCTTTGATAACCTGACCTTCTTCCTTTGGGCACTCGATGGTTCTAAAGGAACAGCTGATGCGGCCGGAAAAAACTACCTGATTGGAAATACCAATGTTCCCGTTGTATCTTATTTCCCTCAAAAATTCTGTCAGTATGATATTCTGACCATTACCCGAACCAACAACGAAAAATCTGCCACTGCGGTAAATTATACCATCACTGCCGGGACAACCTCGTTCTCAGGCACAATGACCGGTACAACCGCATCGATGTCGGCATCAATAAACTTATTGGAGAAAATCGGTTCAATCTCTGGACTGACCAAACTGAATTTAATTATCAACGTGGTGAAAGGTGTCAACACGATCGAAGTTTATAACTCAGATCTTCCACTTGTTCCACTTACAGAACTCCAGTAATCACATACTAACGAAAAAATACTATGCAGAAAAGTAAAAATATATTCTTCCGTTTGCGTAAAACAATTATGGTGTTTTTCGGACTGATGTTGTCTGTGCTGATACTTCAGGCACAAAACATCAAGGTTTCAGGCGTGATTACTGATGAGAAAAACGAAGTGGTAATTGGTGCCAGTATTAAGGTTTCCAATTCAAAAATAGCCGCTATTACTGATATCAACGGCGAATTCAAACTGGAATGTCCCGTTGGAAGTTCACTTGAAATATCCTATATCGGGTATTCTACTCAGAAAGTAAAAGCACAACAGAAAGTAAAAGTACAACTCACACAAAGTTCTGTAACCTTACAGGAAACAGTAGTAGTAGGAATTGGATACGGAAGTGTTCGTAAGTCCGACCTAACAGGGGCCATTACTTCGGTAAGTGCCAAAGACCTGAAACAGGGCGTGGTCACTTCGGCCGAGCAGTTGCTGCAGGGAAAAGTTGCCGGTCTGTCGGTTGTACAGGGCTCGGGCGATCCCGCAGCAGGTGCCAGTATGAAACTTCGTGGTGGAACGTCACTTTCGGCCGGAAACTCACCTCTGGTGGTGGTTGACGGCATTCCCGGCGTGGATATGAACTCGGTTCAGCCTTCGGAAATTGTGAGTGTGGATGTGCTGAAAGATGCTTCGGCAGCTGCTATCTACGGTTCGCGTGGTGCAAACGGTGTGATTATTATTACCACAAATCGCTCCGGCGGAACCACCGAAGTGAAAAGTATGTCGTACAGCGGGTATATGGGCGTTTCCAATGTTGCAAAGCATATGGACCTACTCTCGGCTAACCAGTGGCGCGACTATGTTCGAACCAACAATGTATTGAATGCCGTGGATTATGGTGCCAATACCGACTGGCAAAAATCGCTGGAACGTACCGCCATTTCGCATCAGCATAATCTGTTTTTCAGCAATGTGAATGCAAACAGCGGATACAGGGCTTCGCTTTCGTATCAAAACAACGAAGGAGTATTGCAACGCAGTTCACTCAACCGATTAGCTGGAAGTATATCGGCTCATCAATACGGATTAAACAAGAAACTGAAACTGGAAGCAGGTATTAACGCCAGCACCGATAACTGGACACCCATTGACTTATCCATTATTGAACGCGAATGTAACCTGAACCCAACTGTGCCTATTTATACACAAAGCGGCACTTTCACTTCCATTAGTGGAACAAATACCGAAAATCCGGTAGAAATAAATAACGACCGTTTTCGCGACGATTCACGGCACCGCTTACTGGGTTTTGCTAAAGCCGAAATTGAATTTTTCAAAGGTCTGAAAGGTGTTGTAAATGGTTCGTACGAATATAACTCCTACCAAACACGTTTTTATCTGCCGTCTTATGCTGTTATGACCGGAGCATCGCTGAGCGGACAAGGTCAACGTACCCTGGGCGACAATTCATCGTTCCAGCTTGAATCCTACCTTACCGAAGACCTGAAATTTGAAAACAAAACGAAACTGAACATCATGGCCGGATATTCGTACCTGGAATCGCAGTACGAAGGTTTTGGTGCTATCCGCAGTGGTTTTGATACCGATGCATTTCTTTACAATAACCTTGGTGCAGGTTTCGATTATACTTCGGGCGATGTATATTCCTACAAAGGTATTTCGCACCTGGTATCATTCTACGGACGTTTGAACTTCAATTATCTTGGTAGGTATCTGTTTACCGGCACATTGCGCGAAGATGGATCAAGTCGCTTCGGAGCAAATAACAAATGGGGGATGTTCCCATCGGCTTCTTTTGCCTGGCGAGCTTCCGATGAGACATTTCTGAAAGAATCTTCGGGCTGGCTCAATAACCTGAAAGTACGTTTTGGCTACGGTGTAACGGGTAATCAGGATGGTATTGGTGATTATAAATCGTTGCAGTTACTCAGTGCTACCGGAGCTTCGTACTACGACCCGACTGATGGTAAATGGAAGAAAGCATATTCTCCGGTACAGAATGCCAATCCGGATCTGAAATGGGAATCCACCGCACAAACCAACCTGGGTATCGATTTTGGTTTTCTTGGAAAAATCTCCGGTACACTCGAGTTTTACCTGAAACAAACCAACGATTTACTCTGGACTTATCCGGTTCCTCAGCCTCCTTATTTGGTAAATACCATGTTGCTCAATTTGGGAAGTTTGAGTAATAAAGGGGTAGAACTCACACTGAATGCCAGCATCATCAAATCAAAGGATTTTACGTTTGATGCAACCCTGACAGGCTCGTACAATGAACAGAAAATTGATAAACTCACCAATGATTTATTTGGTTCAGCTTCCGACCTCAAAGCAGGTAGTATGACCGGAATCCGTGGTATGACCGGCACTTACACTCAGATAATCAAAGAGGGTTATCCGGCAGGTGCATTTTGGGGTCCAAAATGTCTTGGTATTGATACCGATGGGGAATATATTCTGAACAAGGATGCCAACGGAAATGTGATAAATGAATTCCTAGGCAGTGCTCAGCCCAACTTCAATCTTGGTGTTGCAATGAATTTTAGCTATCATGATTTCGATCTGAATATCAGTACGTATGGCATGTTTGGACAAAAAGTACTCAACGCCACCGCCATGAGTATGGCCGATCCAACCCGTTTGCCTTCGCAGAATGTAACGGATGCCTTTCTGAAAACAGGAATCACTTCCGATCCGACTTTCTCAGGCTACTGGATTGAAAATGGCGATTTTTTCCGTTTACAATCAGTAACACTGGGTTATAATCTGCCTAAGAATTACCGCTTGGGTCTGGAAAAATTAAGGGTATATCTCACGGGCGAAAACCTCTTTGTATTGACCGGTTACAGTGGAACTGACCCCGAAGTTGGTAACAGCGGACTGGATTCACCGGGTATCGACCGTTTTAATTATTATCCACGTCCACGAACATTTTCACTCGGATTAAATATTTCATTTTAAACATAAAAATCATTTCCTTATGAAAATCAACCATATAGCATTAGTAATTCTAACGACACTTTCAGTTGGGTGTACCAATCTTGACGAAGTGTTGTATAATACAATTACAATGGATAATTACGGGAAAACTTCCAGTGAAGTTCAAACAATTGTGGGTGGAGCGTATGCAACCTTAAGGGGTTTCGACGATACTAAAACCGGTGGAACTATTTGTTACCCGACCTCTGAATTTGTATTTTTCCTGAATGAATGTACTTCCGACGAGGCTTGTATACCAACCCGTGGTACCGATTGGTACGATGGTGGTGTGTATCAGCAATTGCAATATCATACCTGGGATGCCAAAAATAAAACCATATTAAGTGGTTGGAAGTATAACTTTCAGGGTGTAGCCAATGTGAATACAATCATCTACATGGTGAATAAATCTTCATTGACTGATGCACAGAAAAATGTTGTGAATGCCGAACTTCGCGGACTGCGTGCTTATTACTATTATAATCTGCTCGATTTGTTTGGTGGAGTACCTATTGTTACCAGCTTTGAAACGGCTGACGTGCCCGCTCAGGTGAGTCGTGATTCTGTTTTCCGTTTCGTGGAAAAAGAACTTACCGAAGTGGTTACCTATCTTCCAGCCGGAGTTGCTTACGGACGCCTTACTCAAAATGTAGCCTATACTTTACTTGCCCGCTTGTATCTCAATGCCGGAGTTTATACGGGAGCTCCCCGCTGGAAAGATTGTCAGACCGCTTGCGAAAAGGTGAAAGGTTTCAGTTTGAATAACAATTATTTCGACAACTTTGCTACTGACAACGATCAGAAAGCGGATGAAATTATTTTTGCCATTCCGTACGACCATAAACAAAATACAGTAGGTAATTATTTACCTTCCATGAGCTACCATTATAATCAGAAATATGCCTTCTCAGCCGATGGAACATATCCCTGGTGTGGAAATGGTATCTGTGCCAAACCACCTGTTTATGCCACATTCGATGCAAGCGATATCCGACGTAATTCGTTAATGGTTGGTGATCAGATTAGTAAAGCCACCGGTGAAGTAATCATGATGGATAATGGTAGTCCACTGAGCTACACAGTCGATATTGCCGATTATACCAAAGCCATTCAAAATGAAGGTGCCCGCTTGAACAAGTACCAGTGGCGTGCCGATGATAAATGGGAGCGCGATAATGACATGGTACTAATGCGCTATGCCGAAGTGGTAATGATGAAAGCAGAAGCTAATTACCGTCAGGGATTTACCACCACAGCGGTTGGTTTGGTAAATCAGCTGCGCAAAAGAGCCGGTTTGGGCGATATTTCTTCGCTTGATGATGCTTCACTCGAAACAGAATGGTTGCACGAATTTATCTTTGAAGGACTTCGCCGAAACACCAATATACGTTTTGGATCTTTCTTTAATGCCGGTTGGAATAAAAGCGTAACACCTGCTTATCGCGGAGTTTTCCCAATTCCTCAAAACGTGCTGGATTTAAATAAAAACCTTACTCAAAATCAGGGATATTAATTATGAAAAAGTCAATTTTCAATATCATATGTGGTGTTTGCCTCATCCTGATGGCAGGCTGTAATCCTACAGAACCCACATATACTGTAACCACCCTTAGTCCTGTAGCGGTTAGCAAAAGTAATTCCATGAAAGTATATGTGCATTATATGCCCTGGTTCGAAAACAAGGCAAGCAATGGCGGTACCTGGGGCGTTCACTGGAAAATGAGTAAATGCAACCCCGATAGTATGGATGCAAACGGTCGTCGACAAATAGCTTCACATTATTATCCACTTGTTGGACCCTATGCTTCCAGTGATCCTGATTTGATTGAATATCACTTGCTTCTGATGAAATATGCCGGAATAGATGGAATTCTGATTGACTGGTACGGATCGTATAATATCAACGATACCTACAAACTTACCCGTAATTCCAATGCAATTATTGATGCCTGTAAAAAAGTGGGGCTTGAGTTTGCCATTATTTACGAAGACCGAACCATTCCGAATGTGATGATAAATACCGGCTCAAAAGATACGGTTGAACTGGCGGTAACTGATATGGCGTATATCATGAACAGCTACATGACCAGGAGCAATTACATCAAAGTGAATAACGCACCGTTGTTGGGCGTGTTTGGTCCCGATTTTATAAATAAACCATCACAATGGACTTCGCTGTTGGGAATTTATCCTACCAAACCCTACTTTATGATACCGTATGGCCGCGATGTGCCGGGCAATAATTTCAATTATTTCTATCCAAAGGTGGGAGCAACGAATTGTAGTGCGGTGTTTATGTGGCCGTGGGGTGCCTGGGGGCCATGGACGGCAACTGATGATAAAAATGATCACGGACTCGATATAACTCGTTCACGCGCAATATACGATGATTTAGCCACCAAAAATATTCCTGCATTTGCCGGTGCATGGCCGGGATTCCATTCTTATTATTATCAGGGTGATGGCAAAGACAGTTTGTTTTTTGTCGATTACCGTAAAGGTGAGTTGTGGAATGATATGCTTGCCGAAGCCAAAAAGAGAAATATGCCTCAAATTCAACTTATTACCTGGAATGATTTTGGCGAAGGAACCATGATTGAGCCTACACAGGAGTTTGGATATTCTTTTCTTACTTCGCTTCAAACGGCTTTTGGAGTTTCATCCAACCAAACACAGTTGGAAAACATAAAACGTTTGTTTGATTTGCGGAAAAAATACAAACTTGATTCGTATAAACAATCCAAAATGAACCAGGCTTTCTACTACTTTGTGTCTATGCAGGATCAGAAAGCTATTGATTTACTGATAGATATAGAAAACTAAAAAACCATTAACAGTATGAAAAAGTTAACATATCGAAGGATACCTATTGCCTTTTTTCTGGGATTCATTTCTTTTTTTGGAGTAAAAGCTGATGTTATTTCACCCGATGGTACCATTCGCGCAACAATAGGACTCGATAAAGGAAAGCCTTTTTATCAGGTTTCAAAATCGGGCAACCCGATTATTGAAAAATCATTTTTGGGATTTGTTCTGAATAGCAAGGATTGTTTCTGTGCAAATTTCAAATTGGAATCTACGGCAAACCGAAAAGTGGATGAGCAATGGGCAGAACCCTGGGGCGAAGAAAGTATAGTGCGCAATAACTTCAACGAAACCACTTATCATTTGGTCGAAGCCATAGGTAACCACCGCAAATTAGATATTATCTTCAGGGTTTTCAACGATGGCGTTGGTTTCCGGTATGCTTTTCCAAAGCAGGAAAATCTGAAGGATTTTGTAATCATGGACGAAATCACCGAGTTTGCCCTTACGGGACAGCCTCAGGCATGGTCAATTCCATCCAATCACACCAACTTTTTTGAGAATCTTTATACAAAAGCACCGGTTTCGAAAATGGATACAGCCTGTACGCCATTGACTATAGAAATGAGCAGCGGCTTGTATCTGGCTATTCATGAAGCAAATTTGACCGATTATGCAGGACTTAATCTGGCTACAAAAAAAGGTTCGAACACTTTGAAAGCTGATTTAACCCCATGGTCGACAGGCGAGAAAGTATTTGCCCAAACGCCGTTTCAAAGTCCGTGGCGAACCATTATTATTGCTACTAAACCCGGTAACTTAATTCTTTCAAGAATGATGCTTAACCTGAATGAACCTTCAAAAATAAAGGATACTTCATGGATTGAACCCGGAAGATACATTGGAATCTGGTGGGGAATGCATCTTACCAACTATACCTGGGGACAAAGCAACAAACACGGTGCAACTACCGAAAATACACTTCGCTACATTGATTTTGCAGCCAAACACGGATTTTCAGGTGTGTTGGTTGAAGGATGGAACGTAGGTTGGGATGGCGACTGGACAAAAAACGGCGAGATATTCAATTTCAGCAAACCTTACCCTGATTTTGATATACAGAAAATTGCAGATTATGCTTCCCAAAAGCACGTCAGAATCATCGGACATCACGAAACGGGAGGTGCAGCAAAAAATTACGAAAACCAGCTGGATGATGCTTATAAATTCTGCAATAAATATGGAATCAGTACCGTAAAAACCGGCTACGTAAACCCTTTGCTTGATAACAAGGAATTGCACAGCTGCCAGTATTCGGTTAGGCATTACCGCAAAGTGATTGAAACGGCTGCCCGCTATCATGTTTCAATTGACAACCACGAACCAATGACACCTACCGGTCTGCAACGAACTTATCCGAATTTACTTTCGCAGGAAGGTGTGCGCGGGCAGGAGTACGATGCATGGTCACCCGATGGCGGTAATCCACCGTGTCATACCACCATTATTCCTTTCACACGCGGATTGGCAGGGCCGATGGATTTTACGCCTGGTACATTCAATTTCTCGAATCCGGCTAAACCAGGAACACATGTTCAAACAACACTTGCCAAGCAACTTGCGCTCAATGTTGTTCTTTACAGTCCTATACAAATGGCGTCGGATATGATTGAAAACTACGAGAACAATCCGGCTTTCGAGTTTATCACTTCCTGTCCCACCAACTGGGCTAAAACAGTAGTTCCTGATGCCAAAATAGGCGATTATGTGGTTATTGCACGGAAAGACCGTAAAAGTGACAACTGGTTTGTAGGAAGTATAACCAACGAAAATCCCAGAGAACTCACCCTTCAACTGTCGTTTCTTGACAAGGGTGCAAAATACCGCGCCAAAATTTTCCGTGACGGAAAGGGTGCCGACTACAAAACGAATCCCTATCCCATTATTATTGAAAGTATGGATGTGACATCGGATACTAACCTCACATTAAGCCTCGCTCCGGGAGGAGGTACGGCGATAATGATTTCAAAAATTTGATTTTTTTGATTGTTAGGAGCGCTGCCGGAGAAGTCCGGCAGCGTTTTTTTTGCCTTAAATCGTAGCTTAATAAATACATTTAATCAATTATTCATCCATATTTCCCGCCATTTCCCGATTTCTTTTCTTTTTTGTATATTTGCACGTTACTAAGCAGCGGTAAATGGTAAACAACAAACGGCAATAAACAAGCTGTTATTAACTATTAACTGTCAACTTTAAACTATTAACTAATCAGGGTGTTTTTTTCGCAAATTATTGGTCAGCAGGATATAAAGCAGCGTTTTATCAACTCGGTTACCGAGCAACGCATACCTCATGCACAGCTTCTGCGTGGTGTCGAGGGTATTGGTAAATTGCCGTTGGCTATTGCCTATGCTCAGTATATATGCTGCGAAAACCGTACAGCGTCCGATTCATGTGGGATTTGTCCTTCGTGCATGAAATTTGCAAAACTGGCGCATCCCGATTTGCATTTTGTATTTCCAATTATAAAACCTGCGGGCAAGCAAAGCGTTGTTTGTGATGATTTTATTGCAAATTTCAGGTCAATTGTGCTGGATAAAACCTATTTTGGAATAAACGAATGGTATGCCGAAATTTCGGAAGATGCGAAACAGGGTTTGATTTATTCCAACGAAAGTGAAGAGATTTTGCGAAAACTCAGTCTGAAAACCTATGAGTCGGAATACAAAATCATGATTATCTGGCTGCCGGAAAAAATGCACGAAACCTGCGCCAATAAATTGTTGAAGATTCTGGAAGAACCACCTGAAAAAACCGTTTTTCTGATGGTTTCCAATGAACCCGATCAGATTATTGGAACAATTCTATCGCGAACTCAGCATGTTCATATACCACGGTTGAATGAGGATGAAATTGTACAGGCACTTTTGAGTAACACCGAATATGAAATACAGAAGGACGATGCATCTTATGCTGCTCATATTGCTAATGGGAGCTATCTGAATGCGCTTTCTGTGTTGAGCGAAACAGATGAAAACAAACAAAACTTTGACCGTTTTGTTATGATTATGCGCTTGGCCTGGCAGGTGGGTAATAAAAAAGACCATGCTTCGCTGAAAACACTGCGTAAATGGTCGGAAGATATGGCTTCTCCTTCGATTGGCCGTGAACGGCAGAAAATTTTTCTGAGTTATGCACAACGTATGACACGTGAGAATTTTATCCGCAATGTGCAGCAACCGGAACTGAATTACATGACAACGCCTGAGGCGGAGTTTTCGCATAAATTCTCACCGTTTATCAATGAACGAAACGTGGAGGATATGATGACTGAATTTGCTTTGGCAGAAAGACAAATAGAACAAAACGTAAATGCAAAAATGATTTTCTTCGACCTGGTGTTGAAGTTGATAATGTTGCTGAAAAGATAAAAAATAGTTGAAAGTTTATAAAGTGAAAAAGTTCATAAAGTCAAATGAACGATCAAACTTTACAAACTTTGTAACTTTCAAATTTTATAAACTAAAAATAATGGATTACAAACTAAATAATGGTGGTTGCTGCATGAACAAAAAAGGCTGTAACCGTAACTCAACTCAGAAACTCAGCACATTTGACTGGATGTGCGATCTGCCGGAAACGCAGAAAGAGACTGATTTCGTGGAAGTACAGTTTAAAAATACACGCAAGGGATATTTTTTGAACAGCACCAATATCCCATTGGAAAAAGGTGATGTGGTGGCTGTAGAATCTTCACCCGGACACGATATTGGTGAGGTAACACTGGTTGGTAGACTGGTTCTGCTTCAGATGAAAAAATACAATGTAAATCCCGAAAAAATGGAGATTCGCAGAGTATACCGCAAGGCAAAGGAAAATGATATTGAGAAATTCAATGAAGCCAAAGCCAAAGAACATGAAACCATGATAAAAGCACGCCAGATTGCCGAAAGTCTCAAATTAGACATGAAAATCGGGGATGTGGAATTTCAGGGAGATGGCAATAAAGCTATTTTCTATTATATTGCAGATGAGCGGGTTGACTTCCGTCAGCTAATCAAGGTTTTTGCCGAAACATTCCGTGTCCGTATTGAAATGAAGCAAATCGGAGCACGTCAGGAAGCCGGTCGTATTGGTGGTATCGGTCCTTGTGGTCGCGAACTTTGCTGTTCGGGCTGGATGACGAATTTTAATACAGTATCGACCAGTGCTGCACGTATTCAGGATATTTCACTCAATCCACAGAAACTTGCCGGTCAGTGTGGTAAACTTAAGTGCTGTATGAACTTTGAAGTGGATACTTACATTGATGCTTCCAAAGGCTTTCCGTCCAAAGAAATTCAACTCGAAACTGCAGATAATACCTATTATCATTTCAAAACGGATGTGTTTAAACGACAAATCTCCTATTCAACTTCACAAAATTTTGCGGCTAATATTATTACAATTTCACCTGAGCGTGCCAGGGATGTGATTGCACTTAATAAAAAAGGACAAAAACCTGACAGGCTTGAAGATTTGAGAGATGAGGCTGCAAAACCTGTAGTAATTGAGTACGAAAGCGGCGTTGGTCAGGATAGTCTGACACGTTTCGATGCAAAAAAACGCCCGAATAATAATAAAAACCGCCGACACGACAACCGTAATCAGAGAGATAAATCTGGTCCGCGTGAAAGCAACGGAAATAATGCTCCAAGATTCGAGAAACCAATTAAAAAAGTAGAAAATGGCTCGGAAAATACTGAAAAATAGTCTGATTATTGCTTTTGCAACCTTAATTTTAAACGGTTGTGTAAAGTCGGATGTGTATTTGAAATACAAAACGATAACAACTTCTGGTTGGCATAAGGATAGTTTGTGTACATTTGATATTCCGGTGAATGATACAACCATACGCTATAATATTTATGTAAATGTCAGAAACAGAGGAGAATATCCGTATCAGAATTTATGGCTCTTCCTTTCAAAAATGACTCCGGGTAGTGTGGAAACGAAAGACTCAATCGAATGCTATCTCGCCGATAAAAGAGGAAAGTGGTTGGGAACAGGAATCGGTTCGGTGCTTCAAATGCCGGTTTTATACCAACAAAATGTGAAATTCGAAAAAAAGGGAATTTATAAGTATAAAATTGTTCACGGCATGCGCGATACGGTTCTGGTTGGAATTAATGATATAGGAATGCAGGTGGAGAAAATTAGTCAGTAGTAGGCAGTCGGTAGTTTAAATCGTAAATTGTACATTAATAAATCGTAAATAATTTAGTGGGAAAGAATAAATTAGCCAAGTTTGCGGAAATGGAAACATTTCCGCATGTTTTTCAGGTGTCATCGCATACGGTACGTGGTGGTGCTGACTTTAAAATGAAAGGACGGTGGAATGAACTTTTTTTTAAAAATGAAAATCCCATTGTGCTCGAACTTGGTTGTGGTAAAGGTGAATACACAGTTGGGCTTGCGGAATTATACCCCGAGAAGAACTTTATCGGAGTTGATATAAAAGGTGCAAGAATATGGACAGGAGCAAAGGACTCGTTGCGAAAACAGTTAAATAATGTAGCTTTTTTAAGGACAGACATTGAAATGATTCATCACTTTTTTGCAGAAAATGAAGTTGCTGAAATCTGGCTTACCTTTCCTGATCCCCAAATGAAAAAAACGACCAAAAGGCTGACTTCAACGAATTTTATGAAACTGTATCTGCAATTTCTAAAGGAAAATGGGTTGATTCATCTTAAGACCGACAGCAATTTTATGTTTACCTATACTTGCGAGATGGTTAAATCTAATAATTACCCCGTAGTTTTTATGACAGATAATATACATACTTCAGAGGTTAATAATCCGGTTCTGAATATAAAAACATATTACGAACAACAATGGTTAAGTCGCGGACTATCAATAAAATACATACAGTTCACGCCTGTTAAAAGACTTGAATTCATCGAACCGGACATCGAAATTGATTACGACACCTACAGAAGCTTCGCAAGAGGCAAAACGAAAAATAATACATAAAAATATGTTTTATAAAAATATGTTGTATATTTGAAACATCTTTTCCTTACTTATTATTTAAAAAAAACTAACCACAATGAAAACAAAATTTATTTTAGCAAGCTTGTTATTTTTATCATTGAGCATTGTAGGTAATGCACAAGATAACACAACAGTAGAAAAACCAAAAGCGAAAATTTGGATTGGACCTAAATTTGGACTTGACATTACGAATTTCACTACGGATGTTAATTCCGTAGCCAATCAGTTAGGTTCAAATTATCAGGCCGGTTTGATGTTACAATTGGGTGAAACACTTTATTTACAACCAGAGGCTTATTACTGTTTTAAGAAATTCTCCAGTACTGTTGACAGTTCTTATATTAAAGTTCCGGTAATGGTAGGTCTTAAATTTTTAGATATTGGATTACTTAGTCTTCACCTTAATGGTGGTCCTCAGTTTAGATTCCCATTAGACAAATCTGATAAACCTACCGGCAAGATGAGTTTAGACTGGCAGGTTGGAGCAGGACTCGATGTGCTTGGATTTATTACAGCTGACTTGAGATACACCTTGATACAGGGTCAATCTATTGCCGATCAGGTGAAAACGATTGGAACTGCACCACTTAACCTCACTGTAGGATTAAAATTCAGATAAGTTAAATCCGCGTGAATTTCATTCAGATTTAAACATTTTATTTCTGAAACCGTTTTTAGAATTGTATCTTTGATTAAGATACAATTCTAAAAATTTTTATTTTTAAAAGACAGGAAAATATTAAAAATGGCTATACAACCACAGCAAATTATTGATGCACTGAAACATGTACGGTATCCCGGAAACGGTAATGATATTGTGTCGTTGGGCATGGTTCAGGATGAATTACTTATTGAGGGGAATAAAGTATCATTCTCGTTACTTTTCGAAAAACCAAATGATCCGTTTACAAAGTCAGTAGTAAAAGCTGCTGAACAAACCATACTGACTTATGTTGGTGAAGATATTGACATAAAAGGAAATATTACAGCCCTTACAAAAGAACTACCCAAACCAAAACCCACGCAATTACTGCCGGGTGTGAAAAATATACTTGCAGTTTTTTCAGGCAAAGGTGGTGTGGGCAAATCTACAATCTCCAGTAATCTGGCTATCGCATTGGCTTCGTTGGGATATAAAGTGGGTTTGCTCGATGCAGATATACACGGTCCATCCATTCCAAAAATGTTTGGCGTTGAAGATGTTAAGCCGGAAATACTGGAAGTAGATGGACATCAGGTAATAATACCTGTCGAGAAGTACGGTGTGAAAATTCTATCCATCGGATTTTTTGTCGAACCTAAGAGCGCACTTGTTTGGCGTGGATCAGTTTCGAGTAATGCCCTGAAACAACTTATTACTGATGCTCAATGGGGCGAACTGGATTATTTTGTAATCGATTTGCCACCCGGTACAGGTGATATTCATCTTACTCTTGTACAGACACTTGGCATTACGGGTGCGGTTGTGGTAACTACACCACAGGATGTTGCGTTAGCCGATGCACGTAAGGGGATTAATATGTTTACCGGTGAAAAAGTGAATGTTCCTGTTCTTGGATTGGTAGAAAATATGGCCTGGTTTACACCTGCCGAACTACCGGAAAATAAATATTATATTTTTGGAAAAGATGGTGGAAAAAGACTTGCTGATGAACTGAATGTGCCTCTGCTTGGACAAATTCCATTGGTGCAAAGCATTCGTGAATGTGGTGATGCCGGTCGCCCGATAGCCGATGATGATAATAGTATTATGTATATGGCTTTCAGAGATTTGGCTCAAAAAGTGGTGGAAAAAGTGGAAATTAGAAATACAACCATGGAAGCAACCAGAAAAGTTGAAATGGTAAAATAAATGATTCATAATTATAGACCTTCTGTAATTGGAATGTGATTTTAACTCGAATTAAGCCTGCCAATTGGTGGGCTTTGTTTTTGTCTGATGCGGGTAATATTTTGTCATAGTTTAAAAATTTCACTATCTTTACACACTGTTTATTAATAGAAAAATATATTTTTTAACCTCACTGTCTTAATCTGAGAGATATTAATATTTTGCTAATGAAGCCCACTATTATTGATTTATTAAACAAAAGTGTTGATAAATATGCACACGAACCTTTCCTTTGGGAAAAAACCAATAGTAATTTTTCAGCAACAACCTACCTGGAAACTAAGAAACAAGCGCATTTAATTGCCGCAGGTTTAATGGCTATGGGGGTTGAAGTTGGTGATAAAATTGCTTTGCTCTCTGAAGGAAGGAATGCATGGATTACAGGTGAACTTGGAATTTTACATGCAGGTGCTATCAATGTTCCGTTATCGATTAAACTGGAAGAAAGTAATGATTTGATTTTCCGTCTTGTACATTCAGAGGCTCAATATATTTTGGTTTCGGGTAGTCAGCTTAAGAAAATCAGAAATATATCCGGTACAATACCTCAGATCAAAACTATTATTGTATTTGATGAACAAGTTGGCTATGAACCAAAAGAAATTTCGTTGAAACAATTGTTGGAACAGGGCAAACATTTTCAAAAGGAAAATCCACGTGCAGTAGTGAAACGGGCAAATGCAATTAAACCGGATGATTTAGCCAATATCAGCTACACTTCTGGCACTACTGCCGACCCCAAAGGAATCATGTTGACTCACCGCAATTATACAGCTAATGTTGAGCAAGCACTTACTTTAATGACCATTCCGCCGAATTACCGCACGTTGCTTATTTTACCACTCGATCATTGTTTTGCTCATGTTGCCGGTTTTTACAGTTTTATGGCTTGTGGGGCAAGTGTCGGAACGGTGCAGAGTGGGAAGACGGGTTTGGAAACGCTCAAAAATATTCCTGTCAATATAAATGAGCTAAAACCAAATTTACTTTTAAGCGTACCGGCCTTGGCAAAAAACTTTAAAAAGAGTATTGAGGCCAATATCCGTGCTAAGGGAGCAGTAGCGAACTGGTTATTCGAAACAGCTCTGAAAATGGCTTATTCGTACAATAAAGAAGGGTATAACAAAGGTCAGGGTCTGGAGAAACTGAAAAAACCGTTGCTGAACCTGTTTGATAAGATATTATTCTCAAAGGTGCGTGAAGGTTTTGGCGGGCGACTCGATTTCTTTATTGGTGGTGGTGCTTTGCTCGATATTGATTTACAGCGTTTTTTCTATGCTATTGGAATTCCAATGTTTCAGGGTTACGGACTTTCCGAAGCAACTCCAATTATTTCCTCCAACGGGATGGCACGCCATAAATTAGGTTCTTCAGGCTTTTTGGTTCAACCAATGGAGTTGAAAATTTGCGATTCGGATGGACGTGAATTGCCGGTTGGTGAAAAGGGCGAAATCATTATTAAAGGCGAAAACGTGATGGCAGGCTACTATAAAAACGAAAAAGCAACTGCCGAAACCATTGTAGATGGCTGGCTGCATACCGGCGATATGGGCTATATGGATGAAGACGGATTTCTATACGTGGTTGGCAGATTTAAAAGCCTTTTGATATCCAGCGATGGCGAAAAATACAGTCCTGAAGGAATCGAAGAATCTTTGTCTGATACTTCCCAATTCATTGAACAGGTAATACTTTACAATAATCAGAATCCTTATACCACTGCGCTGATTGTTCCGAATAAAGAAGCTCTGAAACGTTATGTTTTGCATAAAAAACCACATCTGAACTGGGATGCTGCAGAGGCAAAAGAACTAGCACTCAATAAACTTCAACGTGAAATTAACGAATATCGCAAAAGCGGAAAATATGAAGGAATGTTCCCCGAACGTTGGTTGCCGGCTGCGGTGGCTGTATTAGGCGAGCCTTTTACAGAGCAAAATGGCCTGGTAAACAGCACGATGAAAGTAATGCGTTCTAAAGTTGAAGAACGTTATGCCGATCGTATCGAAGGATTGTATTCTTCGGGTGCAAAATCAATTGTCAACCCTGAGAATATTAATGCCTTAACATAGACCTGTTTCTGTCTGTGTGAACAATTGATATTCTTTTTGGTTTTATTCATAATTATCATTTAAATCCGAATATTTATGAGAAAAGCACTTTTTGCATGGCTTGTCATGCTGCTATCTGTACCGATGGTACAAGCTCAAACTTCCGCCACTCCCTATGAACTTGGAATTGGTCTAAGGTTACAGAAAACCGAACAACTCTATTGGGAAAACGGTGTAACTGCAGATTATACTTCCGATTTCCTGCTTCACAAAAAAATTCACCTCAAAATGAGTTATGTAACCAGTCGTATTGGTTCTGCGTTAGGAACTAATGCGGTACGTCAGGATAATATTCTCGTTGGTGCCGACTGGCGTTTTCGTTCTACGAAAGATTTGCAGATATTTGCCGGATTAAATACCGGTTTCTTTAATGCTGACATGGAACTTCCGCAATTTGACGTTTTACCTCATAATTCGATGCTGCTTCAACTTGAGGCAGGCCTTTTCTATAAGTTTAAATTTCCACTTGCTGCAAGTTTATCGGTTGGTTATAATGCCATTACCGGTGATGGAGTTAGTACTCCGGGAACACTTTTTCCGGTTTATTATCAGTTAAGCGTGCTATATTATATTAACAAATAATTTTATAAACTCGAATAATGAAAAACTCAATATATATACTAATCGTGTTGTTTGCAGCAGTTTTTACTTCCTGCAATCCATCTCCCACACTTGACGATAAAACGATGCTGGACTACGGTCAATTTTCATATGCCATACCTGATTCTTTGAGTAAACACTTGTTGTCGGTTTACTTGCCCAATCCAAATTCCACACAACTCAATACACCGGTAATAATTGCTGCTCACGGTTATACGGCAACAACCTTCGAATGGGACGAACTGCGTGCTTATGCCAATGCGAAAGGGACTTTTTATGTCTCGCAGGTATTGCTGGGCGGGCATGGTCGCTCGTACGTAGATTTCAAAAAATCCACATGGGAAGACTGGCAAAGCTCTATAAAAGAAGAATATCAGAAACTTTCAAAAATCGGATACAAAAAGATTTATTTAGCCGGTTCGTCAACAGGTGCGCCTTTGATTATCAATATGGTGAAAAGTAATTTCTTTAAACCCGATTCCTTGCCAAAAGGAATTTTTCTGGTCGATCCGATAATAGTTTCTTCTAATAAAACCCTGACTCTGGTTGGTGTACTTGGACCGGTTCTTGGTTATTTGACAGTCGATATGGCAGATGGAGAAAAAGGTCACTGGTACGTGTATCGCCCACAGGAAACACTCAAAGAACTGATGGCATTAATTGACCTTACACGTCTAGATCTTGAAAAAGGTATTAACCTGCCAGCCGGAACTTCAATGAAAGTTTATAAGAGCATAAAGGACGAAACTGCAGACCCAATCAGCGCGTTTATGATTTATAAAGGAATGCGGACTTCCTCCGGTGGTAATATCGATGTGGAAATGGAAAATTCAACCTTGCATGTTTTTACCCGACTGGAAGGACGTGATAATGTTACACTCGAACAGAGAGCATTACAGCAGAAAACGTTTGTTGATATGGAAACGATAATGACGAAATAAAATATAAAACTCCGAAAATTTTCGGGGTTATTATTCACAGGATGCTTGTAATCAATTTGCAAATCTTCTCCAGGTAATCCAAATCAGTTTCGTCCAAAACATCATATTTTTCACTGTCAACGTCAAGCACTCCAATAACCTGATTGGTTGAATTAAGAATGGGAACGACTATTTCCGCTACAGACTGACTGCTGCATGCAATATGTACGGGAAATTTTTCGACATCGGGAACAAGCAGTGGCGATGCAGTTTTCCAGGCTGTACCGCAAACACCTTTCCCATAGCTGATTCGGGTGCATGCAATTGGTCCCTGAAACGGTCCGAGAACCAATTCATTATCTTTGACCAAATAGAACCCGACCCACAACCACTGGAAAGTTTCTTTCAGTGCAGCAGCTATATTGGCCAAATTAGCTGTAAGGTCTGTTTCACTGCTAATCAGTGCTTTCAGTTGCGGAATCAGGTTTTCGTAGATTTCTGATTTTATGGTTCCTGCTTTGATGTGAAGTTCTTCTGCCATGATAAATTTTTCTGCAAAAATACACTTTAACGTCAATAAAATGTAAGAAAACGGACTATTCAACGTCAGTCATTTATACAAGTTGTATATTTAGTCGCTCCTTATAAGTAGGTTATATGTCTGTATTACAACAGAATAACCA
>JBAXPM010000035.1:0-39237 GCA_037132235.1 Paludibacter sp.
GCGTTGATGCCATCGGGCATGTTATCCCGGGGCGTTGCCACCGGGTTAATGATATATCAGGCTTTCAGCCTGAAGAGATAGTAAGATTGAAGTTTCCAGTGAGCTTATAAGTGATTCATCAGATGACTTGAAGTCATCTGATGAGTAGAACCCCCGGTCTGGAACCCTGAACCCGTGCTCATGGCTCCTAAATTCCCCCTTTAGGGGGTTAGGGGGCTTATTTAGTGTGTTAGGGGGCATCTTATATAGTATATTTCCTTCTTTCCGGATTAATTGAAAGCCGTATAAAAATAAATTTTAGTTTGTTTAAAAAAACAGGAAAAATAATTTGCGGTGTTAAATATGTTTTTTATCTTTGGAGCGATAAAAGAAATGAATTAGCTATATCCTCCTTTAGGACAAATATACCTAATAATATTGTAGTAGTTATAAATAAAATATACTCTATTCGGTATATTTAGGTGTTAGGCGGCATACAAGGCATATTAAAAAACAATTCATACTACAAAATATGAAATCAATAAAAGATTTGATTTATTTCGACAGTGAAAAAGCAAATTCACTTATTAGTCAATTAAACGGTGGTCTAATTAGTGAAATCTCAAAAGCAATAGAAGAAGAAAATGAAGAAAACTCAGGAATCGGATTTGACTTGAAAATAGTAAAAGGAAATCTTGGCGATAAAAGCAAAGACAAAACTATTAAAACAGAAAAGAAAAACCTTTATCATGAGATTCTTAATTCTGTTGAACTTGAATTAGAAAAGAATGAGTTACTAACTTCTCTAAATGATACGTTTGAAGATTGGCCTGGTTCATATAACGAATTCATGAAAGAAATTCCAAATTTAAGCTATATAAAAGCTACAGGCTGGGGAAGCTTTGAAGATTTTGACCGATTAAAACGAATTATGACTAATTTCAATGATATTCAACGATTAATTTTCGGTTCTTCTCTTCTTGAAAACCCAGAAGTCAAAGCACTCAAAAAACAATTAGTAGATGCAAAACAGGTTGCAAATAGTAATAAAGATAGAAATACTAAAAGTAAAGAATTGTTATTAATAAAAACTTTAGAAAACAAGATTGATACAATTCTCAACGAAAATACAGAGATTGGACTTTTTGATGAGGACTGGATTAATAAAATGAAAATTTATCTAGACACATTTTCTCCAAACAGGCTTAATTTTAGATTATTGCCATTCGAAGACTTTGCAGAATTTCAGATTCTCTCAAACTTAAAAGAGAAGTTTTTACTTGACGAAAATATTGAAAACACTATCTTCACATATGGTGCAAGACCCAATATAAAACTGACAATTTTAGGAATAATTACTTCTTGTCCAAGAGAAGATGATATCAGAGTTCACCCAAGTGACGAATTCTTAAGTTATAACGATTCAGAACTATCAGGTGACAGAATGTACGACAAAGCCTTTAGAAATGTTTTCGACTCTTTTGAAGCATTTGAAAAATTCTTCCTATTTCCGAATTTCCCGAAAATTACAATCAGTCCAATTGCAATATATAGAGAAGTGAAAATTAAATAAACTAAATCCACGACTGCCTAACACAGAATTCTTTGTTTATTGGCTGGCTGACGTGTATTCCGGCAGTTTTGCTCCCGCGAATCTAAGGATGCCCATAACTTCAGTCGTTATGGGCAGCATAAAAAAGAAGATAGAGTTAAGCAAAATGACGCAACGAATTAAATACAACACCTACATAGATTATGACTGAAGAACAAAAAGAATGGTTTGATAAACTTGTAAAAGACCGAGAAGACAACGCAAGAGTAATTGAAAAACGCTCAATGAAAGGCGTTAAAAAAGATGTTGTAGAAAAGTATCCAGATTCTGCACATTTTGTCTATGAACTTTTGCAAAATGCAGATGATGCCAAAGCAACAAAATGCGAGTTCGTGTTGGAAAAAGATAAATTATTTTTTTCTCACAACGGAATAGTACGTTTTAGCGTATCAAATCCAGAAACTGAAGAAATTGATGCAGAAAATAATTCACTTGGACATATTAATTCCATAACATCGGTTGGAAGTTCTACCAAGGAAAACGAATTAAGCACGATAGGAAAATTTGGTGTTGGCTTTAAGGCGGTTTTTCAATATACCGAAACACCACATGTCTATGATGAAAATTATAAATTTAAAATAATTCGATTTGTAGTCCCTGAATTATTGAACGAAGATTTGCATTTTAGAAAGCCTGATGAAACGGTTTTTTATTTCCCATTTAATAAGGCTGGAATGTCAGCAGAAAAAGCCTATACTGATATTGTCAATAAATTAAAAAGCTTACTCTACCCTACATTATTTCTGTCTAATTTACAGGAAGTTTCTTGGAAAACAGACAATAACGAAACTGGCACATATCGTAAAGTAATAAAAGAAACAAAGCAAAGCGGAAATATTATTTGTGAGAAAATTGAATTATTGCAACAAATTAGTTTAGAACCAATTGTTGAAAAACTTTGGCTTTTTAGTCGTTTATTTAATGAACACGCATACTCAGTTGGATTTTTCCTTGATAAACATAATAAGTTAATACAAAAAAAACTTAAAGCATTTTGCTTCTTTCCAACAGAAGAAACTACAGAATTAAATTTTATTATTCAAGCACCTTTTGTCCTGAATAATAGCCGAGCTTCTATTCCCAAAAATCAAACAAACGGTTGGAATGAAAATTTAGTTGTTAAATTAGCGGAATTATCAGCAGATAGTTTAGTTATTCTAAAAGATTTAAGATTAATTGATGATAATATTATTCGTATAATTCCTTATAAAATACCTGCGGAATTTTTTTCCGCTTTTTATGAAATAATAGAGCAAAAATTTAAAACCGAAGAACTTTTACCTTCTTTGAATGGCGAGTATGCGATGAAAGAAAATGCATATTGGGCTGTTGAACCTGATTCAGCTAAATTATTTTCCAATGAACAACTTTCTCTATTAGTTAGAAATCCAAATGCAAAGTGGGTTTTCCCGTCAATCAGTAGATCAGAAAGCACTGAAATTAGAGATTATATAGATGGAGGTGACGAAAGGACGTGGTCATACAGAGAACCCAATTTAATAAAATCTAATTTAGATTTTGAAAATAAAATAACAAATCTAATAAACAGTATTTTTATTCAAAAACAATCTTTCGAATGGCTGCATAAATTTTATGCATATTTTGATGGTCGTAGTTCATATCTCAAGAAATACAAAACGAAATCTATTTTCTTAGATAGAAATAAAACCGCAGTTTCGGCTTTTGAACAAAGAGGGCAAGAGTTTTATCCAATACTTTTTTTGCCATCCAACTATACAGATTCTCCATACAAACACATTCATCCGGAATTACTAAAAAATGAAAAAACGAAAGAATTTATTGAAAACTTTGGAATAAAGAAACCAAGTTTGAAAGATGAAATCTACAATAGTATTTTGCCACTATACGATAATGATGGAGAAATTGACACAGAAACCCATTTTAAAAAATTCTTCAAATTTTGGAAAGATGAAGGGAGGCCAGAAGACTTTATTAGCTTGATAAAAGACAAAGAATTTGTATCGTATAAAACAAAAGAAAACGATACAACCTATAGAGGACTTGCAAGCGAAATCTATTATCCTACAGAAGATTTGCAGAAATACTTTGAAACAAAACCCAATACTAAATTTGTTGATTTAGAAGATTATCACAGTTTAATTGAAGATAAAGACAGACAAATTTTGAAGGAGTTTATGTTGAAAATTGGAGTAAGCGAACTCCCTCAAATAATAAGTATAGAAATTACAGATACAGACGAAAAGAAAAGACTAAAACTTGAACCTTCAACTTATGGATACAACGATAGAAATGAAACTACAGACAAAATTATTGATGGATGTTCAGAAATTCTAAACGAAATTGAGAAAGACAAGTCTTTAATTTTATGGAAATATTTAGGGAGATTGCAACATAAAGTTAATAGTTATTTTGGTAATGGATATACATATTTTCTAAATGAAGAATTAAAAGGTAAACACAGTTTCTTTTATAGAACAAGTTATACGCATACATTTGATTCTATCGAACTAACACACTTAAAAACATTAAAATGGCTTCTGTCAAATAAAAATGAGTTTGTAGCCCCACATGAAATCACAATAAATGAATTAGCAAATGAATACGAAAAAAATAGAGATCTTGACGATTTATTAGGTTTTAAATCAGAAATAACCTTAGAACAAGAAAAGGAAATTTTCATTAATAATTTAAGCGATGAAGAGTTTATCGAATTTAAAAGGTGGAAAATAGAACAAGAATCAAACATGCTTATTCAAAGCAAAAGAAACTTTAATCCAGAAGAAAATCCAATAGACAAAACATACGAAAGAATAAGACGAAGAATAGAAAATGAAAAAGAAAAGGACATTGAAATTCTGAAAAAAGATGAAATACAAAAAACACCCACAGAATCTATTGAAACAGAAGAAGACGAGTATTTAAAACCGTCTGTTGATTTTGAGAAAAAACGAATAGATAAAGAAAATCAGCTACAAGCAGAATTAGAAGAAATCACAAAAATAGAAGAACTTACTCTTATTGCTGAAGAAAGTGAGAAATATTCTTTTGCATGGTTTAAGGCATTATTAGAGTTGGAGTATTTGAATAGTAGTGAAACTAATAGTAATGGAAAAGAAATTTCTATTCGTTTTGCCAAAGCAGAATTGGAAAAAGGAACAGAACGTACTCTTGTATTGAAAAATCTTGTTGCACCTCGTTATATTCCTATTGCTATAGAGGAAATTGGCGACATTCGGATGAAAATCTCATACGGAAAAGACGAATCAAAAACTGTAACAGCTGAGGTTGTTAATGTAAAAGAATTTACTTTGCGTTGTAAACTCAAAAACTCTGCTGATATTGCAGATGTTGATTTAGATAAAGTTACATGTGTACAAATAGATATTAAAAATCCGATTTTCATCCTCGAACAACTACTACAACAATTTAAAAAGCTCCCATTTGAAGATAATAGTAATCTAAAAATAGATTTAACACCAAATATTGAGTTTATATTTGGCCCTCCAGGGACTGGAAAAACTACGTATCTTGCTCGTAATGTGCTTATTCCAAAAATGCAGGAAAATGATGATTTAAAGATTCTTGTTTTAACGCCAACCAACAAAGCCGCAGATGTACTTACGAAGCGTATCATTCAAGAAATGGATATAAATCAAGACGAAAGTTATGTTGAATGGCTTGTCCGTTTTGGTATTACACAAGATGAAGAAGTTCAGAAAAATGTAGTTTTCAAAGAGAAGAATTTCGACATTCGCAGATTTTCTCGTAATGTTACTGTCACTACTATTGCACGGTTTCCCTATGACAGTTTCAAGCCTGAAAGTGCAGAATATCCGCTACAATTACAACTATTACAATGGGATTATATTGTGATTGACGAAGCGAGCATGATAATGCTTGCTCAGATTATGTATCCGCTCTGTTATAAATGCGATTCACATTTTATAATTGCAGGAGACCCTTTCCAAATTCAGCCAATTACTTCCGTTGAAAATTGGAAAGATGAAAATATTTATACTTTGGTTGAGTTGAATAATTTTGCTAATCCAACAACCGTACCATATGAATACAATGTTGTAAATCTCGAAACACAATACCGCAGCATTCCAAGTATTGGCGCAGTTTTTAGTAAGTTTACTTATAATAATATTTTACAACACCATAGAACGGAAGCAAGTCAAAAACCACTCTATATTAAACATTTAGACATAAAATCTTTAAATTTAATTAAGTTTCCTGTTAGTCGTTGGGAAGGTATTTATCGTTCAAAAAGATTGAACAATACACCCTATCATATTTATTCGGCACTTTTTACATACGAATTTACAAAATATGTATCAGCACAAATTATTCAAAATCACAAAGAGTTTTTTCGAATAGGTGTGATTTGTCCATATCGTGCTCAAGCAAGTTTAGTAGATAAACTCATATCAGCAGATAGAGAAATCCAAAATTCAGAGAATGTGGAATTACAAGTAGGAACGATTCACGGTTTCCAAGGGGACGAATGCGATATAATAATTTCGCTTTTCAATCCTCCACCAACAATTTCTTCTGAAACTCACGATAAAGGTAAAAATATGTTTTTGCACAAACAAAATATCTTGAATGTCTCAATTTCGCGAGCGAGAGACTACCTCTTTGTTTTAATGCCCGACAACGAAACAGAGAACCTTTCTAATTTGAAAAAGATTTTGAAAATTGAAACTCTAATAAAGCAATCTAAATATTCAGAAATTCATTCTCATGAAATTGAAGAAATTATATTACTTGATAGAAAATACTTGCAAGAAAATACTTTTTCTACCTCTCACCAGAATGTGAATATTTATTCTGAACCTGAAAAACATTATGAAATTCGTTGTGAAGAAACAGCTATTGACGTACAGATTAAATCGTTAGAAAAATTTTCGGGAGTTAAAATAGTTGGTCAAATAGATTTGAGTCAGTTTGACAAGTATAAAAAAACAAAAAAATAATCTATTAAATTTCAAAATTATGGCAAAAATTCACTACATGGAAGATTCTTTGAAAAGAGAACAAAAAGGACAACCGAGAAGTGATCGGTTTTATACAGACGAATTAAATGCGATTGATATTGATCGCATTGGATATTCATCTGAGGAGGAAAAAGCGATACAAAGAAGTGATATAGACTTATTTGCCACTATTAATGGTAAACGAGTATCTATTTCTGAAAAAGACCGAGATATCGATTTTAATGACCAGTTAATAGAATTCTATAGTATATATCCAGGAAAAAGAGGCTGGATGGATAATTCAGAAGCAGATTATCTTGCATATTTTGTCCCTGGAAGGGTAATTTGGATAAATAAACATCAACTTGTAGAATTTTACAATAATCATCTTAGAGACTTACCAGTTGAGAGTCATTTTGAAAGACTTTTTAAAACTGGAGGCACATATTCAAAAGGCCATTTAAAAATATTGGGTAAAGATGAGATAATTAGTTTTATTGCAGCACCAAACCCAGGTTATGTAACAATGAGTATTGCAGTAAGTTTTGATTTACTTAAAAGAGCTGAAGTAGATTTTACAATAACTAATTTCGATTAACATTAAAGATCTTGCTTATTCTCAAAAATTCGTTTTTGTGAAATTTGATAGTATTTTTCATTGATTTCGTAACCAATGAATTTTCTATTGGTCTTTAGTGCTGCAATAGCGGTTGTGCCTGAACCCATAAAGGGATCAATAATAATGTCATTTTCATTACTACTGATTTCAATAAAAGGAATACAAACTTTAAGTGGTTTCTGTGTCTTATGCTCAGTTCTTTCTTTCCCCATGCAAATAGGGGTTTGAATAAAATTATGCATCTCATTTACAGGTTTATGGTTCCAAGTTTTAGGCGTACCTTTTGAAAAGTGTACAATGAGCTCCATGCTATTTGCATACATCTTGCGGGTATAAATTGCAGGGAAAGGATTTGTTTTATGCCAATGTATGACTTTTCTGAATTGAAAGCCAGCATTATCAACCATTTTATTCAAATACGAGACAAAATCATCACCGCAAAAAATATAGCCGCTTGCACCAGGTTTACAAACACGATAAAGTTCTTTTAATGTTTCATTCATAAAGTCTAAATAATGTTCTTCTGAATCAAATAAGTCAAATTCAAATTCTGTTACAACATCTTTATGCTTTTTTAAGCCTTTGAGATTTTTAGCTCTGTATTGATAATATGGAGGATCTGTGAAAATTAGATCTATGCATTCGTCTGGTAAATTTCTCATTCCATCAACACAAGAAGTGTTAAATATATTGTTCTGCGGAATTTGTTTAGTCATTATCTATATATTTTTTTTGAGCTTACGAAGGTACATAAAAAATAAAAAAAAAGAGTTAACTTTGTCTTGTTTGTAAGTCATTTTAAATACTTTATTAAACAATAAACTGCTTTGTGAAGCTGTAACCGTCAAATATACATAACCTTATTCCTTTGTGGCAAAAGATTGAAAAAATTAGAGTAATCCGACAATACAACAAATCTGAGACAATATAAAAATCCGAAACAAATGGTTAAGAAAAATTTAAATCAAAATTTACATGATGCAAAAGTGTCAAAGAAAGATGAGTTTTACACTCAACTGTCTGATATTGAAAAAGAACTAAGACATTACAAAGAGCACTTTAAAAACAAAGTTGTATTTTGCAATTGTGACGATCCACGAATTAGCAATTTTTTCCATTATTTCTCTTACAACTTTGAGAATTTAGGACTTAAGAAACTAATAACTACCTGTTATAAAAATCAAAATATGGATTTGTTCAGTGAGAATAAGTCTGAAAAAGCCATTTATCTCGAATATATAGGTGACAAAAACGGAAACAAAATTCCAGACCCAGAAGAAATTGGCATTAGACATCTTAAAGGAGATGGCGATTTTCGAAGTAATGAATGTATTGAATTGTTAAAACAGGCTGACATTGTAGTAACAAATCCTCCATTCTCCTTATTCAGGGAATATGTTGCTCAATTAGTTGAGTTTGACAAGAAATTTATTATTGTTGGACACCAAAATGCGATAACTTATAAAGAGATTTTTAAATTAATAAAGGAAGATAAATTATGGTTAGGATATGGATTTAATGGCAATGCTGCACATTTTATAAACAAACATTACGAAGACTATGCATCTGCTGGCGACCATAAAGAAGGAATGATAAGAGTATCAGGAGTTACTTGGTTTACAAACCTAGAGATAAAAAAACGTCATGAGAATTTAATCTTATATAGAAAATACTATGACAATGAAAATGAATAC
Organism: Paludibacter sp.; assembly: GCA_037132235.1. GTDB lineage: Bacteria > Bacteroidota > Bacteroidia > Bacteroidales > Paludibacteraceae > Paludibacter. Next base: position 8,866 of record JBAXPM010000035.1, read on the forward strand.
CCTAAATTCGAAAATTACGAAGCAATCAATGTAGATAAAACAAAAGATATTCCTTTGGATTATAAAGGTGTTATGGGTGTTCCAGTAACATTTTTAGACAAATATAATCATGATCAATTTGAAATATTAGGAGCTGAAACTTTTGAAGATATAGAAGTTATGCCTGGTGTTTTTCAAAAACCTACCCATAAACTTTTAAATAGCTCAAGAGTGGTTTATAAAAGGATTTGGATAAAAAATAGATAATTAAACTACTAATATTTTGTAAATATGAAAATAGTACTTAAAGAAATAACAATTAGAGAAGTTTCAAACGGATATATCAACGATAATGAAGAAGGTGTTGTTGGTTACAATGGTAAATTAAATATTCGTCCTAAATATCAACGTGAATTTGTTTATAAGGACAAACAACGTGATGCAGTGATAGAGACCGTCAAAAAAGATTTCCCATTAAACGTAATGTATTGGGTGAAAAACGAAGATAATACATATGAAGTATTAGACGGACAACAGCGAACTATAAGTATTTGTGAATATGTCGCAGGCACTTTTTCATTAAATGCGCTTTATATTCATAATCTTACAGATGTTGAAAGAGACCAAATACTCGATTATAAATTAATGGTTTATTTCTGCGAGGGTAACGACAAAGAAAAACTTGACTGGTTTAAAACTATAAATATTGCAGGAGAAAAACTATACGATCAGGAATTGAGAAATGCAATTTATACCGGCACTTGGCTAACTGATGCAAAAAAACATTTCAGTAAATCAAATTGCCCAGCATATAATATGGGAAGTGATTATATGACAGGTTCAGCAATTCGTCAAGACTATTTGCAAACTGCAATTAGTTGGTTAAGCAATGATAAAATTGAGGACTACATGGCAAAAAACCAACACAAACCAAATGCAAATGAATTGTGGTTATATTTCCAAAGTGTTATAAATTGGATAAGAGTTGTTTTCCCAAAGTATCGAAAAGAAATGAAAGGAGTTTCTTTTGGACCTTTGTACAATGCTTATAAAGAAAAAGAATTTGATGCAAAAAAACTCGAAGTGGAAATAACAGAATTAATGCAAGACGAAGATGTAACTAGAAAGTCAGGTATTTATGAATATGTATTGACACGCAACGAAAGATATTTAAGCATTAGAACTTTTACCGACAAACAGAAAAGAGAAAGTTACGAAAGACAAAAGGGAATATGCGTAAAATGCAGAGTTCAATTTGAATTAAACGAAATGGAAGCTGACCACATAACACCTTGGCACGAAGGTGGAAAAACCACTTCTGAAAATTGTCAAATGCTTTGTAAATACGATAATAGAATTAAATCAGGCATTTAATTATTAGCTTATTTTCCCCGCTAATGTGTATTTGATTACGTTGTTTTTCAATTATCCCTGTTCGTCGTAGGGTAATTGATGCATGTGTTCGGCATATTCCTCGTTGAGCGTAGCTTGTAAATGTTCGGCATAGTCTCCAGATTAGGTCGTGCTAGAAGGAAAGCACCTGCTTTCCATATTTTTATAAAAAGAGATAGTATCTCCCAGAAAGAGGTTATCTCTAACGAAACAGCGAATTATTCAGAAATAAATGAATGATTCGCTGTTTTTTTATTTAATTTGTTTGGATATTAAGGAAATTATCTTAATTTTGTACTGTAATAGAAATTGACCTAACAAAACACCTTAAAGTTTCCTGAGACATAGAGCCACAACGCTATGCAAGAACGAATTAATAACATCCTGAATCGTCCGATTCCCTTGTTTCTGGCTTATCCCCAGGGCCGGAATTATTTTAAATGGCTGATGGTAGTGCTGGCTTTGTGGGTGAATATTTATCAACCATTCGGTCTGACCACCTGGAACGAGTATCACAAAGTGTTGGTGTTGAGTTTTTATTGCATTGTTTACTGCCAAAGCTATAAGTACATCCATATTATTTATAACTACTTCAACCCGGCGTTTTTTAAACCCGAACTCTGGACTATTGGTAAACAACTTCAAATATTGATTATGTATCTGCCTGTATTGGCCTGTACCAGTCTGATATTTGCCGAAACCTGTATTCCGGAATTTAAACTCAGCTTCGGGTTGTTTTGGCGCATGCAGTATTATAATACCCTGACCTTAGTCGGAATAGTTCCTTTGTTTGGTACGGTTGTTTCAAAAAAGCTGGAAACTGCAAACACTGCCACAGACGAAGCTGTAATTCAAAAAGAACAAAAAGATAAAACCATGAAAGAGGATTTACCCCGGACGGATAGGTCAAATGAGAATATTATTCGATGGAAAGAAAGCTCATTAGATATAACTAAAATATTGTTTGTGGAATGTAAAGGCAACTATTTGTATGTTAACTATATGCATAATGGCAAACTAAACACGATAAATAAACGGTTTAGCTTAAAGGAATTTGAATCACTTGTGACAGGTTTTCCGCAGTTGATACGTTGTCATATTTCGTATATGGTGAATATGGATCATGTACAGAGTTGGGAGAGTGGTACAAAAAAACTGACACTTTATATGGATTTTGCGAAACTTACTGTTACTGTTTCGGAGACTTACATTCCACTTGTCAAACAGATGCTGGATACGAACTTAATTCCAAAAATTAAAAAAGCTAAAACAATCCCCGACAAAAAGGAAAGTAAACCGGAAAGCAGAAAAGTATCCCAGAAAGAATAAGACCATCCCATAGCCTTTATTATCTTAAAATTGTGATTGTATCTTTGAACCGTCGAACAGACAAAAGATAATTTACAAAAGATAATTTTTTAAAACAGAAAGACTATGGCAACAGGTGCAAGAATGCCGCGCGGAATAGATCAGTTTAATATCTATTTTCCCAATGCGGTTAATTATTTACAGGAAGGAACTCCTAAGACAAATGCAGAACGACTGGGTGTACTACCCGAAGAAGTAGCTGCATTAAATGATTCACTTACAGCGTGGACTCCACTTTACAGTAAGTACAGCGACAAGAAAAAGAGCAGAACCACTTCTATTAAAGATCAACTGCTGGTAATTATTGACAATGTGGTAACAATTGACCAGAACAATCATATCCTCGACAGGATAGCTGCATCACCCTATGTAACGATTGACGATTTGGTAACCTTTAATATCAAAAAAGGTGTATTGCAAAAGTCACCTGCATCAGCCGGTTCAAGTCCTATCAGCGAGCAGGTAACAGCAACCATTCAATCGCTGGGTGGTGGTATGATGTCCATAAAATGTTACAGTATGACCGGACAACGTGCCGGAATTATGGAAGATGCTGACTCAGTACAGTATCTGTATCAGGTAGGTGGTCAGGCACCGGAATCGGCAGAAGCACCGGGTATGATTAAAGAACTATCGCCAAAGGCTGTATTTACGCTGTCGTTAGGAGCGGGGAGTGCGTTGAAAAATCTGTATATCTATTTCCGCTGGTATGATACCCGTCATCCCGAACTGGCCGGTCCGTGGAGCAGTTTGCAGATAGCGGGGATAATTTAAGATAATGATAAATGATTAATGATAAATGATTACGGCAGCAAGCTAATTAAATACACAAAATAAGACAGCCGATTGCAAATCCATGCAATCGGCTGTTCTTTAAGTCCCCCTTGAGGGGGATTTAGGGGGCTTATTAATACTCATCCCAACTCTTAATCTTAATATCTTCCATGCTTTTACTACAGAAAGCTGTAATAAAGGCCGAAGCAAGTCGGGCATTGGTCAACAGAGGAATATTGAAGTCGATAGCACCACGACGAATGATATAGTCGTTTTTCAACTCACGTTCAGTTGTGTTTTTCGGTATATTGATAACCAGATCAAATTGTTTGTTCGATAACATCGTTTTTACGTTCAAATCACCATCTTCATCCGGCCAACTTACTGCAGTGGCATTTACGCCATTCTCTTCCAGGAAACGTTGCGTTCCACGGGTTGCAAACAGCTCATAGCCTTTCTTTTGAAGCAATGCACAAGCTTCAGACAATTCAACTTTCGATTTTGGTTCGCCCGAAGAAATCAGAATGCGTTTCTTTGGAATGCGGAAACCAACAGAGAGCAATGATTTCAGAATCGCTTCCGAGAAATCGTCGCCGATACAGCCTACTTCACCGGTTGAAGCCATATCCACACCCAACACAGGGTCGGCAAGTTGCAAGCGGTGGAAAGAGAACTGAGAAGCTTTAATACCCACGTAATCGAGGTCGAAAGCTGATTTTTCAGGTTTTTCTACCGGCAGGCCAAGCATAACTTTAGTAGCCAGTTCGATAAAGTTCAGTTTCAGCACTTTCGAAACGAATGGGAACGAGCGTGAAGAACGCAGGTTACACTCGATAACCTTGATATAGTTGTCTTTAGCAAGGAACTGTATGTTGAACGGACCTGAGATATTCAATGATTTGGCAATTTCACCGGCAATTTTTTTGATACGGCGAATGGTTTCCACGTAGATTTTTTGTGGAGGGAACTGCGTGGTGGCATCACCAGAGTGAACTCCGGCAAATTCCACGTGTTCAGAAATAGCATAAACCAACACTTCACCATTTTTGGCTACTGCATCAATTTCGATTTCCTTACATCGTTCCAGAAACTCAGAAATAACTACCGGGTGTTTTTTCGAAACTTCGGTTGCCAAATGCAGGAAGTTTTCGAGTTGCGAAGCATCGTGACACACGTTCATAGCAGCACCCGAGAGCACATACGAAGGTCGCACCAATACAGGGAAACCGACTTCCTGAACAAATTCGTGAACGTCTTCGAAAGTAGTAAGCTCTTTCCAGCGTGGTTGGTCGATTTTCAATACATCGAGCATCGACGAGAACTTGTGACGGTCTTCGGCACGGTCAATATCAACAGCTTGTGTACCAAGTATCGTTACATTTTCACCCGCAAGTTTCAGTGCCAGGTTATTCGGAATTTGTCCACCGGTAGAAACAATCGTTCCCATTGGATTTTCCATTTCGATAATGTCCATAACCCGTTCGAAGCTCAACTCGTCGAAGTACAGACGGTCGCACATATCGTAATCGGTCGAAACTGTTTCCGGGTTGTAGTTAATCATTACCGAGCGGAAACCTTCTTTACGAATGGTCATCAGGGCGTTTACACCACACCAGTCGAACTCAACAGACGAACCGATACGATAAGCCCCCGAACCAAGTACGACTACAGAACGGTGGTCGCCAAGGTATTTCACATCGCTGGCTGTTCCGCCGTAAGTGAGGTACAAATAGTTGGTTTGTGCCGGATATTCGGCTGCAAGCGTATCAATTTGTTTTACCACCGGTATAATACCCAGTTTCTTGCGGTATTCGCGGGTGATTTTTATCTTTTGATCAATTTCGTCGTTGCTGCATTTGGTTACCAATCGGGTAATCTGGAAATCAGAAAAACCGGTCAATTTAGCTTCTGCCAGTAATTCGGTTGGCAATGTTTCCAGCGAATCGAATGTGTGAAGTTTGTGCTCTAACGTTACAATACGTTGCAGTTTATGCAGGAACCAACGATCAATTTTGGTCAAATCGTGTAGTTTGTCAACAGAGTAACCGCTGTGCAAAGCCTGTGCAAGGTAGAACACGCGTTTGTCGGTTGGTTTCGAAAGTGCAGTATCCAGATCATCGGCATACAAAGCTTTGTTTGCCACAAATCCGTGCATACCTAATCCAATCATACGCAGACCTTTCTGGAATGCTTCTTCAAAATTACGTCCGATTGACATGATTTCGCCTACAGACTTCATACTTGAACCCAACTGACGGCTTACACCCTGGAATTTGCCTAAATCCCAACGAGGTATTTTACAAACTATGTAGTCGAGTGCAGGTTCGAAGAACGCTGAAGTATCTTTTGTTACCGAGTTTTTCAATTCAGGGAGTCCGTAACCCAATCCAAGTTTAGCTGCCACGAAAGCCAATGGATAACCGGTTGCTTTAGAAGCCAGTGCCGAAGAACGGCTCAAACGGGCATTTACTTCAATTACGCGGTAATCTTCCGAAACTGTGTCGAAGGCATACTGTACGTTACATTCACCCACAATGCCGATATGACGAATAATGCGGATTGCCAGTTCACGAAGTTTGTGATATTCAGTGTTAGTAAGCGTTTGCGACGGAGCAACCACGATACTTTCGCCGGTATGAATTCCAAGTGGATCGAAGTTTTCCATGTTACAAACCGTGATACAGTTATCGTAACGGTCACGAACTACTTCATATTCAATTTCTTTCCAGCCTTTGAGTGATTTTTCAACCAACACCTGATCTGAATAAGCAAATGCTTTTCCAACCAATGTTCTCAATTCATCGTCGTTGTCGCAAAATCCGCTACCCAAACCTCCCAAGGCATAAGCAGCACGAACGATAACCGGATAGCCAAGTTCGTTTGCTGCACGTACAGCATTTTCGAGGTCGTTTACAGCTTCACTCTTGATATATTTTACGTCGATTTGTGCTAATTTACTGTTGAAAATCTCGCGGTCTTCAGTATCAATAATCGACTGAACCGGAGTTCCGAGAACGCGTACGCCGTATTTTTCAAAGATTTTATCTCGGTAAAGTGCTACACCGCAATTTAGTGCAGTTTGTCCGCCAAACGAAAGGAAAACACCATCCGGACGTTCCTTTTCAATGACACGTTCCACAAAATCAGGTGTAACAGGCAGGAAGTACACTTTATCAGCAATACCTTCCGACGTTTGTACGGTGGCAATGTTCGGATTGATAAGCACTGTTTCAATTCCTTCTTCTTTCAGGGCTTTCAAGGCCTGAGAACCGGAGTAGTCGAACTCACCGGCTTCACCGATTTTCAATGCTCCTGAACCAAGAACAAGTACTTTTTTGATTTCGCCTTTTTCAGCTCCTTTGTATTCCTGTTTGGTTACCAGTCGTGCATCTAACTCGTCTTCAATCATTTCCACGATTGGTTTAGAAAAGTTTGTCAGCGTTTTAATAAATACATCGAATAGAAATTCAGTATCAGTTGGTCCTGAAGCAGCTTCCGGGTGGAACTGAGCTGAGAACCAGGGCATGGTTTTGTGGCGGATACCTTCGTTAGTACCATCGTTCATGTTTACGAACAGTGGTTCCCAATTAGCTCCGAGTGTTTTATTATCAACGGCAAAACCATGATTTTGAGAGGTAATAAAGGCACGTTGAGTTCCAACTAATTGTATAGGTTGGTTATGACTGCGGTGACCGTATTTTAGTTTGTAAGTTTTTGCTCCACCGGCAACCGAAAGTAACTGGTTACCCATACAGATACCGAAAATTGGTTTTCCTGTTTTCATTGCTGCCTGAATGTGGCGAACTGTGTCCTGTGCATATTCAGGATCACCGGGACCGTTAGAAATGAATAAACCGTCAAATTCAATGTGGTTGAAGTCATAATCCCATGGCACTCGAATCACAGTAGTGTCTCGTTTCAGCAGGCAACGGATAATGTTGTGTTTCACACCACAATCTACAAGCAATACGCGGTGTTTTCCATTCCCGTAAGTAATAACTTCATCGCAGCTTACTTTGGCAACCTGATTTTCATCGTCGGGATTTATAAACTCAATGTCATCTCCATCAGGAAAAACAAACTTACCGCGCATGGTTCCTTTTTCGCGAACCAGCTTAGTCAACTCACGGGTATCAACTCCAAAAATTCCGGGTACTTCATTTTCTATCAACCACTCACTCAGGCTTTTTCCTGCATTCCAGTGACTATATTCAAAAGAAAAATCGGAAATAATCAGGCCGGTAGCCTGGATTTTTTCCGATTCGTAAAAAGTAGAAAGTCCGTTTTGTATGGTGTCGTTCGGAACGCCGTAATTCCCAACCAACGGGAACGTTATCGTCAGGAGCTGGCCCGCGTAGGAGGGGTCGGTGAGACTCTCGGGATACCCGACCATGGCTGTGTTAAAGACTACTTCACCGGCTACCGCTTTTTCATATCCAAAGGATTTACCTTCGAAAACGGTGCCATCTTCCAAAACTAAATGAAGGGGCTTGTACTTTTGCATAAATATTTAAAAAATTATCTGATTTCGCTGTAGTGCGGGACTGATTCAGGGATTGGCTCACTTCGTTAAGTGCCTCATTTCCCTTTTCTCCAAATTTGTGCAAAAGTACTGCTTTTTCTTCTTTCGTGCAACTGTATAATTCTTAAAAGCAACTAAATTTTTCCATTTATTTTAAATGGCTATCCGTTTGTCATTAAATGAGATAGAAAAGGAATATTTATTCTATTTTGATAAATTAATTTGTTTTTTCAGCTCCCGGTAATGACAGATTAATCTTGTAATGAGAGTTACTTTTAAATATCAACAGTGAATCCTTTTCAGCCGTTCTGATATTCAGGTTCTTTTCCGGAAGTTCCATCGAAGTTTTCATGTAATTTCGCAGGAATAAATTGCGGCTTTCCAGTTTAGATATCAATTCATATTCCAGTGAATCAGGTACGTAAAGCATTTGTGTTTTGTCTTTTACCGGAATTTTTGTTATATTTTTCCCATTGGCAGTGAGAGTTGAATCTACAAAATCAATAAAATCCCGGTCATTGTCGGTGATAGTTTGAACTTCTTCAAAAGTAAATGGATTTTTCTTGTCAGTATCCGGCATAGAATACAAATAGGCATACTTGGTTTTATAAAGCGCATAATCATCTAATACGTCTTTCAGGTTAGCAAACTGAGTGAGTTCAAGCACCATTTCGGGTTTCTTTTTAATCATGGCTGCCAAATCGTTCAACTGACTGTATTGTTCGGCTGTAAAACTGGTTTGCAGCGGATTGATATTGATTTTCTCCATCTTATCAGGATTCATTCCTAAAGCACCGGCAAGGAATTTTACAGGCGATAAGGCCACCTTTATCATTAAATTGCCAACAGTCTGCCAGAGAATCTCGGTATAGCTGAATTTTGGATCTTTCATATTTCCTTTCACCGGCAGGTTGAAATTGATTTTTTCGTCCTTATCTTTCATTATATAAAGAGCAAACTTCAGTGGCAGATTGTATTTAGGCTTCATTTCCTTATGCTTTTTGCCCACATCCATTTTGTAAACATCTACTACATTAATACTGTTTATGTTGTTATTATGAATGCTGGTTCGGGTTTCAAAGTTCATGTTGCCCGAAGTAATATCGTAAGCTGTGTAACTTTTGCAATATGGACTTACTTGTTTAAGCCCGAAATTCTGCATGTTTACGAAAATCTGTTGGTTTGAAAAGTCATTCCTGTTGCCTTTCCACGCAAATTTCATATTTCCACTACCGCCAAATCCTCCGGTCATTTTCAGATTCATATTTCCATGCAAATCAAAGTCAGTTGCGAGAAAATCAACTCGTTTCACCGGAATTGAAACAGCAGGTTTCATTGATTTATCCGTAAAATTAAGTTGCGAGTTTGTAACGTGTAAATCCTTTACTTTGAATGTCATTGGTTTGCTTACAGCTGTATCTTTCGGATCATCAGGCTTGAAAATTGCCATGAAATTGTTTGGTTTCGGGTCAGGATTCATAATGAAATCCAGTTTGGCATTGGAAGCATAGATATAATCGAACAGGTAAGTTGAATTTATTTTACTGATTGTATTCATCTTGGCTGAGGCTGATTCGGCAGTTAAAATAGGTTCTCCTGAACTATTAGTCATGTTGAAATTCTTTCCATTCACGGTTCCGCTCACGTTGAATCCCATTATATGATCAGTTTTTCCTTCCACAAGCAAGTCACCGCCGACCAATCCTTCAAACTCACCAATATTAAAGTATTCCTGAATGTATGGTTTCACGATATTTATTGCCAGATCTTTTACCTGCAGATTCAACTTGTATTCTTTTGATTTCATATTCATCTGCAATTTGCTGTCAATTGTAGCAATATCACCAACTTTCAGGTGGACACCGCCTTTGGTATCGCCTTTACCGAAACTAAGTTCGGGAATAGCCAAACCTAATTCATTCATTTTAATGGTGTTTTTGAGTTGCTGGTCGGTATAAATAAGCTTACCGCCTTTCATAAATATATTTTTTATAACAATTGATTTTGGAAATTCTGATTTGGTTGTATCTTTTTTGTTGGATGATTTGCTTTTCATTAAATCACTGAAATTGAAAACTGAATCGTTCTGCAAAACAACAAGATAAGGACGAATCACTTTTAGTTGACTCAGTTCCAGATTTTTACTCCATAGTTTTGATAATTTCAAGTCGATATAAAAAGTGTCAATCGATGCAAAAATATCCTTATCATTTGCCTCATACATTGAAATTGAATCAAGTTCAAGTGTTCCGGTAAAAATGTTTAAATGCAGATTACGCATTTCTATTTTTCTGCCTGTCAGCTCTTTACTGTGTTTTTCTACGTAATTTTTCGTGATTGGCGAAATAATCAGAGCGAGAATAATGACAAGTGCTACTAACGAAGAAGCAACAATGAGTAAAATTTTGAGTGATTTACGTTTCATATCTTAATTCTTGATTTTAATGTGATTTCATAATAAATAAAAAATTACAAAAATAACGCTCAAATATATTGAAATGTTTTAAATCTGCAAAATAAAAAACAGGCAATATGTACTAAACAAACTGCCTGTTTCAAATTTGAGAAATTCGTATTAATTCATGGACATTTTAGTGTTAAAACTCCGAGCTGAAATGGAACTTTATATTTTTAAAGTCATTTTGTGCCATTTGCAACACATAACCTGAATCTGCCAGAAAAACATCACGACCTTCTTTGTCTTTGGCCATGTATTGTGCTTTGCGTTTTTTGAAATTATCAAGTTCTACAGCGTCGTCGCTTTCAATCCAACAGGCCTTGTACAGCGAAATAGGTTCCCAACGTCCCTGTGCGCCATATTCGTGCAACAGGCGGTACTGAATTACCTCAAACTGAAGCTGTCCAACCGTTCCGATAATTTTGCGACCGTTATACTGATTGACAAACAACTGTGCCACACCTTCGTCCATCAACTGATTGATCCCTTTGTCCAACTGCTTGGTTTTCATTGGGTCGGCATTTTCAATGTATTTGAACATTTCGGGCGAAAAGCTTGGAATTCCTTTAAAATGAAGGTCTTCACCACCGGTCAATGTGTCGCCGATTTTGAAATTCCCGGTATCGGGTAATCCCACAATATCTCCGGCATAGGCTTCGTCAACCGTTTCCTTTTTCTGTGCCATAAAAGCAGTAGGCGAGGAGAAGCGCATCATTTTACCGTGACGGATATGCTTGTAGTTCACATTCCGTTCAAACTTACCGGAGCAAATTTTTACGAATGCAATACAGCTGCGGTGATTTGGGTCCATGTTGGCATGGATTTTAAAAATAAAGCCCGAGAAAGTTTCTTCGTATGGATTTACCTCACGCTCCAACGAGTGGATTGGTCGGGGAGAAGGGGCAATTTCCACAAAACAGTCCAGCAATTCTTTTACACCAAAATTATTCAGCGCACTGCCAAAGAAAACCGGTGCAAGTTGTCCTGCAAGGTATTTTTCGTTGTCAAATTCAGAATAAACGCCGGTTATAAGTTCCATGTCTTCACGAAGTTTATTCGCATCATGTTCGCCAACCAATTTATCCAGTTCAGAACTATCGATATCCGATAATTCAACTGATTCGCTGATGGATTGTTTATTTGGTGTGAAAAGTTGAAGATTCTCTTTATGGATATTGTAAACGCCTTTAAATGAAAATCCCTGATTGATAGGCCAGCTTAGCGGACGAACAGCAATTCCAAGTTCGGCTTCCAGTTCGTCGAGTAAATCGAAAGCATCTTTACCTTCACGGTCCATCTTATTCACAAAAATCATAACCGGTGTGTTGCGCATACGGCAAACTTCCATCAGCTTGCGGGTTTGTGCTTCCACACCTTTGGCAGTATCAACCACTATTATTACGCTATCAACAGCTGTAAGGGTGCGGTAGGTATCTTCAGCAAAGTCCTGGTGACCGGGAGTGTCGAGAATATTGATTTTATAATCGCGGTATTCGAAACCCATTACCGAAGTAGCCACCGAAATGCCACGTTGTTTTTCAATTTCCATCCAGTCGGAAGTGGCAGTTTTCTTTATTTTGTTCGATTTTACAGCACCAGCCACATGAATTGCACCACCAAAAAGCAGTAATTTTTCGGTCAGGGTGGTTTTACCTGCATCGGGATGACTGATAATTGCAAAAGTGCGACGGCGTTGTATTTCGGATTCTAAACTCATTGTTAGTTGAAAGTCTTTAAAGTTTGAAAGTTCAAAAGTTTATAAAGTAGAAAGTCAAGTTGTAAGATTTATTCTATTGTCTTTTCGGGCTGCAAAGGTACGCTTTTTAGAGCAAAACTCAAACAGAGTAACTTAAAACAAAAAGGCCGGTGATTAGCCGACCTTCTGTTGCAAAAATCAAAATCTATATTACCAAATTTCTCAAAATTTAAAACCAGCAGTGATTACTATATTGTTTGATATTGTATTTACATTTGCAGGGTTGACCATTAATTTCGTTAAATCAGTTTCTGTTGGAAAACGTTTCTGCATATTTGTAAGTAAATCTTTTGCAAAAGAATTATATGAATAGAATGTTTCATTTTCTATTTTATAAACAAAAGCAGCATCAATAAACCAGCCTGATTTACGGTATCCGATACCGGCAGTTATGAAATTTGTACTATTATTTATTAAATATTCCAAATCGGTGCGAGTGGTATTTGGTCTTAAAAGTTTATCAGCCAATGGATTTGTTCCGGCACTCATATTTGCATAACCAATTCTGAAAGCCAGATTTTTTGAGTATTTATATTCAGCACCTATTTTGAGAGTCTTAACATCCTTAAGCATAGTAGGAATCCCATTATTTTCGTCAGTATAATTTTGAGTACTGTTATTTTTATCCAAAAAATAAGCACCGGTATTGTAACTAATAGCGTATTCTCCGCTAATAAGTCCTTTTTGTCCTAAAATAATCGCAGCACTTGCATTAAATTTCCATGGCGATGACAATAAATAAACATTTGTTGCACTCGGAGAATCAAAATTACCATTGCTTGTAGGAGTTAAATAGTAATCCAGATTCGCATAATTTATATCCGTCATAAAATATACTGATGGTGTATGAATCGAAAATCCCATTCTAAAAGCATCCATTGGTTGGTAAATTATTCCGCCACTTAAATTTATCCCTAAACCCATTGTTGTTAAAGTGTTGCTTAAAGTCATTCCGCCACCGTTTTCAAAACTCTCTTTATATTGACTAATTTTCGAATAATTAATACCTTGCATATTCATATTTGTGCCAAAGTATAAATTGTTGCTGAAATTACCTGCCCAACCAATTGAGTATTCATCAATAGAACCACGTTCCTGAATGTTGAAAGACGGAATTACGTTTTCACCTGTGTTTAAAACAGAATTCCAAGAACTTATTCCGGATGTCACTGTTTCATTAATAAGATGTCCATCTGAGCCAATAATCGAGATCCAGGGTATATCTACATTTTGATACGGGTCATAAACCGGGTCGGTAAAACTCATGTCAGCACTTGTAATTTTTCCGGTAAAATAGCCCATGTAATCAGTAATTGATGATGCTTGTTTTGCACCATTTATATTTGAATTTCGATCAAAATTTTTTAATCGGTTGAATGAGAATGACCAGTTTGAACTTAAAAATCCGGTATTTTCAGTTTCATATCTATGAGTAGGTTTAGCATAAATGTAAGCCAAATTATTAAATCCAAGTCCATTATATACATCTGATCCTTTTGTGTCATTCCATGATGAACTGCTGTTTTGATTAAGATAATTTAAAGTACAGGTCATTTCAGAGCTTCTGTAAATTCCTAAACCTGCAGGATTATCTTTAATAGCCGAAGCATCACCTCCCAATGCACCAAATGCACCTGCCATTCCCATATATCTTGCTGTCCCTGTTATATCGGGTTGAATCATTTTCATTGCATCAAATTCTGTTTGTGAAATTATGCATGTAATGTTCAACAAAGCCAATACTACACTAAATATCTTTTTCATATTTTTTGAATTAATAAATTAAAACTACAATTCTTCCTCAATACTATCTTCTACCACCTGAACTTGAAGAGTTACGACTTCCACCGCCCGAACTGCTGCTTCCGGAACTTGAACTGCCTGAATATGAGGAACTACTACCAGAATATGATGAACTGTTTGAAGAAGACGAATAGGAAGAAGGAGCAGGGCTACTACTTCTTGTACTTCCATTATAATAGTTTCCACGAGAAGGATTTACTGAGCTGTTCGAAGTGCTTGAGCGAGTAACAGTTGGAGTTGAATTCCTGAATGTCGAGGCTGAAGTACCATTGTCTCGTGTCGAATAAGTACTTGTTGGAACTGAATTAGAAGTAGCTGTATATGTACGAGGACTCGTATTTATATTTAATCCGGTTGCCGGAGTTCTAACTGTTGAATTATCGCTTCCGAAATTTCTGTTGAAATTGTTACGTACAATACCAATTCCATTTGTCAGACTTGTTGAATTTCTGGTATTCACTCCTGTTGATGTACTTCTTGAAACATACCCCGAATTTGTATTAGAACCACTTACAACAGTATATTGATTTCGTGAAGTAGAAACCAAACCACCGGAATTAATTCTACTCGATGCATCCTCTGATCGTGTTCCACCTAAACGTGTATTGCCGGAACTTGAATAATTTCCCGTCGATCTTCTGTTACTTTCATCATAGTTTTTATTCCGTGTAGTAACCCAACTTCCGCCCCAGAAACCATTATCATAACCATAATAACCTCCATACCCATACCCGTATGGATCCCAGTAATTTCCATATCCGTACATTCCTCCATAACCATAGAAGCTGTCGTAACCATACCAGTTGTTATACATTCCACCAAAACCATAATATGGTGAATTCCACCCATGTCCCCAGCTACCAAAGCCATAACCGTATCCATATGGATTAATACTATAATTCCACCAGTAAGGGTTTGTCCATGTCGGGGTTACGTAAGCATAAGAATCATCAACATAGACATTCCAGTCACTACTATTGAGGAAATAAATATCGTTATATCTGGGGTCGCCAATGAAAATGGTATATTTAGGGTTATGAAATCTTCTGATACGTTCTGCATATTCTTTGTCCGATTCACTTCCGTTAAAACCGTTCAGATAATGCCCACTTTCCTGATTTTCATTATCGTTTTCAATGTTTGCTGTTCCTTCGGAATATATCGTATCGTGTAAATACACCGGGTTTGTTCGACCATCATAGGATTTTATATCAAAATTACCGGAATGAATTGCATAACCATCAGGTGACTTACCATCGGCAAAAACCGTATCTCTGATTATAGTCGGATACTTTACCTGTCTTTCTTTAAAAACAATTTCCTTTGCACCATTTTTATAATTCGGACGAGGACTATTATTTATCTGTTTTTCAGGAGCTTTGTTGGAATTTGTTTTCATTATAGCAGCCTGAATGGACGGTGCAAAGTAAACGTCATCAATAATTTCGTTTTGATTTTGACCTGTTAATATAAATGGGATTGCCAAAGTCAATAAGCTTAGTAATGTGAAGCGTTTCATGATATTATCTCCTATTTTTAATTGGTCTTTCTAGTGATTTTTTTCTTTTTGTAAATATGCAAGAATCGTGCCATTGAAAGATAATTCAAATTATCAACAATCCTTGATTATCGTATCAAAATTTGTATATTTGCATATTCAAAAATAACGCATTTTTTCGTACAAATAAAATCTTTGTATAAAGCAAGTTATTATTTTCATTTAATTGGTTGTTTATAGTAAAACATTAACGTAGTTGATTATTATGAATTATTTCGAAGTCCGTTTTTTTATTGAGCCTTTCGAGGAATATATTTCAGATTTGTTAGTCGAAGAGCTTGGAGAGATAGGTTTTGAGAGTTTTTCAAACTCAGAGGAAACCCTGAATGCCTATATTACTGAAAATCATTTTCAAGAATCTAATCTAAAAGTCTTGTTGGATGATTTTCCTTTCGAAGCCAATATCAACTATACATTTTCAAAAATTGAATCAAAAAACTGGAATGAGGAATGGGAAAAACATTACTTTGAACCAATAGTTATTGGTGATGAATGTGTTATACATAGCACATTTCACAAAAATGTTCCCAAAACAAAATATGATATTGTCATTGACCCCAAAATGGCTTTTGGTACAGGCCATCACGAAACTACAAGTCTGGTAATTGCTGAGATTCTGAAAATGAATCTTACAGGTAAAATACTTCTCGATATGGGTTGTGGTACTGCTGTTCTTGCTATTCTTGCTTCAATGAGAGGGGCTGAAAGAATAACTGCAATTGATATTGATACCTGGTGTACTGAAAATTCTGTGGAAAATATATCAAACAATAAAATCAGTAATATAGATGTTAAACTGGGAGGAGCGGAATTGCTTGACGGGTTACATTTTGATATTATCTTAGCCAATATTAACCGCAATATTTTGCTGGCTGATATGGAAAGTTATGCTTCATGTCTGAGTGTTGGTGGAGAACTATTTATGAGTGGATTCTATAAGGAGGATATTCCTATCATTGAAGCAGAAGCCAACAGAAATGGTTTAAAATTGACTGAATTTCATGAAAAGAATAATTGGGTGGTTGTCAGGACAATAAAAGAATAATAAAAAATCCGGTGAAGTTGAATTTACCGGATTTTCTTATTAATATTGTTCCTTTTCACTCGGAAAATCACCTGATTTTACATCTTCAACATAATGCTCAATAGCCTCATTCATAATATTTTGTATATTTGCATATCGACGCAGAAAACGTGGTGAAAAGTCCTGTGTGAGACCAAGCATATCGTGCAGAACCAGTACTTGTCCATCAACTCCGCCACCTGCACCAATCCCGATAACAGGAATAGTAAGTTCAGCAGCAACTTGTTGAGCCAGTTTTGCCGGTATTTTTTCAAGTACTAAAGCGAAACAACCTGCTTCTTCAAGTAAATGAGCATCTTTAATGAGTTTCTCTGCTTCGGCTTCCTCTTTTGCACGTACTGTATATGAACCATATTTATTAATGGATTGAGGCATTAATCCCAAATGCCCCATTACAGGAATTCCGGCGGTTAGAATTCGTTTAACCGATTCCAGAACTTCCTCACCACCCTCAAGTTTGAGGCAATCGCAATGTGTTTCTTTCATTATACGTATGGCTGATGCCAATGCTTCTTTCGAATTACCCTGGTAACTGCCAAAGGGCATATCAACAACTACTAAAGCACGTTTGACACCACGAACTACCGATTTCCCGAAAAAAATCATTTGATCCAGCGTAATTGGAAGGGTTGTTGTGTTTCCGCACATTACATTTGAAGCAGAATCCCCAACTAATATAATATCTATTCCGGCTTTATCCACTATGTTTCCCATTGTAAAATCATAAGCTGTGAGCATGCTTATTTTTTCACCACGTTTTTTCATTTCCATCAATCGGTGAGTAGTAACTCTACGGGAATCTTCACTGTGTATTGACATAGGTGTTTTGCTTTATATAATATGCCGACAAAGATAGACATTTATATTTTTAATCCGCCGTTTTAACATTATTTTAATTATTTGTAAATGATTTAGGTTCAGATAATCAAGCTGTTGAAAATTATTTTAGTTGATTTATTGCTTAATGTCTAATGATTTTTTATCATTTTCGTATTTTAGCTTATCTTTGCAACCTGATAGTTTTAATTTCTATCATAATCAACACGGATAATGAAAGAAAAATTTAATTCTTTATTAAACTCAGATGTTTTTTCACATCTTACCACATTGAAATACCTCCCAAGATGGGTTGTGCTACTGTTTGATATTTTTTTATGCTTATTGTCATATTATATTGCATACAACATAACACTCAGTATATATAAAGAAATTCCTGATGAAAGATTCCTTTCTGTTTTTCAACGTGTAGGATTTATCATTGGATTTCAAATAGTCTTTTTCTGGTTGTTTCATACTTATTCCGGAGTTCTCAGGTATTCCGGTTATGTTGATGCGTCAAAATTATTACTTGCTGTTATTTCTAATGTGATATTTGTTTCGTTAATAAATTTCGTTGTTTATTTTTTTAGTGGTTATGTAGGTTTCTATTATTCGGCTTTAGCTTTCTATGCTGTTTTGGCATTTTTGCAACTTTTTATTCTTCGTTTAACCGTTAAAATATTATATGATTACTTTAGTCAGAATTCAGGTCAGATAATTCCTGTAATGATTTATGGTTCTCAGTCTGCAGCTATTGGAATTGCTAAAATGTTAAGAACTACACCTGAGAATAAATATAAATTGGTTGGTTTTATCGATGATGACAAAAGTGCAACTGAAAAAGTAATAATGGGAGTGAAAGTGTATCGGCTGAATGAAGAAGTTGTTAAAAAAGTAGTTGTTCTAAAAGCAAAAGCTATCATTGTTTCACCACTTAAAATGACACAGATTAATCCTAATACGGATTTGGACATTTTTTTAAACAATAATCTTTCTGTGTTGACCTCTCCTCCAATGAGTATCTGGCAAAACGATATGCCTTCTATTAAACAAATCAAATCCATTCAGATAGAAGATTTACTTGAAAGACCTAAAATAGATATTTCGAATGAAAATATTGCTAAGCAACTTAAATCTAAAGTTGTTTTAGTAACCGGTGCTGCCGGATCAATAGGTAGTGAAATTGTTCGTCAGGTAATTCAATACGGACCTCAATTGCTAATTCTTTTAGATCAGGCTGAATCACCAATGCATAGTTTAAAACTGGAATTGGAAGAACAATATCCAAACCAAAATTTCAGTGCTTTCTTAGGTGATGTTAGAAACAAAGAACGTATGGAATACATGATTGATTTGTACAGACCTGATATAATATATCATGCAGCTGCATACAAACATGTGCCATTGATGGAGGACAATCCGGTGGAAAGTATATTGGTAAATGTGTGTGGCACTAAAATACTGGCTGATTTGGCCATAAAGTATAAAGTGCAACGATTTGTTATGATTTCGACTGATAAAGCTGTAAATCCAACTAATGTAATGGGTGCTTCAAAAAGAATTGCTGAAATTTACGTTCAATCTTTATATAAGAAATTACAAAAACAAGATAATACTACGACAAAATTTATTACCACAAGATTTGGTAATGTGCTGGGTTCAAACGGTTCTGTAATACCTCATTTCAAAAATCAAATAGAAAAAGGTGGTCCCGTAACTGTCACTCATCCTGAAATAATCCGTTATTTCATGACCATACCCGAAGCTTGTATGCTTGTACTCGAAGCAGGTGTAATGGGACGTGGTGGCGAAATATTTATATTTGATATGGGCAGTCCGGTAAAAATAGTAAATCTTGCCCGCAAAATGATACGCTTGGCAGGATTTATACCGGAAGTTGATATTAAAATAGAGTTTACCGGATTAAGACCGGGTGAAAAATTATATGAAGAACTGTTAAACCACAAAGAAATAACCACCCAAACCCATAACCCGAAAATTATGATTGCAAAGGTTCAGGAGTACAATTTTGACTCTGTATCCTTGCAGATAGATGAATTAATTCAGTATAGTACACTGTGTAAAGATTTTCTGACTGTTTCGTTAATGAAAAAAATTGTTCCTGAATTTGTGAGTAAAAACTCACAATACGAGCGGTTGGATGTTTAATCGATAAAATTTAAAAAATGCAGTATTTAATTAATCTCATTACGAGTTACCCCGAATTGTCAATCATCATTTCCTTTGTTATTGGTCTTTGCTTCATGCCTTTGGTTATTGATATTGCTAAAAAAAGAAACTTTGTTGTTAGGCCTAATAAACGAACTTCACATGAAGGTGTTATTCCAAATATTGGTGGAATTAATATTTTTATATCTTTTTTGCTTACTGTTTTTCTATTCTCATATGGGATTATAGATCAATTACAATTTGTAATTATCGGAGTATTTTTTATACTGATTGTAGGATTTGTAGACGATTTAATTGATATAAAAGCACACTGGAAACTTATAGGAGAGTTTGTATCCGGTTTTTTTCTTATTGTAGTATCCGATATACGATTAACCAGTCTTCATGGATTCCTGGGTGTAAATCAGTTACCTGATTTTGTAAGCTATACTTTATCTATTTTTGTATTTATAGCTATAATTAATGCCTTGAATTTAATTGATGGCGTTGATGGGCTGGCATCCGGACTCGGCATTATTTATTCCTTGTTTTTTGCAATATATTTTAGAAATACAAATTCTATAAATCTGGCTGTATCTGCATATGCAATGGCCGGATCGTTGGTTGTATTTTTTATTTATAATGTGTTTGGAAAGAAGAATAAAATTTTCATGGGAGATACAGGGTCATTATTATTAGGTTATATGATAACCCTTTATGTATTTGAGTTTTGTGAAATGAATGCGAATTCCGGTAAATTTCTTATAAAAGATATATATCACATAAATGCAGCACCTGCAGTAGCAATATGTCTACTTGTTGTTCCATTGTTCGATACATTAAGAGTTATGCTGACACGAATCAAAAAAGGTGTTTCGCCCTTTCACCCTGATAAAAATCACATTCATCATTTACTCTTAAAAGCCGGTTTAAAGCATCGTCAGGTAACATTAGTTTTAATGCTGGTATCTATTGGATTTATTGCGTTGGCATTAATTGGCCGTAACTGGTCAAACGGCTTATTAGCATTAGTTGCATTTATTCTTGCCGTTATTCTGACCGAAATACTCTGGAGAATGGTTGACCGTAAAAACCGGCAAATAGAAAAAGAATCTAAGGGTTCATTGTAATTATTGTTTATACGCATTTAGCACACTTCTGAAAAATGATTTCTGTCGAACAACTTACCATTGAATTCGGAGGTTCACCCTTATTCGACGAAATAAGTTTCCTTGTAAATTCCAAAGACAAAATAGCGCTGGTTGGTAAAAACGGAGCAGGTAAAACCACGCTTTTAAAGATTTTTGCCGGCAAGCAACAACCTACCCGTGGACGATTAACCATACCGAAAGACCTTACAATAGGTTATCTGCCTCAGCACATGATTCATAACGAAGGTACCACTGTAATGCAGGAAGCTGAAAAAGCATTCGAACATATTACAGACCTACAGGATGAGATTGAGCGAATGAATATTGAACTGGCAGAGCGTACTGACTACGAAAGCGATGATTACCACGATTTTCTAAATCACCTCACTCACCAGAATGAACATTTGCAGATTATAGGTAACGGTAATTTCTATGCCGAAATAGAGAAAACTTTACTCGGTTTAGGATTTCTACGTACTGATTTCGACAGGCAATGTTCGGAGTTTAGCGGTGGATGGCGCATGCGCATTGAGTTGGCTAAAATTCTGTTACAGCGTCCTGAAGTATTACTGCTCGACGAACCTACCAATCATCTTGATATTGAATCTATTCAGTGGCTCGAGAACTTTTTGGTTACTTCCAATTCTGCAATTCTGTTAGTGTCGCACGACCGGGCATTTATCGATGCAGTAACTAACAGAACCATAGAAATTTCGCTCGGAAAGATTTACGATTACAATGTAAATTACTCGAAATATATTCAATTACGCGTTGAACGGCATGATCAACAGGTTCGTGCGTATGAAAATCAGCAAAAAATGATAGCTGATACGGAGGAATTTATTGCACGCTACAGGTATCAGGCTACCAAAGCCATACAGGTTCAATCACGTGTTAAGCAACTTGAAAAATTGGAACGTCTGGAAGTAGATTTAGAGGATAATTCCAGACTTCATCTTAAATTTCCTCCTGCACCGCGTTCCGGAAGCATTCCTGTCGAGATAGAACACTTATCCAAAGCTTATGGAAAACATTTAGTGCTTGATAATATAGGAATGATTATCAATCGGGGTGAGAAAGTGGCGTTTGTTGGCAAGAACGGTGAAGGTAAGAGTACGCTGGTTAAGTGTATTATGGACGAGATAGAATATTCCGGAAAATTGAAACTCGGACATAACGTGAAGATAGGCTATTTTGCTCAGAATCAGGCTTCGCTACTCGAGGAAAGCAAAACAGTCTTCGAAACTATTGATTATGTGGCTGTGGGTGATATTCGTACAAAAATACGTGATATTCTCGGAGCATTTATGTTTGGAGGAGAAGCATCGGATAAAAAGGTAAAAGTGCTTTCGGGTGGTGAGCGAAGCCGACTGGCAATGATTCGTTTGTTGCTTGAGCCGGTAAATCTGCTTATTCTCGACGAACCTACCAACCACCTGGATATGCGCTCAAAAGATGTTTTGAAAGAAGCTATTAAAGCCTTTGATGGAACTGTTATTGTGGTTTCGCACGACCGTGAGTTTCTGGACGGATTGGTGAATAAGGTTTACGAATTTGGCAATAAGAGAGTTCGTGAACACATGGGTGGTATTTATGAGTTTCTGCAGTATAAAAAAATGGATAGTTTGCGTGAACTGGAAGTTTCAAATTCGTTGAAAGCAGCTGCCGAGGCCAAAGACAAAACAGTTTCTGATAATAAACTGAGCTACGAAGCACGCAAAGAACTTAGTCGTAAGATTAAAAAAGCTGAGAGAGCGGTAGAAGACGTTGAACAACTGGTTTCAAAGCTTGAATCTGAAATTGCGGAAATGGATATTCAACTTCAATCGCCCGAAAAGGCCTCTGACAATGAGTATATTATTCTTTATCAGAAAAAACAGCGCGAACTGGAACAAAAGGTTTATGAATGGGAGATTCTGAATGAAGAGTTAGAACAGTTGACAGTTGAAAATTGAAAGTTGTCAATATTTATTCATTATGTATTATTAATTATGAATTGTCTTTATCTTATACCCACCTCACTTGGCGAAAGCGCTTTCGACAGTATTTTACCTGCCCGAAATACTCAGATTGTTACTGATTTGAAGTACTTTATCGTGGAAGATGTTCGTACAGCTCGTCGTTTTCTGAAGAAAGCCAATCCCGCGATAGATATTGACACCTTGACTTTTTTTATATTGAATCAGCATACTTCGCCGGAAGAAATCAGTGGCTTTTTGAAACCAATGTTTGCCGGAAATGATATGGGCATACTTTCGGAAGCCGGTTGTCCTGCTATTGCCGATCCGGGAGCTGATGTGGTGGCTATTGCACAGCGAAACAACTTCACGGTAGTTCCGTTGGTTGGTCCTTCGTCTATTCTGTTGTCACTGATGGCATCAGGATTCAATGGACAGAGTTTTGCTTTCGTGGGTTATTTACCCATTCAGCCTGACGAACGCTCCAAAGCATTGAAAAAGCTGGAATCAAGAGCCTATTCAGAAAATCAGTCGCAGATTTTTATTGAAACTCCCTATCGTAACATGAAAATGCTGGAAGAAATTATCAAAACCTGCCAGCCAAATACCCGTCTTTGTATAGCTGCCGACATTACACTCGAAACTGAATTTATCAAAACCAAAACCATTAAAGAGTGGAAAAATCAGTTGCCTGAACTGAATAAACGTCCCTGTATCTTCCTTATTTATAAGTAAACTGATGACGTTAAAGTAGATTATTTCTGTTTGCCTTCTCAAATTAATGCATATCTTTACATAAATATTCAATTGCTGCAGCGCATTGAAAAACAACATGTATTATGCATAAAAAGATTGAACCAAAGCCTCTTACCCTCAAATCAATTCTCGATTATTCAGTCAAGAATTTCGCTAAAATGCCATCGGTTTCATTTGTTGATGGTACTCCGATAACCTACACTGAACTTGGAAAAAAAATTGAAGAAATAGCAATAAACCTGTTTTCACTTGGATTAACGAAAGGCGATAAAGTGGCTTTATTTAGTCACAATATGCCTAATTGGGTAATTGCTTATTTTTCAGTAGTTTCCAAAGGATTGATTATTGTTCCTGTGCTGCCCGACTTTACAAGGGAGGAAGTTGAGAATGTATTACTTCATTCCGAAGCAAAAGTATTATTCGTAAGTGAACGGTTGATTTCCAGAGTTGAAGGACTTGAATTGCCATCGCTGGAAGCAACAATTCTGATTGATGACTTTAGTCAGGTGTCAGGTAATAAAAAAATGAATTCAGAAGCTACTGTTCCCAAAATAACTGTAAAAGAAGACGATACAGCAGCTATTATTTATACTTCAGGAACTACAGGACGCTCCAAGGGAGTGGTTTTATCACATAAAAACATAGCATTTGTGGCTATGCAATCCTACACTTTTCAGCCAATATCTCACACCGATGTGTTTTTGTCGCTTCTGCCGTTGTCGCATACTTATGAGAATACTATTGGTATGATATATCCTATCATATACGGTGCTACAATTTACTATCTTGAGAAACCACCCACTCCGGCAGCATTGTTGCCTGCAATGAAAAAGATCCGGCCAAGCATGATGCTCTCCGTTCCACTTGTTATGGAGAAAATTTATAAAACTCAGATACAGAGCAAATTTACCGGTAATCATTTTAAACGAATGATTTATAAAACTCCGTTTTTCAGGATATTGATTCACCGGATAGCAGGCAAAAAGTTGTATCAGACTTTTGGCGGACGATTAAAATTCTTTGGGATTGGCGGTGCAAAGCTCGACTCACGCGTGGAGCGTTTTCTGAAAGAAGCACGTTTTCCTTATGCCATTGGTTACGGACTTACCGAAACTGCACCATTACTTGCCGGTGCGGGTGTTCATCACACTAAGTTGCAATCTACCGGTTTTGCTGTGCATGGTGTAGAACTGAAGATTCATAATCCCGGTAAAAAAGGAGTGGGAGAGATTTGGGCCAAAGGACCGAACGTGATGAAAGGATATTATAAAAACCCGGAAGCTACGAGTGAAGTGTTGACCGAAGATGGCTGGTTTCGGACAGGTGATTATGGTCGCTTTGACAAGCATAAAAGGCTTTATATCAAAGGGCGCATCAAAAACACAATAGTAGGAGCAAGTGGTGAAAATATCTATCCCGAGGATATCGAGTCGGTAATTAATAATCATCAAATAGTTGTGGAATCACTTGTAATTGAGGAAGATGGTTATTTGGTAGCCAAGGTGCTGGTGGAAATTGAAGATCTCGAAAAAGCCATTGATCACTTAAAACTGGTGATTGAAGATAAAAAAGAAAAACATATCATTTGGGCAAAACATTTCACCAAAGAACTGAATGAAAAACTGAATAAAGTTTCGCAGATTAAGCGCGTGGATATTATGGAAGAACCGTTTGAAAAGACTGCTTCGCAAAAGATTAAACGGTTTCTTTATACCAAGAGTAAGAAGAAGTGATTGGTTTTTTGGTTGATTGGTTTATTAGTTTATCGGTTAATTGGTTTATCGGTTGATTTGTTTATACTTTATGAACCTTTTAACCTTTACAACCTTTACGAACTTTCAAACTTTATAAACTGAAATCAATCTTTCATAGCCCTGTCCATACTCCGTTTATCTTCTTTCTCTTTGAGCGACTGACGTTTATCGTAGGTTTTCTTTCCTTTGGCCAGTCCGATTTCGAGTTTTGCCAGCCCTTTTTCGTTTATAAACATTTTTACCGGCACAATGGTATTGCCTGTTTCACGCGTGCCCCGAATAAGCTTGTTAAGTTCACGTTTGTTCAGCAACAATTTGCGGTCGCGACGAACTTCGTGGTTGTTATACGTTCCGAAAAAGTAAGTAGCAATATGCATATTTTTCACCCACAATTCATCATTAATAAACGTACAATAAGTGTCTGTCAGTGCGGCTTTTCCATCACGAATTGATTTTATTTCAGTTCCGAAAAGCTGAATTCCTGCAGTAAACCGGTCGAGAATTTCATAATCGAAAGTTGCCCGTTTATTTTTAATTACTATGTTTGATTTATGGAACATATAATGTGTTGAGTCAGGAATGCAAAAGTACTACAACTATTTTAATAATTGATAATTGGCAATTAATAATTAACAGTAAGAGATGTGCTATATTTTTTTTATTTATAAATATGTCCATTTAATGAAATTTTGAATTTTACTTTTGAAAATTTCTGTATATTTGTTGTCTTAAAAAACGGGGAAAGAATAATTATTAATTGTAAATTATTAGTAATTAGCTTGATAGGTTATGGATAAAGAAATTAAAATAGAAATTACCGGATTGGTATATAATCAGACGGTGGTGGGAACATATGGTTTAGTGCTGAGTGAAGTGCTGGGAAACCGTCGTTTCTCGGTGATGATAGGTGAGCCTGAAGCGCAATCCATTGCTCTGAAAATGAATAATAAGAAATCACCACGACCGCTTACACACGATTTAATTAAAAATATTCTGATTTCATTCGATGCTGAGTTGGTTAAAGTGCTGATATACGATATGGTAAGTGATGTGTTTTACTCTGAATTACATATTCTGCGTGACAATAAACTCCTGATTGTGGATGCACGAACTTCGGATGCTGTAGCGTTGGCTGTACGTACCGATTGCCCTATTTTTATCAAATCAGAAATTCTGGATATAGTTGGAACTGAAATTGATCATTCAACGGAGGAAGTGAACGAAAAAACGATTGTTCCGGAAAATGCTGAAGATCTTACGGATGAGGATTTCGACTTACTCAGCCTTGAAGCACTCGAAGAAATGCTGGAAGTAGCTGTGAATAATGAGAAATATGAACTGGCTGTGCGATTAAGGGATGCGTTGAAAAGAAAAAGTCGATAGTTTATAGTCGGCAGTAGCAGTAAATATAACTCAATCAAAATAGTAAACTTAATCAACTAAATAATCAACAATGAATTTAAAACTTCGTCTTACATTTATGAGTTTTCTCCAGTTCTTTGTCTGGGGAGCGTGGCTGATAACTATCGGCACTTATTGTTTTAATGCAAAAGGCTGGTCGGGAGCTCAGTTTGGTGCTATTTTTTCAACACTTGCCATTTCTTCCATTTTTATGCCGGCACTTACAGGAATTATTGCCGACAAATGGTTGAATGCAGAGAAATTGTATGGTATTTTGCATATACTTTACGGAATTACGCTGTTTTTTGTTCCTCAGGTAAACGACCCGGATACACTTTACTACGTTATTCTGGTGGCCATGATATTTTATATGCCAACTATTTCATTGTCGAACTCCATTGCCTACAACATTCTGAAAACAAACAACTACGATGTGGTGAAAACCTTTCCACCTATACGTGTGTGGGGAACGATAGGATTTATTGCAGCCATGTGGATAACCAACCTGTCGGGAAGTAAAGCCAATGGAAATCAGTTTCTTATTGCTGCGTTTGTAGCCATTGGACTGGGTGTTTTCGCTTTTACACTGCCTAAATGTCCACCACAAAAGAGTATTTCCAACAAAGCATCTATATCCGAAATGCTTGGTTTAAAAGCGTTCAAACTGTTTGCCAACTATAAAATGGCGATATTCTTTATTTTTGCCATGTTTCTGGGTGCTGCCCTGCAATTGACCAATATGTACGGCGATTCGTTTCTCGATGATTTTAAAAACGTGCCTCAGTACGCCAATTCGTTTGTGGTGAAATACTCAACCATTATAATGTCCATTTCACAAATATCGGAAACCCTGTTTATCTTGTCTATTCCGTTTTTCCTGAAACGCTTTGGAATTAAAAATGTAATGCTATTCTCGATGGTGGCATGGGTACTTCGTTTTGGACTGTTCTCCTTCGGAAATCCTGCCGAAGGACTTTGGATGATAATACTTTCGTGTATCGTTTACGGTATGGCTTTCGATTTCTTCAATATCTCCGGTTCGCTATTTGTTGAAACCACTACCGATCCTTCCATTCGTGCCAGTGCGCAGGGTGTATTTATGATGATGACTAATGGCTTGGGTGCCTATATGGGTAGTAAAATCAGCGGAATAGTAATTGATAATTATTACACCAATAATGGCCTGAAAGACTGGCATGGAATCTGGTTCGCGTTTGCAATTTACGCGTTGATTATTGCTGTGTTGTTTGCTTTTATGTTTAAACACAAACACGACCCGAATCAACTGACAAACATTAGTCATTAATAGCCAATTTAGGGATAAAAAATGCGGAGAGTAATTTACTTTCTGCATTTTTTAATTGAAGGATTTGATTAATTCTTCACAATCTTTCCGGCTTTCAGCAGACCTTCCTTACCTGAAATCCGATATAAATACAAGCCTTTGTCGTATTGGCTCAGATTCACGGTGTTCTGTGAAGCATTTACAGTTGTTATCAGCATGATTGAGCCTTTCAGGTCGAGGAGTTCGAGTGTGCAGGGTTCTGTGAGATTGTCAATGCTGATTTTATCTGTAGCTGGATTTGGCGATATGGTTATATTTGATTCGACTATAGGCTGATTTATACCTGAAATAACCAATGGAACTCCCCAGGTTGTTGAGCCTTTTTTGTAATAAACTAAATCAAATTCTGAGCCTCCCATGTTATCCCATGTTGTGGAAGATGAATAATTAAGCCCTAATCCTTTTGAAATAGTACAAGAGTTACTACCATCCATATAAATGAAATTTCCCCAGCATCCATTATTCATATCGGTTATTTCATCTGGGAAGTCGGATTTGGAATCACCTAATTGTTTGTTTAGTGTAATTCGTGTTTTTTCATTATTGTAATTGACTATCCCGGGTTCGATGTCAAAAGATGGATTTCTATAAATTTTTTCTGATGTTTGATAATGTGAATATGATTGAGTAAAATCTAATTCTCCCTGATGTATTATACGTGATGATATTTCTAAATCAATCTTATAGATAATTGAATCAGAGTAATTAATCCGGTCTAATATTTTCTTTATAGTTTTTTCTTCTACACAGTCTCCTCCATACATCAGGTAATTTGAACCATAGGTATAATGAAATATATCGCCTGCTTGAAAATCATAAGCATCAAACCAGGTAAGATTCTGCGTGCCTAAACCCGGATGAGTAATACCTGCTAATGCATAAGTTGAAGATATGTTGAAAGATAGTCCATAGTAAAAATATTTACTTTTTGGAAAATAAAAGAGATTGGGCGTAATGATAAGTCCAAACCGTTTACTCAATAGAATGGTTTTTCCTTGTAGTGGGTGTGGAACGGATGACGCAGTCTTTTCAATTACATTTAATTGAAAAGTCTTTACAGAATCAATTACACCAAGTACCGTGGCTATATCCCATTTGATTAATGTAGCATCAATAGTAATGTCTGACCTTTTAAATATAGTCCAGTTTTCTTTCAATTTCGCAGAAGTTTTAATCTTAACCGTATCATAATCTTCGTTGAAAAAATAATTCCAGTCTTTATTAATCAGGATTTTTCCTCCAAGCCATGAAGAACCTTTGGGGTCTAAGCAATTATTGTCCACTAACTGTAGATTTTTAATCGGGTATAGAATGGAATCAATAAGTAGCTTTACCGAGTCAATTTTAATGGTAGTTAAACTGCTGTAGTCTGTTTTGAAATAAGCTGTTCGATGTGAATACACGGTTTGGTAATTATAAGCTGATAAGTTACCAAACACTACTAATACAAAGCTAAATAACACGATAATCCGTTTCATAATGTATTGTTTTTTGAGGTTTAATTAATTCTTCACTATCTTTCCGGTTTTCATCAGACCTTCCTTACCTGAAATGCGATACAAATACAAGCCTTTGTCGTATTGACTCACATTAATGGTTTTTTCAGAAGCATTTATTGTTGTTCGTAGCATCACTGAGCCTTTCAGGTCGAGTAGTTCGAAAGTGCAGGATTCGGTTAGATTGTCAATGTTGATTTTATCGGTACTGGGATTTGGTAATACAAAAATATTTGGCTTGATATTTATCTGATTAAAACCTAAATTTAAATATGGAACACCCCATGTTTCATTTCCTTTTTTGTAATAAACTAAATTTACAGCTTCACAATCATTAAAATATGGACCTCCAAGTCCTTTAATATAAGTATATTCAGGTAAGCAGCCGTCAACAGGTAACCAATTCCAACATCCTGATTCAGTATTATAGAATTTTGCTGGAACAGGAGGCTCAATTTTACAAAGTGGCGCTGTATTTTTCATTGTATATTTAAATGCGCAATCATATTTATTAGATTCAGTGGGATCAAATGCGGTTTCGTATGACAATTTATCAAATTCTCTATTTACACAAATTTTTGATTCAATTGTGTCATGTTTATATGGATTAGACTGAGTCCGATCAATGGTATAAATTATTGAATCGGTAAAATTCCTTCTCGAAAGATATCTCTTAATAATTTTGTTTTCGCTAAAATATTGTGGTTCTGGAGGATATGGATAGTATTTATCTGAAATATGTATTTCGTCTCCAACCTGAAAATCAAACACATTAAACCATGTAAGATTCTGAACTCCTATTTTTGGGTTAGTAATTCCGACTAAAGAA